>JAICQQ010000139.1 GCA_025937785.1 Polyangiaceae bacterium
AATACTGCTTCTGCTTGGGTGTCAACGTCATGGGGAGGCTGCGCGTAGCGCACGCCTGGGGCCAACGCCAGCCAAAATCGGCGCAACGGCCGGGCGTGGGCAAAAGCAGACTGGGCATGCCCGCGCCTCGCGCCTAAGTTAATCCCGAGGGTCCATGTTGCTCGAAACACTGGTGTCCGCGTCGGAGGCAGTTCAAGCCACTCCCAAGCGCCGCCAGAAGATCGGGCGCCTGGCGGAGTGTTTGCGTGCGGCCGGGGGGGACGCGGCGATCTGCGTCGCCTTTCTGTGCGGCGACCTGCGGCAGGGCAAACTCGGTATCGGCTACGGGACGTTGCAGGCGGCACGTCCGGAAAGGGGGGCCGATCACGCGACGCTCAGCTTGGGCGAGGTGGACGCGCAGTTCGACGCGCTCGCGCACACGCAGGGCAAAGGCTCGAAGGGCGAGCGCGCGCGACGCCTGCGGCAGCTGCTGACGCGCGCCACCGAGCGCGAGCAGCGCTTCTTGCTGCGGCTGGTCACGGGCGAACTCCGGCAAGGCGCGCTCGAAGGGATCTTGCTGGAGGCGGTGGCCGAAGCGAGCGCGGTGCCGGCTGCGGCGCTGCGGCGCGCCGTGATGTTCGCCGGCGACCTGCGACAGGTCGCGACCAGCGTGCTCAGCGAAGGCCCGGCCGCCTTGAGCCAGTTTCGCCTCGAGCTGTTTCAACCCGTGCGACCCATGTTGGCGCAGACCGCGAGCGATCTCGACGAAGCGCTCGCGCAACTGGGCGAGGCGAGCGGTGAATACAAGCTCGACGGTGCCCGGGTGCAGATCCACAAAAGCGATGGCGAGGTACGCATCTACAGCCGGCAGCTGAACGACATCACGAGTTCGATGCCGGAGGTGGTCGCGCTCGCCCAGAACGTGCCGGCACGGCAGCTGGTGCTCGACGGCGAGGTCGCGGCGCTCACGCCGGAAGGGCGGCCACTGCCGTTCCAAGTCACGATGCGACGCTTCGGTCGCAAGCTTCAGGTGGCAGAGCAGCAGGCCGAGCTGCCGCTGTCGGTGTTTCTCTTCGACGTGTTGCATCGCGACGGCCAAGACCTGGTGGATACCAGCTATTTCGATCGCCTGGCTCACCTCGATAGCGTGACGCCGTCCGACTCGTCCGCTTGGCGCACGGTGCCGCGTCTGATTCGTCCCACGCAATCCGAGCTCAGCGAGTTCGCCGGACGCGCTCTCGCCGCCGGACACGAAGGAGTGATGGTGAAATCGCTGGGCGCGGAGTACCAAGCGGGGCGGCGCGGCGCGAGCTGGCTCAAGGTGAAGCCCGTGCACACGCTCGATCTCGTCGTACTGGCGGCCGAGTGGGGCAGCGGGCGTCGCAAAGGCTGGCTCTCGAACTTGCACCTCGGAGCGCGCGATCCCGAAGCTGGAGGGTTCGTGATGCTCGGCAAGACCTTCAAGGGCCTGACCGACACGCTGCTCGACTACCAGACCGCTGAGCTCCTGAAACGCGAGATCAGCCGCGACGCTTACACGGTGTACGTGAAACCCGAGCTGGTGGTCGAGATCGCCTTCGACGGGCTACAGGCGAGTCCGCATTACCCAGCCGGGCTCGCCCTGCGCTTCGCGCGGGTGAGGCGCTATCGCCCGGACAAGTCCGCCGACAGCGCCGACACCATCGAGACCGTCAGAAGGCTCCATCAGCCGGCCCAGAGCGCCGCTCGAGCTGAACCCGGGCTGTGAAAGCCAGGGTCTTGAAGCACAGCGCGAACTCCGCTAACTCTGGTCGCTTTCGGAGCTGTCGCCCACATCCTCAACGAGGCTAGTCATGAAACCGTTGCTGAAGAAAGTATTGATCGGAGTGGGCGCCACGCTCGGAGTGCTGGCGCTAGGGTTCGGGGCGTACGTGCTGATCCTGACGCGAGCCTTCGACGCAAGCATGGCCAAGGTCTACTCGACCCCACTTCCAGCCATCAAGCGATCCACCGATCCGGAAGTGATCGCGCGCGGTGAGCACCTGTCGCACTCAATCGGAGGCTGTGCGGGCCACGATTGTCACGGCAAAGATCTTGCGGGCGGCAGAGTCGTCGACGTCGGCCCCGTGGGCAGTTTTGCCGGCCCGAACATCACCGAGGGCGGCCTGCTCGCGGTGTACTCCGACGCCGAGCTCGCACGACTCCTCAAGACGGGCGTGAAGAAGGACAACCGCTCGATTCGGTTCATGCCCGTGCAAGACTTTTACTGGCTCCCGGACTCGGACATCGCGGCGATCGTGTCGTACCTGAGGACGGTCAAGCCCTCGAACAAACCCAACGGAACCACGTCGATCGGTACGCTGGGCAAGGTGCTCGACCGCCGCGACGAGTTTCCCTGGGACGTCGCCCGTTTCGTCGAAGGCAAACCCAAAGACACGGCGCCGCCACCTGCTCCCACGAAGGCCTATGGCGAGTTCGTCGTGCGATTGTGCACGGGCTGTCACGGCGAAACGCTCGCCGGTGGTCCGATCCCCGGAGCTCCGCCGTCGCTGCCAGTTCCGCTCAACATCACGCTCCACGAAACCGGCATCAAGAGCTACACGTATGATGATTTCGTGAAGGTACTGAAGACCGGCGTGCGCAAGAACGGGCAGAAGCTCGATCCGTTCATGGCGGTCGACCTGACGCAGAATTTGGATGAGATCGAGCTCCAGGCGCTCTGGGCTGCGATCAGCGCGCGCCCTCCAAAAGCGTTCGGCGGCCGGTGAGGCGGACGCGGGAGCAATGAAGAAACGAGCCTTCACGCGGCGTGGCCTGCTCTCGGGCGGCGGGCTGCTCGCAGCAGCGACTCTCGCAAGCTGCAAACAGCGCGAGTTTTCCTGCTGGGACGCGGGCAGCCTGCCAGCCGCGGATCTCCAGGCGCGAAGAGCCGTCGAGTACCTCGATCGTGCCGCGGACGCGTCCCGCCGCTGCGACGCCTGCCAACATTGGCAGCCGGGTGCGCGCGACGCTTGCGGCGGGTGCGCTGTCGTGAGGGGGCCGATTCACCCGCTCGGCACGTGCCGCGTGTTTACGAAGCGTGCTTAGGGCCGGCCGGCCCCTTTCGCGACGGCGTAGGTCGATGTGGTCTGCGTCGTCGCTCAGCAGCCGATGATTGCTGGCGCCGCGAAAACTCGGCATCATGACGGCGCCCTTGCTCGACGGCGGCCATTGTTCCCGGCAACCGAGTCGAGAGGGCGAGGAGAAGAGGTATGGATGCGGTTGGCATCATCGTTCCCATCGTTGGACTAGTCATCACCATCGTCGTGGTCGGCGGCGTTTTCTTCACCCTGTACAAGGTGTTCGGGGGCATGAAACGCGCGAATCAGGAGCGCGATCGCTTGCTGCGCGAGGGCATCCAGGCGAGCGCCCGCGTGCTCGGCGTCCAGATGGGCGGCATGACGATGACGGTGGGTGTGCACCGGCACCTGCAGCTGCAAATCAGCCTCGAGGTGCAACCCGCGGGGCGCCCGCCGTATCAGACGACGCTGACGACGATGATCTCCGAGCTGCAGCTCCCGCAGATCCAGCCGGGCGTGATGCTCACCATCCGCTACGATGCGCAAAACCCCAGCAAGGTAGCGCTGGAGGGCGTCGGCGGCGCGCCGCAGGCGCCGATGGCTGGCGCTTACGGGACACCGAATGCCTACGGACAACCCAACCCGCAGGCTCAGGCCTATGCACAGCCTGGCCAGTACCCTGGCGCGCAGGCCTACGGCGGACCCCAAGCTTATGGCGGAGCGCCGCAGGGTTACGCCATGGGCGCCCCGGGCATGGTGCCGATCCAAGGCGTTCCCGGGATGCCGAAGGGCGCCAAGATCGGGCTCATCATCGGTGTGCTCGGCGCCGTAGTCGGCATCGGTGTGGCGGCGGTGGTGGTGGCCGTGAACGTCCTTGGCGTCGGTACCGGAGACGCGACCGAAGGCAGCGGCGTGTGTGCCCAAGCTGCGCGCTGCTGCCAGACGATCGGGGGACCAGCGGCGGCGTGCGAAAACTACGGGCGCGTCGGCGTGCCCGACAGTGCCTGCCAAACAGCGCTGGAGGGCTACAAGACAGCTGCCCAGGCGCAGGGCAAAACCTGCCAGTAAATCCCGCGCTGGCGTTACACGCGGGCTGGAACTGGAACGTTGGGCTGGTAGGGAAGGTCGAGTTCGCGGGCGGCGTACCAGGGGGCGTTGGCCATGCTCCGCTCACACCGCCACCAGTCGCTCCTCATCGTGCTGACAGCCTCGGTTGCCGTCTGCGCGGCGGCCGTCGATGCCGGCCGCGCCTCTCCCCCAGGGCGCGGGGCGGAGACAGCCGCGACGCTGGCGAAAGCGACTGAAGCCGAGGCTCACAGCCTCGAGTGCCGCGCCACGAAAGCCACGCTGGACAGCGAGCTCGAAGAGCTCCGCACGAGCTGCGAGGCCGCTGTCGCAGCGTTCGAGGCGTGCCGCGCGTCCCGCCCGCCCATCGCTGCGTGGAGCGATGTCGAGCTGTTCAGCTGCGGCTTCGACATGTCCACCGATCTGGCGCGCGGTGACCTCGACGCCACCGCGTCGCTCGAAGCTTGCGGGGCTTCCGACAAAGCGCCGCGCACAGCGGCGAGGCCGGCCAGAAACTGCCCCGTCCCCTCCTGCGAATCCGACCTCGAGCTGCTCGAGGAAGCGGCAGCGCGGCAAGCCTGCTGAAGAAGCAGTGCTTGACAAACTTCGCGCCCTCAATACACTAACCGTCGTCATGAGTCAGCTCGGCCAGATCCAGCTGCGTGCACGCCGCACGTTCCATTGCCCGCAGGCCTTGCGCCGTCGGCAAGCGGGCGCGGTGTGGGTGCCTGCAACTGGCTCAGTGGGTACGTCCCTCCCCCACCCCACCGAGAGCAGCGCCGCGTTGAAACCCAACGCGCCGGAGGATCGGAACTAAAGCGGATTCGTCTGCGATCGTGCAGGGTTACGATCGCTGCATCTCGACCATCGCCCGTAGCGGTCGAGTGAGCCGCCCAGGTCCTCCCTCGGCGGCTTTCAACGTTTTCACGCAGTCATCGCCAGTTCCCGAAAGCCTACGCAGCTTTTGCGAACGCGGTCGCAGGCGCCACGCCGCACGGCCGCGCGATGTTCGCATCGACTGGCGACGCGGCGCCATCGCTCTCTGGGTGGAGGTCCAACGACCTTCGCCCACTATCACCACGAGGCCCTGTTAGGTCTCGAGGAGACACCATGAAGCACAAGCTCAAACGCTGACACTAGCCCAGCCCTGTGAGGTCCCACATGTCCACGAGAACTCTACTACTGACTGCTTGGTACTTTCCGCTGCGTATCCTGCGTTGGCAGGACGCAGTCAAGATGGTCTACGAAGGCACGGTCGACGTGCTCGCTGAGTACGACGAGGAACTGCGTTCTCCGTCCGTCACTTGGCACATGCCTGCTGTCGTACGCCTGCGCCGCAGCGTCGGACGCTACAAGAAAGGCGTGAAGTTCTCGCGCATGAACGTGTACCAGCGGGACCACTTCACTTGCCAGTACTGCGGGGTCAAGTTCCCGTGGAACGAGCTGACGTACGACCACCTGGTGCCGAGAGCACGCGGCGGACGCACTCACTTTCTCAACATCGTGACCGCATGCAAGCCATGCAACTCGAAGAAGGGTCACCTCACGTGCGACGAAGCGGGCATGTTCCCGCGGAGCGCACCGACCCATCCGAGCTCGCTGCCGCTGGTATCTCCAGTTTGGCACAAGGGCACGATCCCTGAAGAGTGGGAGCCTTTCTTGGCGCCCCACCTCGTCACCTAGTCGATGCGGACGGCGCCCTGTTCAGGGCTTGGCGCCGTCCCCTTTTTTGGAGAAGCTCTCGAAGGTCGAGCACCCGCGCCGCGGGCTGGAGCGTTCGAACGACGCTGGCGGTTCGACTCCGCCGTTCTCCACCAGTGATTCGCTTTCATTCAGAGTTCAGCGCCGCGTGCCTGGCCCCTCGCCAGCGCCCGTCCGGTGGCTGGGTCCTCGAAGGCGAATGGCTGACCCGCCGGTGATCACCGGCTTCAATCCCAATGTCATCGGTTCGACTCCGATCTATTCCACCCAAGGGGTAGTAGCTCACTGGTAGAGCATGGGAACGACCCTTTAAGTCGTTTGAAACACAACCGGGTTCCGAAGGCCCGAAACCCACCCGCCGTTCGTGCAGGGCGTCGCGCTCCGCACGCACGGCCACTCTCGCGTCACATCACGACCAACGCGCACGGCGCGCAGACAAAGGCCATCGTCCACAGGCGAACGCCCGCGTTCCCGCGCCACTGCCCGCTGGCCGTTTCTGACGGGAGAGCCAAGCCGCGCGCCTGCAGCGCTCCCAAGCCCCGAGCCTTCTCTGAAAGGCGCGGAAGCGGAGCCTTGCTCGCGCCGGCTGGGGCGAAGGCCTTCGGACCCACTATTGGGAAGAGTTGGGAGAGTGTCATGTTCAAGTCAATTCGTGTGAACCTCAACGAGCGCGTCGTGCTCTTCAAGCACGGCCTGCCGGTCCGAGCTCTCGGTCCGGGCCACCACGCCGTATGGGGCTTCGATCTCAGGGAACGGCGTTGGGTGACCGACGGACTCGTCTTCCGTACCTCGCCCGAGGTGCGGGCCGTGCTGCCTCGAGAATGGTTCGGCGAAGTCACGCTGAGCGAGCTCGAGCGCGGAGTGCTTTACCAGGATGGGATGCCACTCGTGTTCCTGCGACCAGGCGTGCACCGCTACTGGCTCGTGGACGCTTCGGTACGACTCGTCGTTTTCGACGTGACGGAAGCGTTGCCGCGCCTCACGGACGAGCTCGAGAGGCTGATTCCGAAGAGCGAGTATGTCGACGTGACGGTCATGGCTCACGAGCGCGGACTGCGTTTCGAGCAGGGCCGCTTGGTCGGCGTGCTCGAACCGGGTCGCTACAAGTTCTGGAGCCACCCGGAAGCCAAGGCGGAAATCGCCAAGGTCGACATGCGCAGCACCGAAGTCGCCATTCAGGGGCAGGAGCTCATGACGCGCGACAAGGTCACGCTGCGTTTGACGCTGACCGTGCAGTACGCTCTCGAAGATGCGGCGCTCGCAACGCAGAAGCTGGCGAGCGTGCGCGACTTCGTCTATTCAGCAGCTCAGCTGGCAGCGCGCCAGTACGTCGCTGGCGTGACGCTCGACGAGCTCTTGGAAGGCCGAGACACGCTCACGCGCTTCCTCGAGAGCGACGTCGTCCCCAAGGCAGCCGTGTTCGGCGTACGCGTCGAACGCGTCGGCGTGAAGGACGTGGTGCTACCGGGTGAGATGAAGACGTTCCTGAACCGGGTCATCGAAGCCGAGAAGGAGGCAGCAGCCAACGTGATCTTGCGGCGCGAAGAAACTGCCGCAACGCGTTCGCTCGCCAACACCGCACGGCTGATGGCGCAGGAGCCGATCCTGATGCGCTTGAAGGAGCTCGACGCCTTCAAGGAGATCGCGAGCCAGATCCAGGAAGTCCGGCTGGTGGTCGGCGCCGACAGTCTGCAGTCGCTCTTGCCGGCCGAGCTCCTCGGCAAGGCAGCGAGGCCGCAGCAGTAAGTCGAGCTGCTCGTGGCGACCGGTGGTGAAGGCCGCCGGTCGCGCGCGAGCCCGTCACGGGCGGCGCAAGCGCGAGACGTCGACCCACTCGTCCCACGACGAGCTGTATCCGTCGTAGGTGATCTTGTAGCGAGCACCCGCGACTTCGAGGATACGGCCCGCGTACCAGGTCCCGTTCCACTCGATCTGCACCGCGTCACCCGCAGCATACGCGCCCGCCGCCACTGGCGTGGGCAGTGCGTCGCCAGGCGGGGCTCCGCGCGCGCGCAGACGCGTGGCGTCTACCCATTCGTTCCACTGCGAGGACCAGCCGTCGTAGCTGATCTCGTAGCGGCCCCCCTGCACCTGAAGCACTCGACCGGCGTACCAGGTCGCACCTTCGAGGATGTCGACGGCTTGACCCACCTGATAGCGCGCACTCGGGTCGCCCGTTCCGGTCGTTCCGGACGCGCTAGTGGGAGCTGCCGGTGAGCGCAGCGCGAAGAACGCGGTCGCACCGAGCACGAGCACGCCCACGAACACGGCGGCCGCGACCCTCGAGCTGACACCCCCCGGCGTGGGGCGCGTGACCTGCGAGATATGCCGGATGCGAGAGGGACCCACGACCGTATCGTACTGGTGGTCCCAGCCTTCGAAGTGCACCCGCCACTCGTGCGCCCCGACCGCGCCCAGCAGCGTCGCAGGCCACCAATGTCCGCCCCATTCGACGGCGACGCGTTCGCCCGCGCCGTACACCGTCCCCGGGCGCTCCGGTGGCGGCGGCGGCACGAACACGTGCGCCTGTCGGCAGTACTGGCACGTCAAGAGCTGCTGGCCGGGCTCGACCGACAATGCGGCGCCGCATTTCGAGCACGAAAGGGCGTGAAGGTACGACGCAGCCACGCTTTCACGATACTCCAGAGCCGGTTGCGGTTCTAGCAAGCCTGCACTACCTAGCCCGCATGCCGTCCGACCTCGACGCACCGATCGACGCTTTCCTTGCTGGCTCGCCTTTCGCCGTGGCCGGCGCCTCGGCATCCCGGCACAAGTACGGCAACCGCGTGCTGCGGTGTTATCGACAGAACCAGCGTATCGCCTACCCCATCAACCCGCACCACTCCGAAGTCGAGGGGCTGCCGTGCTACCCGACGTTGGCCGACGCTCCCTCGCCGATCCACGGCGTCTCGCTCATCACGCAGCCGAGGGTCAGCGTCGACATCGTCGACCAGGCGCTCACGCTCGGTATTCGGCATTTCTGGTTTCAACCCGGCGCCGAGCATCCCACGGCGCTCGAACGGGCGCGAGCAGCCGGCGCCAACGTGATCGCCGGCGGCCCATGCATCCTGGTAGTGCTCGGCTACCGTGACCGCGACGACTGACCAGGCCACGGAGTCGACCAGCGCCCGGAGCGGGGGGTCCCTACGCCACTGTCGATGATCGGGGCTTCTGAAGCTATACTCCAGCGTGCCCACTCCACAGGCCAGGCTACGAGCCCACGCAATAACGCGGGTTCGGGCTCGCCTCGCCGGAAGCTCGAGCCCCGTGCTCGTCGAGACCGAAGCTGGACTCTTCGTCGCCAAGTTGCGCGGCTCGGGTCAAGGGGTGGCCGCCCTGGTCGCCGAGATCATCGTCGCGGAGCTCGCGACGAGCCTGGGCCTGCCGGTCGCCGAACGCGCGCTCTTGAGCCTCGACCCAGGCGTCGAGAGCCTGGACAAGAACGACGAGCTGGCTCAGCTGCTCGGGTACAGCATCGGGCTGAATCTGGGGGTGCGCTATCTCGACGGCGCCCAGCCACCCAGGGCCCGACAACTGGAAGCGCTCGACGACGACTTCGTAGCCCGCGTGTTGTGGCTCGACGGCTTGACGCAAAACCCGGACCGCACCGCCAAGAACCCGAACGTGCTCTTGTGGCACGGCCGGCCCTGGCTCATCGATCACGGCGCGGCGCTGACGTTCCAGTACGACGCGGCGCAGGTCACCGAAGATAGCCCGCGCGAACCCGTCGACTTCTCGGAGCACGTGTTTGAGAGCCGTGTCGCATTGCTCGCTCGCTACGACGCCGAGCTCGCCGCGCTCCTCGATGCCAGCGCGCTCGCGCGGGCCACCGCGACCGTCCCCGACGCGTTCCTGCTCGACGCCGCGCTCGACGCGACGCCGCAGAAGACCCGTGCGTTTTACCAAGCTTTCTTGTGGAAACGGCTCAAGCCGCCGCGGCCCTTCAGTGTGCGGGCGTAGCCGCCGGTAGCCAACCCTCCGCCAGCCAGCGCCAGGGTTCCTTCAGCTTGGCCGTGGCCTTGGGACCCAGCGTGTGCCCCAGCGGCCCGAGGTAGTCCACGCGCACCAGGGTCTTGGGGCCTTCGCTGCGGCGCCCGAGCGCGCGCAGCAGTCCTTCGCAACCCGCCTGCGAGCAGACGAGCAAGAGCCGCTCACCGCCGCCTCGAGCGAAGCTCTGGCTCGCCCGTGGCGACCACTCGGCGGTGCCCCCCTCGACCAGCGCGACGCGGGGGAACCGCTGCGGATTGCGTGCGGCGAGCTGCGCCGCCCGCGACGCGCCGAGCGAGTACCCCACGAGCGCGCGCTCGGTGCCGACGTAACCGGGAAAGCGTGCTTCGAGGGCCTCGAGCACCGCGAACACCTCACGCTCGGTATCGAGGAGCGATCCGAACGCAAAGTTGCCAGGCGGCTGCGGCAGCGGAATGCCGCGCGGGCACACCACGAACACCCGGGCTTGTGTCACCCCCGTCCAGGCGCCGCATTGCCAATCGGGTCTGTCAGCATAGCCGTGCAACGCCACCAGCACCGGCCGGGGCGCCCGGATCCCTTGCGGCGGCACCACCAGAGCGCTGCCGAAACCGGGCACCTCGAGCTCCACGATCCAGCCGTCGGTCGCGAGTGCCGGAGGCGCGACGGGCGGCGCGCTCGGGGGTGCCGCGACCGGGACGGGCGCCGCCGCGAGCCCCGGCGCGGACGAAGTCGCCGTGCCGGGGACGGGCGCGGGGGCGCGGTCACACGCCGTCGCAAGCGCCAGACACGCGAAGGCGCCGAGGGCTCGCGTCAACGCGCCCGGCGCCGGCGGATGAGCACGCTGCCGAGCAGCGTCAGCCCCGCGAAGTACAAAAGCGTGTTCGAGGCAGGCGGCTCCGCCAGTGCACACGACGCCGACGCCTCGCCCTCCGCTTCGCACGAGCCGTCAGAACACTCCGACTCGCCGCGGGCGCTCGCCTTCACCTCGATGTCCAGCGCTGCTTTGAGGGCGGCCTTGCACTCCGCGAGATTGCCACCGTGGTCCACGTACTGTCCGTCGCAGAACAAGGCGCCTTCGGGTTCTTGACAGCGCCCCTCGCAGCCGCCCTCCGCGTCGACCTTGCACTCGGCGTAACCGGTGCTCTGGCAATCGATCTGACAATCGGCGCGAGCTTCGGCCGTGCAGCGACCTTCGCAACTCGCTTCGCACTTGGCGCTGCAATTGGCGCTCGGTGGCGTAGCTTCGCACGACCCTTCGCACTCGGCGCTCGCCGTCGCCCGGCACGAAGCACGGCACTCTCCTTCAGCCTCGCCGCCACCGGCGCTGCCACTGCACTGGGCGTCACAGTTTGCCTCCGCCGACGCTTCGCATTCGCCCTGACAGTCGAACTGGGGTGCGGTCACGTCCTCGCAACGGGCTTCACAAGCTTCGATGTCACAGCTCCCCGTGCACTCGACGTCCGCTCGGGCCGTGCATTGACCGTTGCATTCGGCGTGCAGCTCCGCGGCGCACGACGCCTCGAACGCCACAGGTTCGCATTGCAGCTCACATTCACCTTCGACCTCGAGCGCGCACTCGGCGTTGGCTTCCACATCGATGTCACCGCAGGCGTCGATGCCCGCGCGCGCTTCGCTCGGGAGCAGACTGGGAACCGAAACAGCAAGCGCCAATGAAGCGGCGCGCAGGGACCAGGCGTTCATGGATGAAACCTCCTCTAATAAGGGCAAACTCGAAGGGCAACTCGAAGGGCAACTCGAAGGGCAAAAGCAAGAAGCGTGCTTCGCGGTAATGTACGGACTACCGCGCTACTACTGAAGCATCAGACGTTGCTGCCCCTTCAAAGCTTCCTCAGCGCACGAAAGTGCCGCAACGAATCGGTGGGACCGAGTGCGTTTCTGCCACACCTTGCGGCAGCTTGGTGCGCAGCTCAGCGGGCGCCGACCTTGCCCGAAACACTCGCGCTCGCTTGCACGCTGACGTTGATGCTTGCCGATGCCCGCGCCGAGGCGTCCGCCGCGGCGGCGATGCAAGCCAAACCCTGGAGCCCCGCATCGCCGACCACCTTGGGCATGTTGGCGCCGACTTGCACCACGACTTGCGCATCTTGCAGCACGCGCTGGCCGAGCGCGATTTGCGCGTACATCAGGTTGGGCATGTTGGTGTGCAGCGTGGCAAACAGGCGATTGGCCATCTCGACGTTGGGTTGCCCGAACACCTGAACTCGTGCTGGGGTGCATTGCGCGTTCAGGTTTGCCTGCGCGGTGCAGCTCGCGTTGCATTCAGCGTCGGCGCTCGGCGGCCGCACCTGACCCGCGCACTGCGGCGCCTGCCATTCCCCCTGACAGTAGGCATGACAGGTGGTGCTGCAGCCGCCGTCGCAGGTGCCGTTGCACTGACCGACGCAGCGACCCTGCGCGTCATAGGCCGTGCACTGGCCCTGGCAGGTCCCGGAACAAACGCCGTCGCATTGCCCCACGCAGCGCCCGTTGCAATGACCCGAGAGCCGCGCCGGCTCGCATTGAGCCACGATTTGCCCTGGATCCACGGACACGTCGCAAGCGCCGTCGCAGCGAGCGCGCGCCTCGAGGTTCGCCGAACACTGGGGTGGCACCACCTGCACCTGCACCTGCACGCCTTGTCGCAAGATCGAATCGATCTGCGTCGAAACCGCGCCGCACGCCGCCTGCACCTTCGCCCCGGGCTCGTTGCTCTGTGGCGTCATGAACTCGGGCTGCACGCCCAGGTCGTACCCCATCCGCAGGCAGGCGTCGGCGGCCAGCGCCTCCATCTGCAGCGAGACGCTCTGTAGGCTCTTCGCCGACGCTACGAATGCGCGAATTTTGGCGTTGGCGCGCAGGTTTTCGGAGAACGACAGCGTGAGCGGGTCGGCGTTGCTCGAAAACTGCGGGCAGCTGTCAGCGATGCCGCCGGGGAAGTTCCCCGGCTGACAATTCAGGGTTCCGAACAGGGCCGGCGTCGCCCAGACGAGTTTCAGGAAAGCTCGAGACCTCTGCATCGTCCTTGGCTTACCAGGTTCGCACGGCGCTGACCATGGTAGCGACATTGGCGCTCGAGCCTGCTTGACACGCGCGTCTCGCCCGAACACCGTGAAGCCGATGAACCCAACTCTTCGGGGGTGCGCTCGGCGGACCGGAGCGAGCGCGTTCATGCTGGGAGCGTTCGCGCTCGCATGCGCGGAAGAGCCCGCTCGCTACCCACCCCCCAAGTACATCGATTACACCCAGCAGTATCCGCCGGCCGGGTCGCCCCCGAATCCGCCCGGCGCCCCCGCGGCGGCGCCCACCGGCGCGCCTGCGGCCCCGACGGCTGCGGGGCCCACGATCGGCGATGCGCTGGCCCCCTTCGGCATCGTGCTGCCGCCCGGCATTTCGCTGCTGCAGCTGCCACCGCCCAGTGTCTGGCAAAACTGGCCCTTCACGTGGCCCAACCTGCCGCAGCAGCCGCAGCAGCCCGCGAACCCCCCGGTCGCTGGTGCGCCGCCGGCGGCAACTCCGTTGCCGGCGCCGCCGGCGGGCGCTGGTGGAATTCCCGCCGGCTGGAGCCCCGACGAAGCGATCGTGCTCGATGAAACCAACCGTCGTCGCGCCGCGGGAGCACGCTGCGGGAGCGAACAGTTGCCACCCGCGCCGCCGCTCGCGGCGAACGCCGAGCTCGGCCGCGCTGCGCGCGGACACAGCACCGACATGGCTCGTGAGAACTACTTCGACCACACCTCGCTCGACGGCCGCAGCGTCGAGCAGCGCACGCGTGGCGCCGGGTTTCCCGGCGGCTTCATCGGCGAAAACATCGCAGCCGGCCGCGCGGACCCGCGCGCGACGGTGCAGCAATGGATGGACAGCCCCGGCCATTGCCTCAACATCATGGAACCGCGCTACCGCTTCCTCGGCGTCGGCCACGCCTCGAACCCGAGCACCCCACTGAACCACTTCTGGACCCAGAACTTCGGCGGGTAGCTTTCCGTACTGGCTACAAGCCGAGACTGGCGCATAAGAGCAGGCAGACTCGGGTCATGAATTCGTAGTCGAGTGTCTCGGGGGTGTCCGTGCCCCGGTGGTAGTTGGGATTGCGAAAATTGGCGGTGTCGGTCCACATCAACGCCGGGATGCCGCGTTTCCAGAAGGGCACGTGATCGCTGCGCAGCAGATCGAACAGCAGGCGCTCGACACCGAAGCGGGTGCTCAACGTGAGCAAACGCGGACCCGTCCCCGAGCGGCGCGCCGCTTCGCGGACGCGTTCGACCTCGCGGGTGGACTTGCGGTTGGCGATCACCCCCAAGAAGTCGCCCACGTCCGGGATGCGGATGGGCAGGTACACCGGCCGGCGTTGCGCGCCCGGGCGGCGGTCGGTGTAGCCCACCATTTCGAGCACGTGCACCACTCGCGGCACGATCGAAGTGCGTTCGACGAAGTCACGGCTGCCGGCGAGCCCCTCTTCTTCGGCGTTGAAGGCGACGAACCCGACGTTCGCCCCAGCCTGCGCCGCCGCGCGCGCGGCCTCGAGCAGCACCGCCACCGCGCTCGCGTTGTCGTCGGCGCCGGGCGAGAACGGGACGCTGTCGTAGTGCGCCGCTACCAGCACCGGCTCCGGCGCCGCAGCTTTCGGCAACGCCACCACGTTGGAGAGCGGCCCCTGCCAGTCGACCTGAAACCCCATGGCGGCGAGCTCGCGGGCGATGTACTCAGCGACCTCGCGGTTCTCGCTCGGTTGAGCGCGGCGGTGCCGATTTCGCGCCACTTGCTGCACGTGGTCGCGGAGCCGACGCTGGAGCGCGGCGTGACCGGCGAGGGATCCTGCGCCCTCCGGCACTTCATGGACCTTGAGCATATCTGCCTCCGTGAACGCCTTGCTAAGTGCTTCGCTAACCTTGTAGCACCACCGCCCCGACAAAGAAGCGATCTTGGACCACCTCGGTTGCGAAAGCCCAGAAGCTCGGGGAGCACCTGACCGCTCTGGCGTTCACTCGCCGCGCCGCCATACTCCCGTGCCCATGCCCGAGACCGGAGCCCCTCCCGCATCCCTGCGCGCGCTGCTCACGCTGGCGTGGCCGATCGTGCTCGCGCGCGCCACGCAAGCGGTGGTGGGCTTCACCGACGCCTTGATGGTGGCTCCGCTCGGCGAGGCGCGGCTCGCGGCCACCACCACGGGCAGCCTCAATTTCGTCGCGCTGCTGCTGCTGCCGATGGGCACCGCGTTCATCGTCCAGAGCTTCGCGTCTCAGCTACGAGGCCGCGGCGAACTCGGACGCGCCCGGCGCTACGGCTGGTACGGTCTCTGCCTCGCCGCGTTCGCAGGCGTGCTGGGTGTCCTCGCCAGCTTCGGGGTTCCTTACTACGTCACGTGGTTCGGCTTCGACCCGGAGGTCGAGCGCCACGCGGACGAGTACATCGCGATCCGGCTGCTCGGGTTGGGCGCCGCGGTCGGCGTCGAAGCCGTCGGCAACTGGTACGCGGGGCTCGGCAACACCCGCGTCTCGATGCTGATCGGGGTCTTGATCATGGTCGCCAACGTGCTCGGCAACTACCTGCTCATCGAACCGCGTTGGGGGCTCCCCGGCTACGGCGTCGCGGGTGCAGCCTGGGCCAGCGTCGGTGCGAGCTGCCTCGGCCTGGTCGCCATCCTTGCGCTGTTTCTCAGGCCCAAACAGGCAGGGGCCGCGCCCCAGGCGCTCGACCTCCGGCTCTCCGAATGGTGGCGCATGTTGCGCTTCGGGCTCCCCACCGGCCTCAATTGGTTCCTCGAGTTCGGCGCGTTCGTCTTGTTCATCAACGTCGTGGTCGCCGAGCTCGGCACCACGGCTCTCGCCGCCTTCAACATAGTGATGCAGATCAACTCGATTTCGTTCATGCCCGCGTTCGGTATCGGCTCGGCCGGCGCCATCTTGGTCGGCGAGGCCATCGGCCGCCGCGCGCTCGACCGCGTGTGGCCCATCGTGCGCTTGACGCTGGCCACCGCCTGCACCTGGATGGCCAGCGCCGGCGCGCTGTACTTTCTGGCGCCCGCCACCTTGATGGCGGTCTTCCAACCCGAAGGAGTCACGAGCACGACGCTCGTGAGCGTGGGCGCCAGCATGCTCATGCTGTCAGCGCTGTGGCAGGTGTTCGACGCCGCCAACATGACCTTCAGCGAAGCCCTGCGCGCTGCGGGGGACACCACCTGGCCCATGCTCGCGCGCATCGTGACCGCGTGGTTCGTGTTCACACCGCTCGCGTGGGCCGCCGTCCTCGTGTTCGACGGCGGCGTGACGGCGGTGATGGTCTCGGTCATCGTCTACATCGCGCTGCTCGCCGTCGTGCTCGCGCTGCGCTTCGCTTCGGGGCGCTGGCGGCAGATCGATCTGGTCGGGGAACCGGAGCTGATCTGAGGCTACCGAGGGAGGAGCTCCGCGCCGGCAGACGCCGGCGCATCGCATCAGCCGCCGGCTAACTTAACTAAGGGGCAGGCTTGGGCGCGGGAGCGGGTGCCTTCGGCGCGGGCGCCGTCGGAGACGTCGGCTTGGACGCGCCGCCCAGGCGGATCGCACCTGGCGGGAGACCCGCAGGGGTACCCTGCACTCCGCCGGGCATTCTCGGCATGCCGGCGCCCGGACCGCCCGGGCCGTGCGGACCCGCGCCGTGAGGATTCGCGCCAGGACCACCGCGCTCTTCCATGGTTTTCAGCTGACCGAGCACCTTCTCGTAGTTGCCCAGCATCTCTTTGCAGCGATCCGTGGGGAAACTCTCGGTGCGTTCGGTCACCATCTTGCAGGTCCCGGTGTCTTTACCGAGATCGGTACAGAGTTTGGTGACCAGCTTGTTGCAATCGGAGCGAGCCTCCTTCACCTTGGCGAGCGTCGCGGGCACGTCCGCGAGGGCTGCGCTGCAAGCGCCTTCCGGAAGCAACTCGGCCACCTCTTTGGCCTGCGTGCAAGCGGAAGACTTGTCGCCCGCGCCTTTGCAGACCTGCTTGCCCCAAGCCGCGCACGCGGTCTCCCCTGCGGCTGTCGCCGCATGCACCTGGGGATCGGGAGCCTTGCCGCGGGCTTCGTTGGCGAACCAACCTGCCGCCGCACCCGCGACGAGAGCGACGGCGACCAAGAGACCGGCAGACGCTCCACTCGCTTTCGAGGGAACGCTCGCGCTCGCTCTGGCGACCGGGGCCCGCGACTTCTTCCCCTTCTTACTCTTCACGCCCGCCTTGGGTCGGGCGGACCTGGTTGCGGGCACGTGCTCGTCGTCGCCGTCGTCGCTGTCATCGCCGTCGTCGCTCGTGTGAGCGCGTTCGGACGGGGGGGCCGAGTCGACGACTTCTTGGTCTTCGTCGTGAGAGAGCACTGCGTCTTTGGGTTTTGAGTCGTCTGTCATGGCTACCTTCTTGGGGGCGTCCCCGGGCGGACGTTAGAGGCGTTCGTCGAGCCTGGCTACCCGTAGCTGGCCGAGCGCGCTGCCGCTTTAGCGCCTTCGCCCGCGAGCGGGCACAAATAAGCGCCTGGCCCCCCGAATCACCGTTGATTTCCCTACGGCGTCAGAGCGCCGCCTGGGGCCGCTCCGCGCCCGGCTCGCGGGCGGGCATGCGACCCCGGTCGGCCAGAGCAGGTCGGAAGCGACGGCGAGCTCCTTGATCCAGCGCACCCTCGGAACCGCGCGGTGCAGCTCGCAGCTCGCTCACACTGAGTTCTCATCCTGGGCGTATCACAAGCAGCGCGCTTCTCACGAAGTGCCGAGCTGAGCTTCCAGGTGCGCGAGATCAGACGCGAGGCGTGGCTCAGGCGCAGCAGATCCATTCACCGTCCACCCGCGCACTGAGTCAGTTCCGACCGCGTCGCTGCGAACGACGCATGCCCCGTGTGTCTCGATCCGACGCAGGCAGAGGATCCGTCTTCATGCAAAAAATCTATGGTGGAACGGCGTCGACGTTCGGTGACCGGTGAACAAATTTTGCGCTACTAACCAGCCGTGACAACTGCGGGCCGCGACCTCGACGCGGCCCTGCCCGTAGTTTACGCTTGCCCCAAACGGCTTATCGCAAGGAATTCGGAATGAAGTCGACGCTCAAGTTCCTCACCTTATCTGCGGCCCTGGTCCTAGGATCCGCGGCAGCATGCTCCAGCAGCGAGCCCGGGGCTACGCCTGGCTCTACCAGCAACGGCAACACCGGCGGGCTGATGTGCGCCACCGCTGCCGAAAGAGACTGCAACGGAGTCTGCACCAACATCGCCACCGATTCGAACAACTGCGGTGCGTGCGGAACGGTGTGCGGCACCGGGCAAGACTGCCAGGTCGCCACCTGCGTCTGCCAAGGCAGCCTGGAAAACTGCGGGGGCAGCTGCATCAACACCAACGCCAACGCCGCCAACTGCGGCGCTTGCGGCACCGCGTGCACCGGCACGCAGGTCTGCGATCGCGGCACCTGCTCCGCAGAGTGCAGCGTCGGACTCACCAACTGCAACCAAGGCTGCACGAACCCGTTGAACGACCCATTCAACTGCGGCACCTGCGGCACCACCTGCGGCGCCGGTCAAACCTGCAACCAGGGCGCGTGTACTTGCAGCGACGGCTCGCCCGTGTGCAACGGCGTGTGCACCAACGTCATGAACAACACCGCGAACTGCGGAGGCTGCGGCATGGCCTGCGCCGTGGGGCAAAGCTGCGTCGCTGGCAGCTGCCAGGGCGGTTCGGTCGTGACCAGCACCGGAGCCACCGTGACCTCGACCTCGGGCGCCACCACCACCACCACGGCAAGCACCACGACCACCGCGGGCGTCGGCGGCGCGACCTCGTCCGTCACCAGCACCGCCACCACCGGCGGCACCGCGCCCCCAGGCTGGTGGAGCTACGACCCATTGAGCTGGGCGGGCTGCGCCTGGACCGGTATCGATACGGTGCAGGGCAGCACCACCACGATCGTGCCCCAAGATTTCACCACGGGCCACGCCGCCGGCGATTCTTACTGCGTCGAGGGCACGGTCCACGACGACTACGAATCCGTCGCGCTGCTCGGCTTCAACTTGGCCGAAGACATCTCGACCGCAGATTGCTCGTACAACCCTGCCGATGCCATGGGCGAAGGCCCCCCCGGCGTCAGCATGGGCGGCACGGGTATCGCCGTCAATTTCAACAAGACCGTTGCTTCTACGCTGCGCATTCAGATCCAGGGCCCGAACGGCGCGACCGACCCCACCGATCGCTGGTGCGCCACCATCACCGAGGTCCAAGGCAAGGTGCACATTCCCTACTCCGAGTTCGTGACGGAATGCTGGGAAGGCGCGGAGAACCCCGTCCCCTACGACAACGAGCCGATCTCGGCCGTGGTGTTCCTGGTACCGGGTGCCGCCGAGGGCAACTTCACCGACTACGGCTTCTGCATCAACGGTTTCGCCACCGGTATGACGGCTGAGGACGCACCCGACGGCGGGGGCAGTAATGGCCCGCTCGAAGGCGACATCGGCGGCGCCGGTTCGGACGACAACG
Source organism: Polyangiaceae bacterium (assembly GCA_025937785.1). Taxonomy (GTDB): domain Bacteria; phylum Myxococcota_A; class Polyangia; order Polyangiales; family Polyangiaceae; genus JAICQQ01. Next base: position 19,221 of record JAICQQ010000139.1, read on the forward strand.
ACTACCAGCGCGTGAAGGTGATCGGCTCGGACGGCAAGGAGTACATCATCCAGAACAACAACTGGGGTAACGCCTCCGGCACCAACCAGACGCTCCACTACAGCGACAACAGCTTCACCATCACCCAAGAAACGGGCGGGTCCCCCGGTGGCGGCGTGCCGGCGTCGTTCCCCTCGATCTTCATCGGGCACAATGGCGATCGGCAAGGCGGCGCCTTCTCGACCAACGACTCGAACCTGCCCAAGGTCGTCAACACGATCACGAGCATCCCCACCAAGTTCAGTGTCGCCAAGTCGGGCGGCAGCATCGGTGGTGAGTACAACGTCTCCTACGACGTCTGGTTCTCGGCCAACGACCCTGGCGAGGCGGAGTACGAAGACGGGATCTCGGGCTTCCTGATGATCTGGATGTACAAGCCCTCGAACTGGAACCCGATCGGTTGGGAAAACGGCTCGCGCGGCACCTACACCAACGGCAGCAACACGTTCAACGTGTACGTAGGCAACCGCGACAGCGGCGCCGCACGCCCCGTGGTGAACTACGTGGCCAGCGGCACCATCACCAGCATGGACTTCGACCTGAAGGCCTTCATCGACGATGCTGCTCAGTACGGCATCCAGAGCGGCTGGTACCTCACCGACGTGTTCGGCGGCTTCGAGATCTGGAACGGCTCCGGCACCAACGGCCTCCAGGTCACGGAGTTCACCGCCGTCGTGAACTGACCCCCCACTGCCTCCGGCGCGTTTCCTCGGGCCGCCGCTCTTCAGAGCGTGCGGCCCGAGACGCGTCGGGCCCCCTCACTCCCCCCCCTTGATCTCGGGCGCAGTTTCCGGGCCGCCGCAGCCCCGCGGACGGCCCGAGACGCGCTTCAGGCCTTCAATTCAGCCTGACTGGGCTGCCACGCAGTCGTCGTACGCTACGTTTTCGTCCTCGCAGTTGGGTGCAAGCGGGAACGGGTAGCCAGTCTCGCAGTCGAACTCGTCGCCTTCCAGCGCTCCCCAACACGCCTCACGAGCGATGAATTCGGCTTCGCACTCGGGAAAGTCGGCGGCGAAGGCCTCGCAGTAGTCACAAAAGAGGGGGTCGACGCAGCCGCTCGCTTCTTGGGCCGCGCACGAGGCGGCGCACGCTTCTGCCACCGTCAGCGTGGGCCCGCCGGTGCCGCCGGTACCGCCATCAGCGCCTGCAGCACCCGCCATTCCGCCTCCGCCCGCCTCGCCGGCACTGCCTGCGCTGCCGGTCGTACTGGTGCCACCGCTACCCGTCGTGGTGGGGCTGGTTCCGCCGCTGCCGCCCACCGATGTCGTGGGGTTTGAGCCACCGCTGCCGCCACTGCCACCACTGCCGCCGTTGGTGGTCGGACTAGTACCGCCGCTGCCATCGCCCCCCGAACCGCCACCGGCAGTGGTCGACGTACCCTTGTCATCGTCGTCGTCGTCGCCCCCGCACGCCCAAGCCAACGAGCCCGAAGCAACCAATACCATCCAAGTCCATTTTCTCATGTCCTAGTGCCCTTCATAGAAATGCCCGCTGGCTGTGCAGCAGACGCGATTAAGAATTCTCCGAACCTACTCATGACGGTCCGGATCTCGTGGAACAAAGTGCTGCTTTGCACGCAAAGTGAGACGAAACGTGCAGACGAAACATGCAACTCGCGCACTCGGTGGGGTGTGCAAAGCTACCGTGCTCCAGGCGATGCCTGACCATTCGGCATATTAGGGCAGCGTTAACCCATACTGGCAATAGACTATCTCCTGCGTTCTGCAGCGGATGTGTGCGCGTGTGGGGAGGTGGAGGCTTTTGGTGCGAGCCGCGACGGGGCGCTTGTGCAACAAAAGCAAACGGGGCTCATCCGCGCGCAGACGCGGATGAGCCCGTTTCAGGCCGCGAATCGAACAGAGAATCGGTGCCACCGCTCGCGTGGCGGCATCGATTGTCCAGTGAGATTGAAGCGCTCGGAAGGGCTCGCTCGCAGCCGCGAACCCGCGTCCGAGCGTGCCGTTTTAGAGCGCGTGTCGCAGGAAGTGCAGGATCTCCTCTTTGTGGAAGACCAAGAAGGCGCTGCCGTTGTCGCAGACTCTGGACTTCGAGGCTTCCGTAGCGAAGCCGACCCCGTACACAGTGAGCGAGTGGGCGTTGTTGCCGCGGAGCAAGGGCCCGCCGGAGTCGCCGTAACAGCCGAGCGCCTCACCCTCGTCGCCACCGGCCAAGAGCTCGTAGCCCGACTCGAGCCGGTACGTCCGCCACCACTCTCGCCCTTCTTTCCAGCTGGGATCGGTGTCGGCGTCGGTCCAGTACCAGTTCCAGTACTTCCACGGGTTATGGTCGAACAGCGCCGAATACCA
>JAICQQ010000403.1 GCA_025937785.1 Polyangiaceae bacterium
CCAGAGTCCGAAATTCGCGCGGCCTCGTAGAGGCCGGGCCGCGCGAATTTCGCGACGAACTATGGAGACAGGACATTAGGGCCCGGGGCGGTGCTGGCCGGCGGCAGCCGCTCGATCAGCATGATCTTCTGCCAGATCTTGCGTGAGAGCCCGCCGGTCAGGGCCTCCAGATCGCTGGCGGCGCTGCTGGTCACCGAGTCGCTGAAGTGTTGCACGTAGAGCGCTGCGATCTTACTGATGATGGACAGGATTTCGCTGCAGTAGTCGAGATAGCGCGTCAGCTCGAACGCCGTCATCTCACGTTTCGGGGACGACGGCGTATCGGGTCCGGGACACAAGAGCCGCTCGGGGTCCTTGGTCAGTTGATGCATGTCGACGATGTGCGCCAATGAACGCAGTACGTGCAGCGCTTGTTCCGCGCGATTGCGCTTGATGCGAACTTCGAGGTTCAGAAGGAAGTAGATACCGATGCCCACGAAGACGACGTCGTTGATCAGGGACTCGACGAAGGGCACGAGCTGTTGCACCGTGCCCAAGGACCCCTCGAAGCTGACGCTGCTGATGGTCGCGACGATCACGCCCACCAAGAGGGCCAGGCACAGCAGCACCAGCACGCGCAGCATCCAGATCGGGCGGGCTAGCCACAACGCGACGGCTCTCGCTTCGCGCGCCACGTCGCCGAGCTCCCGAGCGACCTTGCCGAGCCCCGAGCCTTCGAAGCGTTCGTCGATGCGCCGCGAGAGGGCGTTGGCCGTATCCACGATATGCGTTGCGTCGAGCTGTCTCAGCACTCGCACACGATAGCGTGGAGCGGTCTGTGAGGGCCAAATCGCGGCTTAGGCTTTATTGCGGGGATTCCGGCTGTTATTGCGCCGATGGTCCAAGCGTCCGTGGAGGCCTCCGACGTTCACCGAAGCGTGAACCCCCGTAGAAACGCTGGCTTCGAACGGTTTCGGGCGATTCGTGACAGCTCGTCACGAGTGCTGTTCCGAATCAGCGATTTCCCGCGACGATTTGCTCTGACACCCTCGAAGAATGATGCAGCAAGCAGTTCAATCCAAGACCGAAACGAAGCGTTCCCCCGCTAGCGCGTGGGTAGCTTTTTCCCGCCGGCAAGACCTGCCCGGCGTCGAAGTCCGTACGGTCCACGCCGAACACGGGTTTTGCGGGGACAATTGCGCGGGCTACAGCTCTGATTTCGACTTTTTGGGCCCGGTCACCTTTTGCGGCGAAATCTGGCACCGCCAGCGCTGGTTGGTGGCGTCCCCCGGCTGGCTGTTCGCAGCGTGCCCGGGCGAAGTGCTCGTGGGCCGTCGGGTCCTGAGCCCCGGGGCCTTCAGCTCGCTGAGCTTCGATGCGCAGACCTTCGGCGGGTACCTCGGCGAACACCAGCTCGACGTCTCGGCCCTCAAGCTGCGACCGCACGTGCGGATGTCGGCGGTGCTGCGCGCCAGGTTCTTGGCCGTGATCGATTCGTTCGGCCCCGACCGTTCGCTGCTCGAGGCCGAGGAGGCAGTGACCGGCTTCGTGGCAGCGATGGTGCGCGAGGTCGTGATGGACGGCCCGGCGGAAGCGACGTTGCCGCCCGCGGCGTCCAGCATCGCCGACCATGTGCGCGAGCAGCTGCATCAAGACACGTTGGGGCGCCTCGATCTGACGACGCTGGCACAGGAAGCGGGGCTCAGCCGCTATCAGGTGCTCCGGGCGTTCAAGCGGCGCTTCGGTCTGCCGCCGCAGAGCTACCGCATGCGCGTGCGCATGGCGATCGCTCAACGCATGCTGCGCGAGGGGGCCGCTCCTGCGTTCGTCGCGGCCGAGCTCGGGTTCGTCGATCAAAGCCACCTGACCCGGCACTTCAAGCGCGTGCTCGGCGTGACGCCGGCCGTCTACGCCAGGAGCCATGTGCCAGGACACGTGACCGGTGCGGAACGCGGCTGGTGGCGCGGTCCAGCGGGCGAGGTTCCGAGCGGTGGCGTGGCCAACGCCGGCTCGGGTTTGATGGCTGTCGCCTCCGGACGCTGACGCACGCGAGCTCTCAGCGGCCGGCGCGTTGCTTTCGTGCCGAGACAGCCGGCCCCACCTGTGCGTGGCATCTGGCCCGAAGGATGTGGCAAGATGCGCGGCCATGTCCGAAGAAAGTGCATCGGCAGCCGGCCTGCCCTCACTGCCACGACGCGTGTTCTGCAATCGCACCTTGAACCTGCGGTCCATGCAGGTGATCGGCTGCGACATGGACTACACGCTGGTGCACTACGACACCGAACGCTGGGAGCGGCGCGCGTACGAGTACATGCAACTCACGTTCGCCGCACGCGGCTGGCCGGTGACGGAGCTGACGTTCCAGCCCGAGCTCGCGTCGTTGGGGCTGGTGATCGACGTCGAGCGCGGCAACCTCGTGAAGGCAAACCGGTTCGGACACGTGCGCAACGCCTGTCACGGAACGCAGATGCTAGATTTCGACGGTTGGCGCGAGGCCTACGGCACCGCGCCCATCGACCTCGGCGAGAGCCGCTGGCAGTTCATGAACACGCTGTTCTCTCTGTCCGAGGCTTGCTTGTACATGCAACTGGTCGATCTGCTCGACGCGGGCAAGCTCGAGCCAGGCATCAGCTATCGCGAGCTCTACCGGCACGTGCGTGACGCGCTGGACACCACTCACATCGAAGGCACGCTGAAGCGAGAGATCTTGGCGGAACCGGAGCGCTACGTGGTGCTCGACGAGGTCTTGCCGCAAGCGTTGATGAACCTGCGAGCTGCCGGCAAGAAGCTGCTCCTGATCACCAACTCGGAGTGGTACTACACCAAGCACCTGATGAGCTACGCGTTCGACCGCTTCTTGGACGGGCGTAGCTGGCGTGACTTGTTCGACATCGTGATCGTGCAGGCGCGCAAGCCCAGCTTCTTTTCGGGGGACGCGCCGGCCTTTCGCTTGGTCGACGATCGCGAACACTACACGCCGCATGCGGGCAAGCTCGAGCTCGGTGAGGTGTACCTCGGTGGCCACGCGCGCTTGGTCGAAGCCAGCCTGGGCGTGGCGCCCGATCACATCCTGTACATCGGCGATCACATTTTCGCGGATGTCTTGGTCAGCAAAGATCTGTTGCGCTGGCGCACGGCCCTGATCGTGCGAGAGCTCGAGTACGAGCTCGAGCAGCTGCGGGCCTTCGGTACCGAGCAAAAGCAGCTCGACGACTGGATGCACGAAAAGGTCCTGCGCGAGCACGAGCTGTCTCATTTGCGCATGGGCCTGTTGCACGAGAAGCATGCGCGCGGCCGCGAGAGCTCGCGGCTGCATCAAGAGATTCGGGGCGCCAAGAACCAGCTGGTCGAGCTCGATCGGCGCATTTCCGAGCTCGTGCGGCGTTCGACCGAAGGCAAGAACCAGCGCTGGGGCCCGCTGATGCGGTGTGGCAACGACAAGAGCCATTTGGCCCGACAGATCGAGCGTTACGCCGACATCTACATGTCGCGTGTGTCGAACCTGAGGGACTACACTCCCTACGCGTACCTGCGCGCGCCGCGCGTGAACCTACCGCACGAAGTCGATTGGGAGCGAGGATGACCCGACCAAGCCTGCCTACATCGCGATCCCGTTGGTTACTACTCTGCGCCGTAAGCCTCAGCGTCGGCCCGGCATACGCGTCACCGCCGCCCCCCGCTGGCCCTCTCCAGATACCAGCTCCCGAAGCGCTGCAAGGGGCGGCGCCTATGCCTCCTGGCCCCCCTTCGGCGCCGGTGGCCCCAACAACCCCCGCGCCCCCTGCACCTGCACCATCGCCACCGGTTGCACCTCCGCCCGGCGCCGCGCAGCCCGCACCCGCACCACCGCCCGCCGCCACGCCCTCTGAACCGGCACCACCCGCCGGCGCACCACCCCCCGGCGCCGCGCCGCCGCCCTCACAGCCTGGTTACCCCGCTCCACCCGAGGGCACGACGCAGCCCGCGCAGCCCGGCTACCCGCCGCAGTCTGGCTACCCGCCGCAAGCCGGTTACCCGCCGCAAGCCGGTTACCCGCCGCAGCCCGGCTACCCGCCGCAGCCCGGTTACCCGCCGCAGTCCGGCTATCCGCCGCAGCCCGGCTATCCGCCGCAGTACGGTTACTCCGCGCCGCCCGAGCCTCCACCTCCCGATCCAGCACCCCCGCGATCGCGGTCGTTCTCCGAGTTCTACGCGCGCGTCGGCGTGCTGCTGAGTCTGCACGCGCACGCCTCCAGCTACGAGCTGCCCTCGGGCGAACTCGCCGAGCAAACCGCTGGCGGTGGCGGCTTTGGCGGCTTCGGCATCCTGGGGCTCTCGAAGAACGAGCTCGCGCTCGGCATTTCCGCGTCGGGCGTCTACGTGCCCAACGCTCGCGTGCGCTCCGAGAACTCCCAGGGCCTCCCGGCAGACGAGGACTTCGAACAAGACACGTGGGCCTTCACGGTCGGCCCGGGCGTGGCTTACCACGTGGGCGACCTCTTCCGCATCGGCGGCTTGATGGGCG
>JAICQQ010000153.1 GCA_025937785.1 Polyangiaceae bacterium
CGTGCTGTAGCTGCGCGGTTCGAGCCTCCGAGCTTGTCGCGTTCGAGCCTCCGAGCTTGTCGCGTTGCAGAGGGAGCTTTCGGGAGCACGCCCGGTGCGCGGCTCGGCGCCGCTGTGCACGGCTGAGTTTCGAGCCAATTCCAAAAGTTAACATAATATATCTTATGCGAACTCAATGATGGGTGGCTGGGTAGGGCTGGGACCGCCCGATCGGCGCGCCGCGCGACCCGTTGCAGTCTGCAGCTCCTATGTCGCCCGCTCGTCCGCTCGCCCGCTCGTCCGCTCGTCCGCTCGTCCGCTCGTCCGCTCGTAGCGCGTGCGCTGGCCGCATTGCGTATGTGCACGTGCGGGCGTGAACCGCCACGGCCGAAGCGACGCTGGCGCTGGCCAGCGCCGTGGGTCGGGTCGAGGCTGTGGATCAGATCGGCGGCAGCGTGGACGGCGGATCGCCAGCTGTGGATCAGATCGGCGGCAGCGTGGACGGCGCTGGCGGGCCGACGGGTGGCGTGACCTGGAGCCCGAAGAGATGGCCGGTGTCGCTCAGTACGAAGGCGCGCGTGCCGTAGACGGCGGGCGTCGACGAGGCGCCGTACGCCAGATGGACGCCGTCGATGAGGCTGCCGTCGCGGGGCGCGATCAGAAACACGCCGAGTTCGGTGGTGGTCACCATCAGGGCGCCCAGGATCGGGACCGGCGCGCTCACTCCGCCATCAGGCAGCGACCGGCGCCAGATCTGGTCGCCTGTATCCGGATCGAGCGCCCATAGGCCGCTGGTACCGCTGGCGGCAAGTAGCAGCCGTTGGGCCGGTACCTCGGCGCCACCGCTGCGTGGCTTGTACGCGGGCTGCTCCCAAAGCGTGATGTCATAGACGCCCGCGAGCTCGGTGTTGCTCCAGAGCTGGGTGCCGGCGTCCGCGTCGAGGGCGTACACGCCGCCTTCGTAGCTCGCGACGATGACCGCAGGGCCGACGTCGAGCTGGGTCGCGATGGGCGTCGTGTCGACGTCCAGGTACTGCGGGACTTCGCCGAGGAGCTGCTCGGCCTCGGCAGACAGATCGAGCGGTTGCCAGCGCTCCTCGCCGGTGTTCGCGTCGAAGGCCGTGACGGTGCCATCGCTGAACCCCATGAACACCTTGCCGCCTGCCACGGTCGGGCCCGAGTAGCCAGCGACTTCCATACCGGCGGCCGGCGTGCGGTGCTGGCTCCACAGAAGCTCGCCGTCTTTCGCACGGATCGCCATGATCGTGTCGTTGGCGTTGGCCGCGTACAGAACCCCCTGGATCAGCACGGGCCGGCGCGCGACTTCGGCGTTGGTCATGAAGCGCCAGCGGAGCGCCCCCGTGTCCGCGTCGACCTTGTACAGCGCGCCGTCGTTCGAGCCGAAGTACACCACGTTTTCGCCTGCGTCGTAGAGCGGCGCACACTGGACGAATCCCAAAGTTTCGAAACGCCAGATCGGGTCACCGTCGCCCGCCCGCAGCGCGTAGAGGCCGTGATCGCTGGAGCCGATGAACAGACGCTTTCCGGCCGCATCGATCTCCGGCTGCCCGCGCTGGTAGGGTTCGCCCAAGCGCCTGCCCTCCGCGACTATCTCGCGGTCGAACACGACGTGCATCGACCAGCTGGCGTGGCGCTTCCAGTTGGGGCCTTCGGGGTTGGCTCCCGAACGCAACGAGCTGCAGGCGCCGATGAGTGCTAGCGCCGTGAGGGTGGCAGCCGCACGCGCCGTGTTATGGGCCCGGCTCACGGACTCCCTGGCGCCGGCGCCGGTGGCGCGGGCGGTGCTGGTGCTGGCGCAGGCGCAGGCGCAGGCGCTGGCGCAGGCGCTGGCGCAGGCGCTGGTGCCGCCGGTTTCGGGGCTGTGGGCGCAGGCTTCTTCGGAGCCGGCGCGTCCTTCGGGGCCGGCGCGTCGGGAGCCGGTGGAGGTGCCGGTGGAGGTGCCGGTGTCGGGGGGACGTTCTGCTCGGGCACCGGAACGGGCGCAGGTGCGGGTGCGGGTCCAGGTGCGGGGGGCGCTTCACCCAGCGACTTGGTCACGAGCTCCATCAGCTCTTTCGTGTCCGCTCCAGCCCCGCCCTTGATGCCGGCAGCCTTCGAGATCTGCTCCTGAATCTTCTTCAGCTGCTCGGGCGAAATGCCGCCCCCTGCAGGACGCGCTGCAGTGGGATCGATGGCTTCGAGCAATTGGCGAGCTGCCAGCGCAACGAAGCCAGTCTCGCCGAACGGCCCAGCTGCTTTGTCCTTGTCGGATTTCTCGAGCAACTTCTTCAAGAGCTCTTTGGCAGCGTCGCGTTTGCCGGCCGCGTACAGCAGGCGCGCGCGGTGGTACTGGCCGAGCTTGGCGAACCCGCCGCCGAGGTTCTCGAGCTCCTTGAACGCCTTCTCGGCGGCGTCCTTCTGACCGAGCGCTTCGAGGCTGAGCGCGATTCCTTCGGTCGCCTCGCCCTTGAGCTGCGGGTCGCTGGCAGCGATCTGGCCGTCGCGCACCTCACGGTACCCCTGCTCTGCTTCTTTGTATTTGCCTTGGTCGAACAACACACCAGCCAGGCCCATCTTGGCGAGGGCCTGGCGCGACGGCTCGGGGTCCCCGTCGATCGCCTTCTTGTAGCCTTCCGCCGCGGCCTTGAGACGGGCTTCGTTGCTGTCGAATTCGGGGCGAGGATCGACGAAACCCGGATCGCCCATGTCGAGGTCGGCGTCGCTTTTGAGCGTACCGAATTCGGCGCGGACGCCCTGCATCAAAAGCGCGCTGCCTTTCTGGTTTCCTAATTCTACTCGGTAGTCGTAGATGAGCTTTACGAAGCCGCCCACCACACTCAGCACGACCACCCACTGCAACCACTTGAAATGCTTCTGAACGAAGCGGGTGGTGGCATGGGCACCGCGCGCGAGCGCGTCATCGACGAGCTCGCTGGTATCGAGTCCCTCCGCAGCAGCCTCGGCGCGCTCACGGTCGCGCTTCTTGCGACGCTTCGCCATGCCGGCCTCGCGCGCCCGCAGACCTTCGCTGCGGATGTTCGCTGTCCCCTCCTTGGCAGCGTCGCTGCTGGCGCGGCGCCGCCCCTTCTTCGCCCCGGCCGAAGCGGAGCTCGGCTCGCGATCGCTGCGCTCGTCTCCCGCCTCGCGCTCCTGGGCTTCACGCCGAGCGGCGCGGCGAGTTTTCTTCTTGGCTTCCTCTTCGCTGCTCACGGGCGGCTCTATAGCCCGGTTCGTGCGCGTTGTCCTGGATTCTGCGGTGTTTCGCGGGCCCATTGCTGCAGCTGTCGGCTCATGGGCCGCTCGCGGCGGCTGCAGGTGGGCTGCTGGGCGGCGGAGCCGATCCTGCCGGCGCTGCAGACGCAGCAGGATCTGGTGCCGCGGCGTCTTCGGGGCTCCAGGGCTCTGGGGCAGGTGGCGGCAGCTCATCGCTCAGCGGTACGAGCGCGACCGCTTCGATCTCCACGTTGTGGTCGGCGAAGATCACGCAATAGTACCCCCTCCCCGGCTTTGCGCCGAGCTCGGCCGGAACCTTCCGGTGGACTTCGACGTACTCACCGGTCGCTGGCACCTCGAGGCGCGCGGATTTGCTGGCGTCGAGCCGCGGGATGTCCCGAACCACGATCGGCTGCCCGTTCTTGTCGAAGCGAAATAGATTCTCGCGCGTGCCAAGATACACGAACCCGGGCTGGTCGGCCTTGGTGCGCGCGCGGACGAGGAGCCTCACGCCAGTCCCGTTGCCGCCGCGAGGAATGATGAGGCTCATGGCGACGCCGAGGTTGCTCTCGCGCCGCAGCCGCTTCAACGTGCGCGGGTCGGGTCCCCCGATGCTTTCGACGATCCCGGCCTGCACGGCGTAGCCCAGACCCCCGGGCAGCGGATCGGGCACGCCCAAGAACCGGATCAGCGGCTGCGCCAGGTCGACCTCCGCATCCAGATCGACGAGCGCCTGTGCGAGCGCCACGCGCGTGCTCTGATAGCGCTCCTCCTTGAGCGCGCGCACCAGCGGACCGCGGGCAAACTCGTCGCCGATCGCCGCCAGGGTCTGCGCGATGTATGGCCGCAAGCGCACGTCGCCGAGCGACTGCACCAAGGGCCACACGGCGTCTTTGGAGCGTGTTTTGCCGAGCGCGCTCAGGATCTGACGCGACCGGTGGTAGTCGCGGGCCGCTGCGTCTCGCCACCAGAGCACCAGCGTCGCTGCTCCCCGATGATCCCCGCTCTCGGCCAGGGCCAGCGCCGCCAACCGCTGCCAGCGTCGATCCCCTGACTTGTGCAAATCGAAAGCGAGCGGTACCCCGTCGCCGAGTCGTGTGAGCGCGAGCGCGCACCAGCGGCGCACTTCTTCGTCGTCGGCCCGGCTGAGGCCGAGCCTCAGCGCTTCGGCTGTCTCTGGTCGTCCGAGTTCGAACAAAAGCTCTGCGGCCTTGCGCCGGATGCGCAGATCCGCGTCGTCCAACAAAGCAGCGATCTCGAGCGCGGCGTCACCGTCGCCGGCAACGCCGCGCAGGATGGCGGCGGGCCAGCCCGGGCCCTCGGAGCGAAGGCCGCGCGTCTCGTAGCGACCGTGCGACGCGCTCAGCTCTTGCTGCGTCTTCTGCATGCGCTCGAAGCGCTCGGATACCGAGCGCGCCACGTCCTTCTGCTGCTCGGGATCGCTCGCAAGATCATAGAGATTGCAAGCCCCGATGCGCCGAGCGCACACGAGCCGGTAGTTGCCCTGAGCGAGCAGCGTCTGAGTCTCGGTCTCGGCGGCAGCAAAACCCTCTGCGTTGCGTGCGTCATCGCTCAAGCTGGCCGCCAGGTTTCTGCCTCGGAGACGCGGCGGCCGCGGAACGTCGAGAGCGCCGAGCACGGTCGGCAACAGGTCGATGGTCTGCACGCATTCTTCGACCTGCACCACCGGTACCGCGCCCGGTGCGTTCAGAATCAGGGGTACGCGCACCTGTTCCTCGTAGACGGTCGTGCCGTGGTAGCGGCCGCCGTGTTCGCCAAACTCTTCACCGTGATCGGCGGTGAGCATCACGGCGGTGTTCGGGCGGCGATCGCGCATCAGCGCCACGATCTTGCCGACGGTGGCGTCCACGAAGGCAATCTCCGAGTCGTAGCGATCGATGTCCCGGTCACCGTAGTCGAAGTCAGCGTGTTTCTCGTAAGGTTCGTGCGGGCCGAACAGGTGCACCCACAGGAACAAGCGTTTGTCGTCCTTGGCGTTCCGGTCCAGGTAGCTCTTGATCTGGGCGACGCGCTGCTCACCCTCGGCGAACTCTACTTTTTGGTACTCGAAATCGAGCCCGCTCTGCTTGAATTCAGTGAAGCGGTCGGGGTCGATGAAGAAGATCGCCGGCGGATAGAACGCTGCAGTGCGATAGCCGTAGCGGCGCAGCAGCTTGGCCCAGGTGTCCGAGTCCTGGCCTGCGTTCTGTAGCAACAGCGGACGCATGTACTTGCCCGTCATCAGCGAGGTGATCGAGTACGATGTATGTGGGGTCGGGGCGTACGCGTTCAGGAACGCGGCTCCTCCTTGCGCGAGGGCGTCGATGTTCGGGGTGGTCGGACGCTGGTAGCCGTAAGCCCCGACGTGATCGGCCCGCAAAGCATCGATGGTGATGAGCAGCAGATCCCGATGCAAGAGGTCGAGCCCGCCGGCTTCTTCGGTGGCCGCTTCCGTGTTCAGGCCCAGGCAGTCGCCCATGGCAGCGTCGCAGTCGGTGGTGAGTGCCGGCGGCGGCGCGAGCCACGCCGTCAGCTGCACCGTCTGGCTGAGCAGTGCCCCCTGTTCGAGCATCAGGATGCGAAAGTTGTCGAAGCCGGCGATGTAGTTGGCGGCGGGCCGCATCAGTCCCAGGGCTAGTAAAAAGACCCCGAAAAATGCTGCCAATCGGCGGTTCGCCCCGCGCCCTGGCTCGGAGTGCGAGGGCCGAGCTCGGACCCACAGGTGCTTCACGCCAGGCGCAAGCAGCAGCGTTGCCACGCCCAGACCGATGTGAAACGCCGGATACAGCCGCACGAGTACGAAGCGATTCGCGAGTTCGAAAAGAACGATCGCGACCAAGCTGGCTGCGCCGACCCAAACCCGCCGACTCCGCAGCCACTCTGCGACCTTTGGCGCGAGCGCGTGAGTCGCCAGCCCGCCGGCGACTGCAACGCCCGCCGCAAAGCCCAGGCGCGCGCCCGCATCGGCAAGGTGCCGCCCGCCGCCCACGCCGTAGGCGACGAACGCGCCGAACACCAACACGAGCAGGCTCAGGCACGTGCGAGCCGGTGGAGACGAGGATTTCTCGAGCAGCCACCAGATCAGCGCGCCGAGCGGAGCCACCAGGACGGCGCAGACGAGCACCGTCGGCAGAATGCCGGCCAGCCCGAACTGAAACTCCCACACGCTCGTGTACTGGGCGCGATGCAGCAGCGACACGAGCGCAAACTCGACCGCAACCACGGCAGCGACGGCCAGCGCCGCCGCCTGCCAGCGCAGGCAGCCCGCACGCAGGCCCGCCAAGAGCGGGAGCGCTGCGCGCAAACCAGCTCGATTTTCAGCGGAAAGTGACGTCGGCAATTTCGTAGTTGCGCGTACCCCCCGGCAGGTTGACGGTCACCGAGTCGCCGGGCGACTTGCCGATCAGCGCCCGCGCGAGCGGCGCCGAGACGGAGATCGTTCCCTGATTGATGTCCGCTTCGTCGGCACCCACGATCTGATACGTCGCTTCTTCTTCGGTATCGAGGTTCGTGACCGTGACGGTTGCCCCGAAACGTACGCGATCACCGCTCAATTTGGTGGGATCGATGATTTCGGCGCGCGCCAGCTTATCTTCTAGATCCTTGATGCGCGCTTCCACCATGCCCTGGCGGTCTTTGGCCGCATGGTATTCGGCGTTCTCGCTGAGATCGCCGTGATCGCGCGCGATCCCGATCTCGCGGGAGATCCTGGGGCGCTCTTCCTTCAGGCGGCCGAGCTCGCTCTTCAGCTTTTCTGCACCCGCGGGTGTCATTGGGACTTTTTCCATAGTCTTTGCCTCGACTTCCGGTCGGCCTGGGGGGCTCGCGAGTGGGAGAAGCTATCACCGATAGTTTTTGATACAAACCGGAGGTTGCAATGGCTCACGCGACCAGCTAGGGAAGCGAACAGGAAAGCGTGGAGAAACGCAAGATTTTGCTGTTGGTACTTGGGCTTGCGGCTCTCGGGGCAGGTCCTGCCTGTGCCGCCGACGAGAAGCAAGCGCAGAGCCCGGTCGAATACGCTGCCAATGCCAAGAAGGCCTACGAGGATGCCCTCGAGGCGTTCTACGACGGCGACTGGGAGGTGGCCAAACCGCGCATGGAAGAGGTCAAGCGCAAGTACGGGTACAGCCGCTACGCGCGCCTGGCTGAGCTCCGGATCGCGGACTCTTCGTTCCATCAGGAAAACTACGCTGAGGCGGTCACGGCTTACAAGAGCTTCGTCCACGACTATCCCAACGATCCCGAGGTGCCCTACGCGCGCTACCGTGTGGCGCGCTGTCAATTCCTCTCGTCGGGGGATTCCCCGATCATGCCGCCGCTCGAAGAGCGCGATCTCTCGAGCGTGCGCGACGCGTTCGCGACCATCACGGCCTTCATCGCCGATTACCCCAACTACAAGAAGCGCGCCGAGCTCGATTACATGCTGGCTGTGGTCTCGGGCATGATGGTGCGCCACGAGCTCTACGTCGCGCGTTACTATCTAGATCGCGGCAACTTCGACGCCGCGGTAGCGCGCTGCGAGTACTCGCTCAATACCTATCAAGACACGGGCCTCGAACCCGAAGCGCTGGTGTTGCTGGGCGAAACCTACATGAAGAAGAAGCAGCGGCGGCGCGCGCGCCAGCTCTTCGTGCACGTCATCGAACAATACCCGGACAGCGTTTTCACCGTGCCAGCGCGCAAGTTCTTGGCTCTGATGCAAGAGCCGGTGGCTCAAAAGCGGATACCTTGAGGTTCGATCGGGGGCTCGTTCAGCGTGGACCAGACTCGTAGCGAGGATCGCGCGGCGCCCACAGTCTTGGTCGTCGACGACGAACGGAACATTCGACGCACGCTGCAGATGGTTCTGAGCGGCGAAGGCTACGCCGTGGTCGAGGCCGAGACGGCGGAGCAGGCGCTCGAGGTGTTGAACAACCCTGCCCTGCCGATCGATCTCGTACTCTTCGATCTGAAGTTGCCGGGCATCAGCGGTGTCGAGGCGCTAGAACGGTTGCGCGCTGACGACGCCACACGCGACCTTCCGGTGATCGTCATCAGTGGTCACGCGACGGTCCACGACGCGGTGAACGCCATCAAGTTGGGCGCCAACGATTTCTTCGAGAAACCGCTGAATCGCGAGCGTATCCTGGTCAGCGTCGGCAACTCGATCCGGACCGCGCGTCTCACCAAGACGGTCGAGCGCATGCGGGTGGAGCTCGAGGCGCGCTACGAGATGATCGGCACCAGTCCGCCGATGCAGAAGCTGTTTCTGGACATCGACAAAGTGGCGCCCACCAAAGCGAGCGTGCTCATCACCGGCGAAAGCGGGACCGGCAAAGAGCTGGTCAGCCGGGCGATCCACCGACTGAGCCCGCGCCACGACGAGCCGTTCATCAAGGTGAACTGCGCCGCGATCCCCCGCGAGCTGATCGAGAGCGAGCTCTTCGGTCACGAGCGCGGATCGTTCACCGGGGCGCAGGCGCGCAAACGCGGTTTCTTCGAGCAGGCGCACCGCGGCACGCTGTTCTTGGACGAAATCGGGGACATGGACCTCACGGCACAGGCCAAGGTGCTGCGCGTGCTACAAAATGGTGAACTCGCGCGGGTGGGCTCCGAGCACATCGTGCACGTCGACGTTCGCGTGCTGTGCGCGACCAACAAGGACCTGTCCCAGGAAGTCGCGCAGGGACGCTTCCGCGAGGATCTGTTCTTCCGACTGGATGTCTTCCCCATCCGCACGCCGGCGCTGCGCGAACGGCGCGCCGACATCCCTATCCTGGCGGAAGCGTTCGTGTCCGGCTTTTGTCGAGAGAACGGGCTCCGGACCAAGCGTATCGATGCGAGCGTCCACGATGCCCTCGCCCAGCGCCAGTGGCCAGGGAACGTGCGCGAACTCAAGAACGTCGTCGAACGCGCTGCGATCCTTTCGGGCGACACCATCACGGTCGCCGATTTGCCGGAAGATCCGCACGCGAGTCCGTTCGAAGAAGACGGCGAAACGGGGCCGGCTGCCGGCAACGTGGAAGTGCCCGGTCAACACCACGGCGAACGCCTGACGCTGCGCGCGTTTCGAGAATCCGCCGAGCGGCAGTACATCTTGGAGACGCTGCGCGCGTTCGAGTGGAACATCTCCAAGGCCAGCATCGCGCTCGGGGTCGAACGCACCAATCTGCACAAGAAGATTCGCGCGTACGGCATCAAGCGTGGCGAAAGCTGACGCGCATGACCGCGAGGCTCGACGGCCTGAAGCAATTTTGGGGAGCGTTTCGCTGCCGCACGGGCAGCTTGCGCGGCGAGGGTTCGAGCACGCCCCTGGCCGCGCCCGGCCGCGCTCCGGCGTGGCTCGCGCTGCACGGCTATTGCGGCACTCCCGAAGAGATGCGGTTGGTGGTCGAGGTGGCCCAGAGCGGAGGCTTTCAGGTGGAGGCCCCGGTGCTGCGCGGGCACTGCACGCACGCGCGCGATCTAGCGCCGCTGGGGTTCGACGATTGGTACGAAGGGGTCCGCGCGTCGTTCCTGCGAGCTGCAGCGCGGGGTCCCGCGTTGATCGTCGGGCTCTCGCTCGGGTCGCTGCTGGGGACGCGCCTGGCGCTCGAATTCCCTGATCGCGTGCTCGGGCTCGTGCTGCTGGCCAACGCCTTTTTCCTGAGCCCCTTCCCCAGCTGGCCGCTCCGCAGCGTCGATCGCTTGGGGCTGCGTGAGTTCGGCGTGCCGAAACTCGGGTCCGACATCGGGGACGCGGACGCCCGCCGCACGCATTTGAGCTACACCGTACAGCCTGTCGGGCCGGCGATCCGTCTGCTCCGCGCCGCCGAACAGCTGTTCGGCGAGCTCCCCCGACTCACCTGCCCTACCCTGATCGTGCACGGCGCCAAAGACCGGCTGTGTCCGGTCTCGAACGCGTGGCGGGTGGCCGAGCAGATCGACTCCGACCGCACCCGCGTCGTGATCTTGCCGCGGTCGCACCATATCGTCACCCGCGACTTCGACCGCGAGCAATTGCGAACCGAACTCGCCCAGTTCGCCGCCCGCCTCACCCCCCCGAGCTGAACCTCATTTTCACACCGAGCGTGGGTTGCGCGCCTCGTTGCAGCAGATCGAGGTGCAGCCTGATGAGTCACGTGCCGGTCGAGCCGAAGCCGCCGCTGCCGCGTTGGGTGGTGCCAGTGCTGTCGCTGGCTTGGACCTGCAGGTGCACGATGGGCCGCGGGATCATTTGGGCGACGCGCGCAGGCAGCGGAAGCTCGGGGGCGGCGGGATCGATCTTGATGAGCGGGACCATGATCTCGCCGCGGTAGCTGCGATCGATGACGCCGACGCTATTGGCCACGATGTAGCCGGTCTTGATGATGGAGCTGCGCGGCACGACGTCGAAGTACCAGCCGTCGGGCGGCGCGACTTGGATGCCGCTGCCGTACAGCACCACGTTGCCGAGGCGCTTCACTTCGCGGATCAGTGTAAGATCATAGCCGGAGTCGCTGACGCGGGCTTTGAAAGGGGCGACGGCGCCGGGGTGGCATGCGGTCCATTGGAATCCGAGCTCGGCTGCGGGGTGGTGTGGGACCGGGAAAGCGCTGGCCCAGGCCAAGTAGGCACGACGTCGGCTCTTCCGGAAGAGCTTGGCAGAGTCGTACAGGCTGCCGAGGGTGTCGAGCGCGTTGACGTCGTGCCAGCTGAGCGTAACGAGCGCACCCGCGTTGGTGAAGTGGGCACCCGCGTAGTGGGCGGTGAGAGCTTCGGTGAGGCCGGACCGGGTCGTGAGGGAACAAGAGAGCCGGGCCGTCTCGCTGCGATCGGCGACGTGGCCGCGTACGTCGAACAGGCCGCGGACGAAGGCGTGCCTGAGCGGATCCGGCAGATCGGGCAGCCGCCAAGCGCGATCGACAGGCAGCCCGGCTGCCGCGAGGTCGGTCTCGAGGTGCTTGCCCCGCACGCGGAGTCGCCCGTCGTCGAGCGTGACCCGGCCGACCTGGAAGCGCTCGAGCAGGCGGGCGATGCGCTTCTGGCCGGAGAGCTCCAGCTCCACGGTGCCGCGTTCGGAGTCGACGAAGCCACCGGCGAGGACCCCGAGCAGGTAGGCTTGCCCTTCGTTCCGAGCGGGCCAAACCCTGCCCGCACCGCGCTTGGCTTTGGGGGACCTCATAGCTGGACGAACCTGCCGCTCTGAAAGGCTGCGTCGAGGAGCTCGGAGACCCGTCGTTCGAGGGTGCGCGCCTCGTCCCCGCGCATTTGACCGAGCCGCACTCGAATCTCGCCCAGCGCCCGCAGCTGACTGAAGAGCTGCAAGTCGCTCGGTGCCGTTTGGCCGATCAGCACCTGCCGGATGCGATCGATTTCGCCCGAGAGCGCCGCGAGTCCGACGCCGAGCGCGCCGACCCGTTGCCGTTCCGGGTGCTCGCGGTAGAACGCCTCCACGATGGGCTCGACCAATCCCGCGACGATGGGAGCCTGGTCCTCCGAGTTCCAGATGTGTTTGAGCACGAAAAGATCGCCCACGTCGGCGCGGTCTCGTCCGTCGAGCAGCGCGCTGGCGGCGAAAAGCTTCAGGAGCTTCACGACGCGGCGATCGCTGACGGTCACGCCTTCAGCGCGGATCTGGAAGATCAACCCCTTGTAGCTCCCCAAGAATTCTTCGTCGAAATCGAGCCGCGTGGCGAGATCGGCTGCGAGCGACTGGAGCTCGCGCCCAGCGACGAGGCTCGATCGCGAGCGCCCCACCAAGCGCTCGGCTTCGTGCTGGATGCCGCGCAAGAGCAACTCGTTGAAATGGTAGGCTTCGAGGTTGTCGGAGCGGATCCGGAGCAGGAATCGATCATAGAGGGCTTGCAGTGATTCGTCTGCTGGAACTTCGTTGCTCGCGCCGAAGACGCTCAAGATCGGCGATTGGATCGACTGTCCGCCGAGCGCCAGGCGCCGTTCGTTCAATAGCGTGAGCAGCGAGTTGAGGATGGCACTGTTGCTCTTGAAGATCTCGTCTAGAAATACCAGCTCGGCCTCGGGCAACATGCCCTCCGTCTTCCGCCGGTACGTGCCCTCTCGGAACGCCTGGATGTCGACGGGGCCGAAGAGCTCGTTGGGTTCGGTGAAACGGGTGAGCAGATACTCGAAGTAGCGCGCGTCGACGAGCTCGGCCAGGGAGCGGATCAACGCGCTCTTGGCGGTGCCCGGGGGCCCGATCAAGACCACGTGTTCGCGTGCCACGATCGCGATCAAGAGCAGACGAATGACCTCGCTTTTACCGAGGTACTGCTGGTCGAGCTCAGCCGCGACCCGCCTCAAGCGGACAGCGAGGGATTCTTGGGACAGTTCCATTAGCTTTCGGCCGCGCTGATCCGATGCCGTTCGAAGATCTCTTTTGCGATCTCCTTGAGCTTCACGGCTTCCCTCTGGATATCCGAATTGTTGCGGTAATGCTCCGAACTCGCGACGTAGTCGGAGAACGCCTGGTAGCTCTTGGCGAGCTCGAACTCGTTGCCCGTCTCTTTGAAGATGGCGATGGAACGCATGAAGTAATCCACGGCCTTGCCTTCGTGGCCCTCCCAGGCGCCGGCCCCGGTGATCTCGCCGAGCGTGCGGAGCGCGATCGCCAGGTGTGGTTTGCTCCGCACCTGACCGAAGAGATCGACGGCCTGACGGATGCACGAGCGCGCGCTCTTGAGTTCCCCGGCTTGCAGATGTGCTTTCGCGAGGGCTCGGGTGGCGCTGGCGAGGGCCAGCTTGTCCCCCAGCTCTTCGCAAGCTTCCACGGCTTGGGAGAGCGTGCGCACCGCTTCCTCGGTGTTACCCATGTGCTGGTACGCGGTCCCGATGTTGGCGAGCGCCGTCGCGATGCGGTTGCGTTCGCCGATCTCTTGCGCAACGGCGTAGGCCTCGCGGTAGTGCGCCAGCGCCTGCGAGTGAGCTTGCTGATCTTGTGCAAGCTTTCCCAGCGTATTCAGACTTTGCACGATGCCGATCGGGTCGTCGACCTCGCGCCGGATGGCGAGCGCGGCTTCGAGCGCCTCTTTGGCTTTGCGCGCCTGCCCGAAGTCCATCCACACCATGCCGATGTTGTTCAGGCTGAGCGCGATCGAGCGCCGATCGCCGATCTCGCGCCGCATGTCGAGCGCCTTGCGCATCTCGGCCAGAGCCTCTTCGTACTCGCCCTTCACCCAGAGCAGGCGCCCCAGGTCGTCATGGCTCGCAGCCACTCCACGCACGTCCTCGGCCGCTTCGAACAAAAGGCGTCCAGCTTCGAGGTGCTCGCGCGCCTCGTCCAGAGAGCCTGTCTGACGGAACAGGCGCCCGATGCGATTGTGGGCTGCCCCACCCTTGGCGCGCAGGTTGAGGCGGTAGGCGATGTTCAGCATCTGCCGGAAAGCAGCCAGCGCTTCGTCGATCTTGCCGAGTAGTTGCAGCACATCGCCATGGTTGTGGAGGGCGTCGATGCGGCGGCGGGCGTCGTCGTCACCCAACAGCTCGAGGCCCTTGGCGTAGTACTGGCTGGCCTGGCGCGCGGCGTAGTTCTGGCGCGCGATGTCGCCCGCCTCGAGGTAGGCAAACGCCGAGCGCGTGAGCGAGCCCGCCTTCTCGAGGTGCTCGGCGAGCACGGCGGCGTACTCTTCTTGAGAGCGAATGTTGGCGTTCTGGACCAGCCAGTCCGCGATGGTCTGGTGGTAGCGCCGCGAGGCGGCGGCGCTGGTGAGTCCGGCGATTTTCTCGCGCTCCAGGTTCTGCTTGAAGACGTATTCGATCTCGTTGCGGAAGGCGGCCCCCTCGAGCTCGAGGATGTAGTCCCGCTGCACCAGGCTCACGAGGGCTTCCTTCAGCTCGTCGAGGTCGGCGGTGTCGTTGTCGCGCCAGATCTCGGGCGGCTCGAGGCCCATGCGCCTGAGCGCCAGCAAGCCGCCGAGCCAGAACACGTTCCCCATCGCGGCGGCGTGCTCCAACACCCGGCGTTCTTTGGGGCCGAGCGCGGCGATGCGGATCCCGACCGCGTCTTCCATCGTGACCGGCAGCCGCACGCTGTGCAGGCGCTTCAGATCGACGCGCCACACCGGCTTTACCGAGAGCGCATCCCGCTCTTCCAGCACCCCGGAATCGTGAAATGCCCGCACCATTTGCGTGAGCTGGCCGGGGTTGCCGGAGGCTGCCTTCACGCCGGCATCGATCAGCGCCTGGGGCACGTCGCCTTCGCAGGGCGCGAGCAGCGCGTGCATCAGCTCCGCAGAATCTTCGGGGCTCAGGGCGCCGAGTTCGACCACGCGGTGGCGTTCGTCGCCCGCCCGGTGAAAGCCATCGTGTTGTCGCAAGAACTCGGCGCGCGCGGAGCAGATCAAGAGTAGCTTCGCTTGCAGGTTGTGCGTCAAAAATTTCAGCAGATCGATCGAGTCGTCGTCGGCGAAGTGTAGATCATCGAAAACGAGACACACCGGGCCGTGGCTCGCGTCGCCTTCGAAGAAGCGGCGCACGATCGCGCGCAAGATCGGACGCGCCTGAAGCGGGTCGTTGGCGACTGCTTGCGTGAGAGGGCTTTCGGCGAACGGGAGATCGATGAGCTGCCCCAAGAAGTGACACACGTCCCCCACCTTGCGGTCGCCCAGCGCCGTCGCTACCTGCTCTCGGACCTGCTGCTGGGCTTGATCGGGAGTCATGCCTTCGACTAGGCCGAAGCGCGCCCGCAGCAGCCGCGCGAAGACTCCATAGCTTGCGTCGCCCGTGGCGCGTTCGCGCTGGTTGCCCCGGCGCCGGGCGCGTCCTCGGTAAACGCGAGGAACCCGGAGCGGGCCCGCGCGCACTTGCCGCACGAACTCGTGGATCAGCCGGCTCTTGCCGGAACCATTTTCTCCAACGAGCGTAATGGTCCGGGACTCCGCTCCGGTGAGCACCGCTTCGTAGGCAGCGTGCAATTCCGCTAACTCGGCCTCGCGCCCGATCAGGGACGCTGCCAAGTCGTGCGCGCCGAAGATAGCGGTATCAATCTCACCCATCCGCGCAGTTTCCATCGCCGCCCCCCCCTTGCACAAGGGGGGCGAGCAACAAGCGACCCTTCGATTTCTCACCGTTTTCCCGGCCGCGGCGGCTCCCGCGTCGTGTCGAACCGTCGGCAGCCCAACGCCACTACCGCCAGAAAGCGGCCAGTCGGCCAAACTGAGACCAGCACGGAACACCCCTGGCGCGGGGGGCGGTGGATGGGGTACGCATACGTTTCCTCCGGGTGCCGCCTGCTGCTCGGCCAAAACCTCTGATAGATTGAAAGCTTAGCGTGTCATTTCCGGCAAAAACTCCGACCACGGCGCGGGAAAGCGAAAAGCGCTCGATCGGCAAGGGTGTGTTCAGCAAATGCCGCGGTTGTGGCGAAGTGCTGACCGCCGAGGAGCTGTCTCAGGCTTGGCACGTGTGCCCGCACTGCCAATACCACCACCCCATGCAGCCGGAGGACTGGCGCAACCTGATCCTCGACGATGGTGCGCTCGACGTCTGGGAGGAACACATTACTCCCGCCGATCCGCTCCGGTTTCACGATAGTATGGGGTACGGGGATCGCATCAAGCGAGCTCAGGACAAGACCGGGCGTATCGAGGGGATCGAAGTGGGCCGTGCACAGATCGACGCGATGGGCGTCGCTTATGGCTGCTTCGTGTTCTCGTTCATGGGGGGCAGCATGGGATCCGTGGTGGGTGAGCGAATCACGCGCATGTTCGAGCGCGCGACCAACGATCGGCTGCCAGTCGTCCTGATTCATGCCTCTGGCGGAGCACGAATGCAGGAAGGTATCCTGAGCCTGATGCAGATGGCTAAGACGGTCGCTGCGCTCAGGCGCTTTCGCAGCGTGAAGCGTCCCTTCATCAGTATCTGTGTGCACCCGACCACGGGCGGCGTCGCGGCCAGCACCGCGCTGCTCGGTGACATCAACGTGGTCGAGCCCAATGCCCAGATCGGGTTCGCGGGGCCGCGAGTCATCGAAAACACCATTAAAACCAAGCTACCGCCGGGGTTTCAGCGCTCAGAATTCTTGCTCAGCCACGGTATGGTCGATTGTATCGTACCGCGTTCCCAGATGAAGCAAACCCTGGGGCTGCTTCTCACACACCTGGCGGGCAAGAAGAAGTGACCGACCTCAAGGCGACCCTCGAACGATTGTATGCGCTCCGAAACCGCGGCCGCAAACTCGGCCTCGAGCGCATGGAAGCGGCGTGTGAAAAGTTCGGTCACCCCGAGCGCGCCTTCAAGGCCGTCCACGTCGCTGGCACCAACGGAAAGGGTACCGTCAGCGCATTCGTCGCTTCGATGCTCAACGCTTCGGGGAAGAAGACGGGCCTCTACACCTCCCCTCACCTGTGCCGCTTCGCCGAGCGCATTCAGGTCGACGGCGAACCGATCAGCGACGCCGAGCTCGTGCCGCTGCTCAACCGTGTCATGGATGAGGTGCCCGAGGCGACGTTCTTCGAAGTCGCGACGCTGGCCGCATTCCTTGCCTTCCGCGACGCCAAGGTCGACTACGCGGTGCTCGAAGTAGGGCTCGGCGGGCGGCTGGACGCCACCAACGTGATCCCAGCGCCCGAGGTCGCCGCGATCACCCGGGTGGCGTTCGATCATATCGACGAGCTCGGGGACTCGCTGAGCAAGATCGCGGTAGAGAAGGCCGCTATCATCAAATCCGGCACCAAAGTGGCGCTCGGCAAGCTCCACCCCGACGCGCTGGCCGTCATCCAGGCGAGGATCCGCGAGGTCGGAGCCGAAGAGTTACCCCTGGGCAGCCCCGAGCCCATCCCGGGGGCACCGCTCGCCTATCCACGCATCGCGATGATCGGCACCAACCTGGCGGTCGCGACCACGGTGGCACGCGCGCTCAAGATTTCTCCCGAGCGCATGGCCGAGGGCATCGAAGGTCTGAGCTGGCCAGGCCGCAACGAGCTGCTGCACAGGAACGGTCAGGAGCTGACCCTGCTCGACTGTGCTCACAACCCCGACGGAACCGTCGCGCTCTCGCACGCGCTCGATCCGAGCATGCTGGGTGAAATCGAGTCTCGCCGTGATATCGCACTGGTCTTCGGCGCCATCGAGACCAAGAACTATCGAGCGATGCTGAAGCGCCTCGAGCACGTCGCGCCGCATCGCGTCTTCGTGAAGTCGCCGGTACCGAGCGGGGTCGACCCGAAGCAGCTCGCCGCAGTGCTGAAAGGCGAAACCGCGGACACTGTCGCCGACGCCCTGGCGCGGGCACGCGCCATCGTGGGTCCAAAGGGCGTCGTCGTGGTCACGGGCTCGATCTTCCTGGTGGGGGCAGCACGAGCGCTGCTGCTCAGCCTTCCGAGCGACCCGCCCATTGACCTGTAGCCCAGTGACGTTACAACACCTGCCCGAACCGGGGTGATGCCATGCCGTCATTCGATGTAGTTTCGAAAGTGGAGTGGTCCGAGATCACCAACGCCCTCGACCAGGCCAGCCGCGAGATCGCGCAGCGCTTCGACTTCAAGGGTACCGACGCCGCCATCGAGCGCACCGAACAATCCCTGGTGATCCGCGCCAAGGAAGAAGACAGGGCCAAGGCCGCCCTCGACGTGCTGGAGCAAAAGCTGGTGCGGCGCAAGGTCAGCTTGAAGCACCTCGACAAGCAAGAGCCCTCGCGCGGGCCGCAGGGTTCCACCAAGATCGTGGTCAACGTCAAAGAGGGCATCGAAGGCGACAAAGCTCGGCAGATCGTCAAGTTGATCAAGGACAGCAAACTCAAAGTCCAAGCCTCGATTCAGGAGGACGCGGTGCGTGTAACGGGTAAGAAGCGCGACGATCTGCAGCAGGTGATCGCGATGCTCAAAGGCCAAGCGGACGAGCTGGAGCTCGATCTCCAGTACGTCAACTTCCGCGACTGACATGACGCGTACTCGCGAGTTGTTTGGCACCGATGGGGTGCGCGGACGCGCCAACGTGTATCCGATGACGCCGGAGCTGGCCTTGCGCCTGGGACGCGCGCTGGCGCTGGTGGCCCGCAAAAGCAACGGTAACGGTAACGGTAACGGCAACGGTAAAGGGGCGCAGGTTCTCATCGGCAAGGACACCCGGCTTAGCGGCTACATGCTCGAGACGGCGCTGGCGGCCGGCATCTGCGCGATGGGCGGGCGCGTCATGCTGTGCGGCCCGATCCCGACGCCCGCGGTGGCCAATCTTACCCAGAGCATGCGCGCCGACGTCGGCGTGGTGATCAGCGCCAGCCACAACCCGTTCGGCG
Source organism: Polyangiaceae bacterium (assembly GCA_025937785.1). Lineage (GTDB taxonomy): Bacteria > Myxococcota_A > Polyangia > Polyangiales > Polyangiaceae > JAICQQ01. The sequence continues at coordinate 18,383 of JAICQQ010000153.1, forward strand.
ACAACGGCATCAAGATCTTCGGCCCCGACGGCTTCAAGCTGCCCGATCGAGACGAGCTTGCGATCGAGGCGCTGCTCTCCGATCCGAAGCTCGAGAAGGGCAGCACCGGCGCAGGAGTCGGCACGGCCGTGCGCATCGACGATGCCGCAGGCCGTTACATCGTTTTCGCGAAGAACACGTTCCCGCGCGAGCTGACGCTGAACGGTGTTCGCGTCGTGGTCGACGCGGCCCACGGCGCCGCTTACAAGGTGGCTCCAGCAGTGCTCGCCGAACTGGGCGCCGAGGTGATCCCCCTCGGGGTTCGTCCCAACGGCAGAAACATCAACCGAAACTGCGGCGCGATGCACCCCGAGCACGTGCAGAACGAGGTCAGAAAGCGCCAGGCCACCATCGGGATCGCCCTCGACGGCGACGCCGACCGCCTGATCGTCGTCGACGAGAAGGGGAGCGTCGTGGACGGAGACGCCGTGATGGCTCTCTGCGCCACGCGCATGCTCAAGGCCGGCACCCTCGCCAACAACACGCTGGTCTCGACCGTGATGAGCAACATGGGGCTCGAACGCGCCATCGCAAAGCTCGGCGGACGCCTGACGCGCACCCAGGTCGGCGACCGCTACGTCGTCGAAGAAATGCGCCGCTCCGGGGCGGTGCTCGGCGGCGAACAGTCGGGCCACCTCGTCTTCCTGCACCACGCCACCACGGGCGACGGCGTCGTCGCGGCGCTACAGGTACTCGCCACCATGGTGCGCGAAGGGAAAGCAGTCAGCGAGCTCGCAAAGGTAATGCAGCGCGTGCCCCAGGTTCTAAAGAACGTGAAGCTCCCGGCGCGCCGCCCCATCGGTGAGATGCCGGCGCTCTCCCGTCAGATCGCGCTGGCGGAGAAGAAACTCGGCAAGAACGGCCGGGTGCTGGTGCGCTGGAGTGGCACGGAAGCGAAGTTGCGCCTGATGGTCGAGGGCCCCAAAGAAGACGTGCTCAATACGCTGGTCGACGAAATGGTGCACGCCGCCCACGCCGACCTCCCGGGCTAACCTCTCGCTCGCCCGTCCTCCCTGACGTTGGTCCAGCTTACTGGGGTCGTGACACTATGGGCGTGATGATTACCCTAGTGGAACCTGCGTCAGTTTCGAGGAGAAAGTTCCACGTATTCGTCCTTCCACCACATGGCGGTTCGACTTCGTTGC
>JAICQQ010000024.1 GCA_025937785.1 Polyangiaceae bacterium
AGGTGCCCTTGGTCGTCGACGCGCTGGGATTGCCGCTGCCTCTCGCGGTCAAGTAATAGCGTCGCTTGTCCGGCTTGGAGTGTTTCCCGGCGTCCTCGGCGATGTTCAACACAATCGATAAGGACGCCCGGGTGAACTGATCCGACAGGTGCCTCGTCCTCGCGGTAGTCCTTCTATGATCGCGTTCGCGATAACGAGAAACTCCAGCGCGACTTGATACACTTCCAATCCCTCATGATCGAGCGTCATGCTCCAGCCATCGGCCCCACCTCGGCATCGGTTGCGCTTCTTCGGGCACGGGCACGTTTACGTTCACGTTCACGTTCACGTTCACGTTCACGGGGCCATCGTCCAATTCAGGGACAGGCCCTAGTTGCACGCCGGGTTGGGCTCATCGAGCCAGTGCTTCGTGGTCCTGTTTCTCGGGACGCAAAACAGAAACGGCGACCGCGGAGTGATTCCGCGATCGCCGCTGGTGGCTATCGCCGAAGTAGCTTCAGTGCGAGGCCGCAGCTGCTTCGCCGGTCGCTGCTTCCGGCTCGGACTGGATGCGCATCTTGTAGAAGCTGCGCCACACCAGCACCAGGGCCGCTCCGATGAAGAGCGCTGCGCACACCATACTGACCTGAGCATCGAGATCGAGCGCCACTTGCAGTGCGAGCATGCCGAACAGGGTCGTGAACTTGATGATGGGGTTCATCGCCACTGACGAGGTGTCTTTGAAGGGATCGCCCACCGTGTCGCCGACCACGGTGGCGTCGTGCAGGGGAGTTCCTTTCATGTTCAGCTCCACCTCGACGATCTTCTTGGCGTTGTCCCAAGCGCCGCCCGCGTTTGCCAGGAACATGGCTTGGTACAGGCCAAACAGAGCGATCGAGAACAAGTAACCGATGAAGAAGAATGGCTCGACGCACGCCAGCCCGAGCGTCGCGAAGAAGACCCCGAGAAAGATGTTGAACATGCCCCGCTGTGCGTAGGTGGTGCAGATGTCGACCACCTTCTTGCTGTCTTCGATCGACGCTTGTTCGACGCCTTCGAGCTTGATGTTGGCCTTGATGTACTGCACCGCGCGGTACGCGCCGGTCACGACCGCCTGCGTCGAAGCGCCGGTGAACCAGTAGATCACCGCGCCACCGACGATGAGGCCGAGCATGAACGGCGGATGCAACAGGCTCAGCTTGGCCAGGTTTTCGGTGAGGCCGTGGGTGAGCAGCACGATGATCGAGAAGATCATGGTAGTGGCGCCCACCACGGCCGTACCGATCAATACGGGCTTGGCCGTAGCCTTGAAGGTATTGCCGGCGCCGTCGTTCTCCTCCAACAGGTGTTTGGCCTTCGAAAAGTCGGGCTTGAAACCGAAATCCTTCTGAATCTTCGCGTCGATGTCCGGCAGCGTTTCGATCAAGCTGAGCTCGTACACCGACTGCGCGTTGTCGGTTACCGGTCCATAGGAGTCCACGGCGATCGTCACCGGCCCCATGCCGAGGAAGCCGAAGGCCACCAGGCCGAAGGCGAAGATCGGAGCCGCAAGCATCAGCGCGCCGAGCCCCTGCTCACTGATCAGGAACGCGATGGCCATCAGCGCGACGATGGCGATGCCCAACCAGAAAGCGCTGAAGTTGCCGGCGGTCAAGCCGCTCAGAATATTCAGCGACGCGCCGCCCTCTTTGGACGAGTCCACCACTTCCTGCACGTGACCGGACTTGGTGGAGGTGAACACCTTGACGCACTCCGGGATCACCGCGCCGGCCAACGTACCCACGCTGATGATGAGGCTCAACTTCCACCAGATGGTCCCGTCGCCCATGTCCGCGATGAGGAGGTTCGATGTGATGAAGGTGAGCGCGATTGAAACCCCCGAGGTGATCCACACCAGCCAAGTCAGCGCCGATTCGAAGTCGACGTGCCCGGAGCCGAAGCGTGCCTTCTGAATCGCTTCATTGACGAGATAGGAGGCGCCGCTCGCGATGATCATCATGACGCGAATCGCGAACAACCACACCAAGAGTTGAACCTTCAGCGTCTCATCGTTTACGGCCAGCAAGATGAAGGAGATGAGCGCGACGCCCGTCACTCCGTAGGTCTCGAAGCCGTCGGCGCTGGGGCCCACGGAATCGCCTGCATTGTCGCCAACGCAGTCCGCGATCACGCCGGGGTTACGCGCGTCGTCTTCCTTGATCTTGAAGACGATCTTCATCAGGTCGGAGCCGATGTCGGCGATCTTGGTGAAGATGCCGCCCGCGATGCGCAGGGCCGAGGCGCCCAGCGACTCGCCGATCGCGAAACCGATGAAGCAAGCGCCCGCGTAGTCGCCGGGGATCATCAACAAGATGATCAGCATCAGGATCAACTCGACGCTGATCAGCATCATCCCAATGCTCATGCCCGCCTTGAGTGGGATCTTGTACACGGGCATGGCCTGGCCCCGGAGCGAAGCGAATGCCGTACGCGAGTTGGCGTAGGTGTTGATGCGGATACCGTACCACGCAACGCCGTAGCTCCCCGCGATGCCGACCAGGCTGAAGGCGAGGATGATCGCTACCTTCGTGGCCTCGAGCTCCTCGAGCACACCGAAGTACACGATCATGATCGTGCCGATGAACAGCTCGAGCAGCAGCAGGAACTTACCCTGGCGGAGAAGGTAGGTCTTGCAGGTCTCCCAGATGATGTTGCTGATGTTCGCCATCGACGAGTGCACGGGTAGCTCGCGCACCTGGCGCAGCGTGATGATTCCGAACACGATGCCGACGAAGCTGAGCAAGAGGCCGTAGGTGAGCAGCGTCGAACCGGAGAATCCGAGCATGTGCACCCCGTCGAGTGGGGGCAGGACCAGGCTAGCTTCGCCGCCAGCGTGCACCTCGACCTTGCCTGGCTCCGCCTGCGCCAAGGCGGTGCTGGGCAGGAGCACGGCCAGGGCCGTGAACAGGTAAGCGAGCGAACGCGAGGGTGCGACGGGTTCTGTCGGAGTTGAGGCTTTGTGGTGCATGATTCTCCCGCTCTCGGGCGTACGGATAACGGAATGGCCGCCGGGGGTCGGCCAGCGGTTGGGCACGATCGGAGCGCGGGCCCCTCACTCGCGAAACCACTGGCGCGAAACCAGGAGGTGACGCGCGGCTGAGTACCACGGCGCCCGCCGCGAGACCAAACACCAAACGCACGAGGCCTGTTCCCCGAGGCGCCGCGCCGTCCCCACGGTGGGGTTGAGTCTGCAGAGTTTGCGCGGACTTGATAGCCACGCGAACTCGCTCGGGTTTTGGCAGCGAGGCGTGTTTGCTTCGCCGTCGGAGCGCGATCGGCCCGCTGGTAGACGGGCCTCCGGCAGCCGTCGAGAGCGCGCCCCCGAGTGGGGCCAACGTCGCCATTTCGAGCTCCCTGGTGACGCGCTAGCGTGCGCAAGGTCGCTTTTGGAAGGACGATCGATGACTCCTCGGCTGCTGCCGCTGCTCTCCTGCGTCGTAGTGTTCGCCGGTGGTTGCTCGCGACAGCCGTCCCAGGAAGCGGCGAACCGCACCTCGGGGACCCTGCGCATCGCGGTGGCTTCGAACTTTGCAGGCCCGGCGGCACGGCTAGCCCGAGCTTTCGAAGCGCAGCATCCGGGCGCCACGGTCGAGCTCAGCGCGGGCGCCAGCGGCAAGCTCTACGCGCAGATCGTCAACGGGGCGCCTTTCGACATCCTGCTTTCGGCGGACGTTGACCGCCCGCAAAAGCTAGAAACTGAAGGGCATGCGGTGCGGGGTAGCCGCGCGCACTACGCCCAGGGGCGCCTCGCGCTGGTGGGGTCCGCCATGACGACCGGTGTGGACGGACCCAGCGTGCTCGAGAAAGGTGACTTCGAGCACTTGTCCATCGCGAATCCGGAGACGGCGCCCTACGGTGTGGCCGCCCAGCAAGTGCTGACCAAGCTCGGGCTCTGGGAAACTCTGGAAGCCCGATTGGTGCGCGGCGAGAACATCACACAAGCCTATCAGTTCGTCACGTCGGGCGGAGCAGAGCTCGGGTTCGTGGCGCTGGCGTTGGTGCTAGCCGACGAGAGTCCGCGCTGGGAGGTACCGCCCGCGCTGCACGAGCCCATCCAGCAGGACGCCGTCTTGCTCACGCGCGCGGAGCACCCGCTTGCCGACGATTTCATGGCGTTTCTCGGCAGCGCTGCCGCGAAGACGCTGATCCGAGCTTCCGGTTATGGAGCGGAGTAGTTGCGTGGAGCTTTCGTCATGGTGATCGAGTGGCAGCCAGTGCTGCTGACGCTGCGCCTCGCGGGGGTGTCGACGCTCGTCTTGCTGGTGCTCGGCACGCCACTCGCGTTGTGGATCGCGTTCGGTAGCTCCCGACTGCGGGTGGTCGTCGAGGCGGTCGTGGCCTTGCCGCTGGTGTTGCCGCCGACGGTGCTCGGGTTCTACCTTTTGGTGCTGCTGGGGCCCCGGGGTGCGATCGGCGAAGCCTGGGAGTCCCTCGGCGGCGATCGCTTGGTGTTCTCGTTCACCGGGTTGGTGCTGGGGTCCGTGGTGTATTCGCTGCCGTTCGTCGTACAGCCGCTGGCGAACGCCTTTCGCACCATCGATCGCCGAGTGCTCGAGGCGGCGGCTACGTTGGGGGCTCGGCGCTGGGATCGGTTCGCCACGGTGATCGTTCCATTGTCGCGTTCCGGGCTGATCACCGCGGCCACGCTGGGGTTCGCCCACACCGTCGGCGAGTTCGGCGTCGTGCTCATGCTCGGAGGCAGCATCCCTGGGCGTACGAAGGTGCTGTCGATCGCCATCTACGAGCGCGTCGAAGCGCTCGACTACGCGCAGGCACATTGGCTGAGCGCGGGTATGCTCGCTTTCTCGTTCTCCGTGTTGCTCGCGGTGTACCTGACGACACGGCGCTTCGACGTCGTGGGAGCTTGAGGCGCAGGGGGTGTCTTCGCTCGAAGTCGTCGTGCGCGGTCGCCGCGGGGCCTTCGAGCTCGACGTGAAGCTCGAGCTTCCGGCCGCCGGCGTGACCGCCATCTTCGGCCGCTCTGGCTCTGGCAAGACCACGTTGCTGCGCGCGGTGGCGGGGCTCGAGCGCATGCAGGGGCGCGTGAAGGTAGCCGGGAGCATCTGGCAAGCGGGCGACCACTTCTTGCCCGCCGATCGGCGCTCCGTCGGCTACGTCTTTCAAGAAGCGGCGTTGCTTCCGCATCTGACGGTGCGCGGCAACCTCGAGTACGCGCAGCGCAGGGCGAGAACGCAGCGTATTCGCCAAGCCGACGTGGTCGAATGGTTGGCCCTGCACGAACTCATGGAGCGGCGACCCTCGGCGCTTTCGGGGGGCGAGCGCCAGCGGGTGGCCATGGGTCGCGCGCTCCTGCGCGGTCCGGAGCTGCTCTTGATGGACGAGCCACTCGCAGCGCTCGATCTGCAGGCACGCGCGGCGATCCTCGCTCACCTGGACAGGCTGCGGGACGAACTCAGTATTCCAGTTCTGTACGTGACGCACGCCACGGACGAAGTCGCGCGCTTGGCTGATCGGGTTGCGTGGCTCGACGGCGGGCGCGTGCGCGGCGTGGCAGCTCCAGAAGTGCTGTTCGGGAGCCCTGAGCTGGGCGCCTCACTGGGGGACGGCGCAGCCGCGTTCGTTCCCGCCCGGGTGCTGCGTCACGATGACGTCTATCATTTGTCCGAGCTCGAGGCGGCCTGGGGCCTGCTGCTCGTGCCGCGCTTGACGGCGGCGGTGGGCGCCAGCGTCCGGGTCAGGGTGCGTGCGCGTGACGTGAGCGTCGCACTCGGGCGCGAGCACAAGACCAGCATCCTGAACGTGTTCGCCGCGCGCGTGGCGGAGGTGACACCGGTAAGCCCTGGCGAAGTGCTCGTGAGATTGGTCTGCCCGAGCGATCCAGCGCAGGCGGTGTTGGCCCGGCTGACGCAGAAGTCGGTGCACGAAATCGGGCTGCGCGCGGGCTTGGAGGTCTACGCGCAGGTGAAAGGGGTGAGCGTGCGCTGACCCGAAGGGAGCCTTTCAGCCCGCCCCCGCGCTCCTCGGGCTGCTGCTCATGCGAATACTGAGCGATTGTCACTGATTATCGGTGAGCCCTGTATATTGTGTTGACTGAACACGCGACCCCCAATATGTTGGTGTTCGTGCTGGTGCCCTGACCACCTGGTTAGGGCGAATAGGGAACCCGGTGAAAATCCGGGACTGCCCCGCAGCGGTAAGTGAGAACGAAGCCCACGCGTGCCACGAAAGCGGCTCGCGCACTGGTCCCCGGACTGGGAAGCGGTGGGTGATAGGCCAGCGGCGAGTTGCCGAAACGCTCACGAGTCCGAAGACCTGCCAGCGCCCGATCCTCGGAGAAACAACCAGGGTCGGTTCGATCCGAGAAAACCTCGAGGGAGGTGGTGGATCTGGTTCAGCGTTGCGCTGGGTCCCGTGCCTGCGTCCGCTCGGCCCGATCGATCCGTCCAGCGAGGTCTCTCATACGCCCGAGGGGCGTGAGAAGGAGATCCGATGCTGAGCGAAATCATTCCAGAAGACCCCGTGAGCCGGCCGCACCCCCAAGCTGCCACCTTCGAACCGAGACGAGCGGCGCTTCCAGAGACTTCGATGAGAGTCACGAAGCGCAACGGACAGCGCGAGATCGTGGACGTCACCAAGATCGTGCGAGCGGTCAGCCGCTGCGCGCTGGGGCTCGCGTCCGTGGACCCGCTGCGCGTGGCTACCAAAACCATCAGTGGCCTGTACGACGGATCGACGACGCAAGAGCTGGACCAGCTCTCGATCCAGACTGCGGCCTCGCTGATCGTCGAGGAACCCGAGTACGCCAAGCTGGCCGCGCGTTTGCTGGCGACCACTATCGACAAGGAAGTGCGAAACCAGGAGATCCATGCCTTTTCGCAAGCCGTCGCCGCCGGTCATCGGCTGGGCTTGATTCACGATCGCCTGGAGCGCACGGTCAGCGACAATTCGCGCAAGCTCAACGACGCCATCCGCCCTGAACGTGACCACGAGTTCGAGTATTTCGGGCTGCGGACGCTCTACGATCGGTACTTGCTCAGGCACCCGACGCTGCGTCTGGTCCTCGAGACGCCGCAGCAGTTCTTCATGCGGGTTGCATGCGCCCTCTCCGAGAGCGTGCTCGAGGCGATCGAGCTCTACGAGCTGTTTTCCACGCTCCAGTACTTGCCGAGCTCCCCCACTTTGTTCAACGCAGGCACGCGGCGCGAGCAGTTGTCGAGTTGCTTTCTGCTCGATTCGCCCGAAGATCACCTGGAGGACATCTACAAGCGCTACTCGGACGTGGCGATGCTCTCCAAGTTCTCGGGCGGTATCGGGCTCGCGTACCATCGCGTTCGCTCCCGGGGCTCGCTGATCGAAAGCACCAACGGGCATTCCAACGGCATCGTGCCCTGGCTAAGGACGCTGGACGCATCCGTGGCCGCGGTGAACCAAGGAGGGAAGCGCAAAGGCGCCTGCGCGGTCTATCTCGAGACCTGGCACGCCGACATCGAGGAATTCCTCGAGCTGCGGGACAATACTGGCGATGAAGCGCGCCGCACCCACAATCTAAACCTGGCGAACTGGGTCTCGGACCTGTTCATGAAGCGGGTGGAGGCCGACGCCTCGTGGACCCTCTTCGATCCCAAGACCGTGCCGGAGCTGCCGGATCTTTATGGCGCTGACTTCGAGAGCAGCTACGAGGCCGCCGAACGAGCGGGTCTCGGTGTGAAGCAGCTGCGCGCCCGCGATCTGTACGCTCGCATGCTGCGGACGCTCGCTGAAACCGGCAACGGTTGGATGACCTTCAAGGACAAGTGCAACGGCGCATGCAATCAGACGGCGAGCGCGGGGCATGTCGTGCACCTGTCCAACCTCTGCACCGAGATCCTCGAAGTCACTTCACCGAGTGAGGTCGCGGTCTGTAACCTCGGGTCCATCAACCTCGCGCGGCACGTGGCCCCGGGGCTCGACGGCCAGCCTTATTTCGATTTCGAGAAACTGGCGCGTACCGTGACCGCTGCCGTGCGCCAGCTCGATCGAGTGATCGACCTCAATTACTACCCGATCTCGAGCGCCGAGGCGTCGAACCAGCGCTGGCGCCCCGTCGGCCTGGGCTTCATGGGGCTCGCGGACGTCTTCTTCCAGCTGAGGTTGCCCTTCGACGCCCCGCCCGCGCGCCGGCTGTCCCAGCGCATCTCCGAGGAGATCTACTTCCACGCTCTCGGCACGTCCGCCGACCTGGCGGAGCAGAAGGGGAGTCACCCCTGCTTCCGTGACACGCGCGCCGCGCGCGGCGAGCTTCAGTACCACGCCTGGGGTGTCGAGCCCGAGTCGCCCGAGCGCTGGGACCGGCTGCGCGAGCGCATTCAGCGCACCGGCCTCAGAAATTCCCTGCTCTGCGCGATAGCCCCGACCGCGACCATCGCATCGATTGCGGGCTGTTACGAGTGCATCGAGCCTCAAGTATCCAACCTGTTCAAGCGGGAAACCTTGTCCGGTGACTTCGTGCAAGTGAACCGCTATCTGGTTTCCGAGCTCAAGGCGCTCGCGCTTTGGACGCCAGAGCTTCGCGGGCGCCTGAAGCTCGCCGAAGGTTCGGTTCAGGGCTTGGAGGAGCTGCCTCAAGAGCTGCGAGCCATCTATCGCACTGCTTGGGAGATCCCGATGCGGTCGCTGATCGACATGGCGCGCGATCGCGGGGCCTACATCGACCAGAGCCAGTCGCTCAATCTATTCGTCGAGAGCCCCAACATCGGCCAGCTTTCCTCCATGTATTTCTATGCGTGGAAGCAGGGGCTGAAGACGACGTACTACCTGCGGTCGCGACCAGCCACACGCATCGCCAAGGCCACCGTGGCGGAGCCCCCGGCGCGAGACGATGGCGCCGGCGATCCTCGAGCCGAGCGCGGCTGGACGCCCGATCCTCCGCGAGTCGCCGCCACGCGCTCCGGCGCACCGGACCCCGTATCCGAGGGCGCGAAGGCAACGGGCACGGAGGCAGTGAGCTGCTCGCTCGAGAACCCCGAGACCTGCGAGGCCTGCCAATGAGCGCCGTGGTCCGCCCGTCGAAGCTGCTCGATCCGGGCTTGTGCCTCACGCTGAGGCCGTTGGCTTACCCCCGGTTCTTCGAGATGTACAAGAGCGCCATCCGCAACACCTGGACGGTCGAGGAGGTGGACTTTTCGACCGATGTCGGCGATCTGCGCTCGAAGATGAGCCCGGCGGAGCGTCACCTGATCCAGCGCCTCGTCGCCTTCTTCGCGACCGGCGACAGCATCGTCGCCAACAATCTGGTGCTGTGTCTGTACAAGCACATCAACGCACCCGAGGCCCGCATGTACCTGTCGCGCCAGCTCTACGAAGAGGCGCTCCACGTGCAGTTCTATCTGACCTTGCTCGACACTTATGTCCCGGATGCCGACGAGCGCCATCGGGCGTTCGCCGCGGTCGAGAACATTCCCTCGATTCGGCAGAAGGCCGAGTTCTGCTTGCGCTGGCTGAATCGCGTCGAGGGGTTGGGTCAGCTCAGCTCGCGGGCAGACCGCAGACAATTTCTGCTCAACCTGATCTGCTTCGCGGCTTGCGTGGAAGGTTTGTTCTTCTTCGGCGCGTTCGCCTACGTGTACTTCCTGCGATCACGCGGCTTGCTGCACGGCTTGGCTGCCGGGACCAACTGGGTTTTCCGAGACGAAAGCGCTCACATGGCCTTCGCCTTCGAGGTGGTGGAGACCGTACGGCGAGAAGAGCCCAGCCTGTTCGACGCCGAGCTCGAGCGCGACGTGGGCCTGATGCTCGAGGAAGCCATCGCGTGTGAGACCCAGTTTGCCGAAGATTTGCTGGGTGGCGGTGTGTGTGGTCTCTCGGTGGCCGAAGTTCGGCAATACCTCGAATACTGCGCCGATCAACGCTTGTGCACGCTGGGGCTACCTCAGCGCTATCACGCAAGAAACCCATTCGGGTTCCTGGACTTGCAGGACGTGCAGGAAGTCACCAATTTCTTCGAACGCCGCGTGTCGGCCTACCAAGTCGGCGTGACCGGCAGCGTGGTTCTGGACGGGGCCTTCTAGGACGCCAGCGCCAGCTCTGCGCATCGCGACCCACAGTGGGTCCGAGACTGGTGGCTGAGGCGACCCGCGGCGGGTTCGAAACCCGTTGCCGATCGACTCAGCCTGCCGCCCGGTCGTTGTCTTTGGTCTTGTTGCTCTCGCTGGCGTCCTTCGAGCTCTTACTCGTCGCTTCGATGGCGGGGGGCGCGGACTCTTTCGTCTCTTTCGCGCTGGCTGAAGCGTCGTCGTCGTCGTTCAGGCCTTTCTTGAAGTTCTTCATGCCTTCGCCGAGGCCTTTCCCGACTTCTGAAAGCTTCTTGGGGCCAAAAATGAGCAACACCACCAAGAGTACGATGAGCCAGTGCCAGATACTGAATGATCCCATGTTGGTTCCTAGTTGCAGAAGCCGTAGACCAGAATCACGACGAACGCTCGCGGATTTTTCCCGGCACGGACGCTGCAGTCACGGGTTCGGCGAGAGGGGGAGGCGGGCGTTCTCAGCGAAACATAGCACCCCACTCACGAGGTGCAGCTCACCGGGGTCCGTCCACCTCGGCGGGATGAGGGGCGAGGGTGGCGAATCTCCCCGATGGAGGACCGGCCCGGGGTCTGGACGACAGCTTGCTGGCGTGCGTCATTCCTGGTGTAACCTTTGCCGACCCGTCCCCGGCGAATCCGCTCCCAGTCACGATGCAGCAGAGCTCCCACGATTCACGCCTGAGGACAGGAATCACGGCGCTCGGCGTCGTTTTCGGGGATATCGGCACCAGTCCGCTGTACGCGGTACGCGAGTGCTTCAACCCTTCGCTTGGGGTGCCAGTCACTCGAGAGAGCACATTCGGCGTTTGCTCGCTGATCGTGTGGGCGCTGATCCTGATCGTGACGCTGAAGTACATTGCGTACATCCTGCGGGCGGACGACAAGGGCGAAGGCGGGGTACTAGCGCTCTTGAACCTGGCGCGCGTGGCGGTGCAGGCGGCCGGGAAGTCATCGGGCTTCGTCGTAACCGCGGGCCTCTTGGGCGCGGCGTTGCTCTTTTCGGATGGCATGGTCACGCCCGCCATTTCGGTGCTGAGCGCGGTCGAGGGCCTAGGCACGCTCTCCGATGGTTTGTCCCCGGCCGTGGTGCCGCTGACAGTGGTGATCGTGCTGAGCCTGTTTCTGGTGCAGCGCCAGGGGACGCGTCGCGTGGGGCTGATCTTCGGACCGGTGATGTTGATCTGGTTTGCCACCCTCGCGGTGCTGGGTATCGTTCAGATCGTACGCCACCCTGAAATCCTCGGGGCGATCAGCCCGGTGTACGCCTGGAATTTTCTGTACCACAACGGGATCATGAGCCTGGTAGTGCTCGGGGCCGTTTTCCTGGCAGTGACCGGTTCGGAGTCGTTGTACGCCGACCTCGGCCATTTCGGATTGCCAACGATTCGAACGGCCTGGCTCTTCATCGTGCTGCCAGCGCTGACCTTGAACTACCTGGGACAAGGGGCGCTCTTGCTGGTGGAACCGGACGCCCGCGGGGACGTGTTCTTTCGCATGGCGCCTGACTGGGCTCTGGCGCCGTTGATCGGGCTCTCCACGCTGGCGGCGATCGTGGCCTCGCAGGCGCTGATCTCGGGCTCGTTTTCGCTGATGCGGCAGGCGACGATGCTGGGGTTCTGGCCACGCGTCAGTATTCGACACACCTCGGCCTCCGCGATGGGGCAGATCTACGTGCCCGCCATCAATTGGCTCTTGATGTTCGGCGCGATGGGGCTCGTGATTGGTTTTGGTAGCTCGTCCGCGCTCGCGAGCGTCTACGGTCTGGCGGTGAGCGCTACGATGCTGATCACGACGCTGCTGTCCTATGCCGTGGCGCGTTACGTGTGGCGCGTGCACTGGCTGCTGGCGCTGGGCATCACCGTGGTGCTGGCGGCCATCGAGGTCGCGTTCGTCGGTGCCAACTCGCTGAAGATCGGAGAGGGCGGCTGGTTCTCGCTGGTGATCGCGGCTGTGTTCTTCGCGCTGATGACCACTTGGCGCCGCGGGCAGCAACTGATGGCGGAGCGGCGCGCGCAAGAGGTGATCCCCCTCCAAGACTTTTTCGAGGTGATGCGCATCGAGATACCCGCACGCGTGCCGGGCACGGCCGTATTTCTCGCTATCGATGCCGAAGGCGCGCCCGTGACGCTGATGCAGAATTTCACCCACAACCGTGTGGTGCACCGCTCGGTGATCATCCTGAGCGTGGTGGTCGAGCCGCACCCGCGAGTCCCGGTCGGGCAGCGCGTGCAGGTCGAAGAGCTGTCCGACGGCTTTTACCGCGTGCGGGCGCGTTATGGGTTCATGCAGCAACCCGACATCCCCGCGGCGCTCGCGCTGCTGGAGCAGCCCGAGGTCGTGCCTCAACACACGACCTTCTTCGTAGGTCGCACCACGTTCCTCGCGGAAACGGCGCCCGGCATGTCGCGCTGGCGCATTCGCTTGTACGGTGCCATGGCGCGCAACGCAGCAAGCGCGACCGATTTCTTGCGGTTGCCTCCCGACCGCGTGATGGAGCTCGGAACGGCCGTCGAGATCTGAGCAGCGTGCGATCCGCACGAGCGTGCGGTCCGCTCACGAGGCCTGGCGTCCGAAGACGTCCTGCCGGGCTTGCTCCGAGATGGCCACCACGGCGGGGTGTTTCACCTTGCGCTCGGCGGAGATGGCGTAGAAGCTTTCGCGCACATCGGTCGCGCGCCCTAGCGTCTCTACGTTGTACTGCGCCATTACCTCGGCAGCAATCACCGTGGGCGCCGGGAAAATACCGACCCCGTCCGCCCCGAAGACGTTCATGAGCGCGCTGTCCGCGAACTCCGCCACGATCTCCGGTTTGACTTCCAGTTTGTCGAACCAATGGTTCAACGCGCGGCGCAGCGTCAGGCTCTTCAGGGGCAACAACACCGGTGCGCCATTGAGCGACTCTGGAAACCCAGGGCCGAAGCTGCGCGCGAGAGGCGCGGTCGCGAAGAAGCTCACCGTCGTTTCGCCGAGCAGATGGTTGAACACACGGAAAGTGCTGCCTGCGGGCACGGGAGCGTCCGAGATGACGACGTCGAGCGCGTGCTGCGCCAAGTTTGCCAGCAACTTGTCGTACCTGTCTTCGTAACAGACGAGGCGGACCGGGAGCGGCATGTTGAGCGCAGGCTGCAAGAGCCTCTTCACGACGAGCTTGGGGACCACGTCCGCGACGCCCACGTCGAGCTGGAGGGCTTGGCCCGCCCGCCCCTTGACGGTGTCGACCATCTCGCGCCCCAGGGTGAAGATCTCTTCGGCATAGCGGTACACCAGCTTGCCGGTTTCGGTCAGGGCCAGATTGCGCCCCGCCTTCATGAAGAGCTTCTCGCCCAGCTCTGCCTCGAGGGCCCGAATCTGTGCGCTCAGCGTCGGGTGCGACAGGCGCAGCACCTTGCCCGCCGCGACCAAGCTGCCCTCCCGCGCCACCACCCAGAAGTACAGGAGGTGGTGGTAGTTCAGCCAATCCATGCGCGGAGTATAGGGCGTAAAAGCTACGCGGCACAGGGTAAGATCGGCGATCTGTCGGTTAGACCGACAGGTTCGGTTTCACTTTCGTCATGGTGGGATCGGGATTCGGGGCTTACTCCTCCAGGGTGCCGGCTCAGGCCGGACGCCCTCGGCAGCCCCTAGCTTCAGCAGGCGAACGAGCTCGCAACAGCGAGAACGCCGTCGAAGCGACGGCCCACTGCCGCCCACCCAAGGCAGAACACCGCGCCATGCCCATCGAATCCGTCGGATCTCCTACACTCTGGATCGCGTTCATCGCGTTCGTGTTCGCCATGCTGGCGCTCGATCTGGGGGTGCTGCACCGCCGACCTCACGAGGTAAGCCTCAAGGAGTCCGCGATCTGGAGCGCCGTTTGGGTGGCCCTATCGCTGGCGTTCAACGTCGGCGTGTACCTGTGGTTCGGGGCTGACCGCGCGCTCGAGTTCTTTACCGCGTACCTGCTCGAGAAGGCGTTGTCCGTCGACAACCTGTTCGTGTTCGTAGTGGTGTTCGGGGCGTTCGCGATCCCGCCGATCCACCAGCACCGGGTGCTGTTTTGGGGTGTGCTCGGGGCGCTAGTGATGCGTGCTGTGTTCATCTTTGCCGGCGCGGCGTTTCTCCAGCGCTTCCACTGGGCGATCTACGTGTTCGGCTCGATCTTGGCCATCACCGGGGTGCGGCTGTTGCTCCAGCGCGATCACGACTCGCATCCCGAGAACTCGCCGCTCATACGTTGGCTCAAGCGGGTGTTACCCGTGTCCCACGAGGATTCTGGGGGCGCGTTCTTCTTGGTCAAGGCCGGCAAGCGTTTCGTGACGCCTCTGTTCTTGGCGTTGGTGGCGGTCGAGGTCACCGACCTGATCTTTGCGGTAGACTCGATTCCTGCGGTGTTCGCCGTCACTACGGATCCGTTCATCGTGTTCACGTCGAACATCTTCGCGATTCTGGGGCTTCGCTCGCTGTACTTCTTGCTCGCGGGCGTGCTCACGAAGTTCGTGTACCTGAAGGTGGGGCTGTCGTTCGTATTGATCTTCGTCGGCGCCAAGATGCTGCTGATGGGGGTCTACAAGCTACCCATCCTCGTATCGCTCGGGGTGATCGTCGCCATCCTGGGCATCTCGATCGTAGCGTCGTTGGTCAAGACTCGCGGGACCGAAGCCGCGCCCCAGCCACAGGACGGCTAGCCCGGCGCGGCGGTGGGGTGAAGCGTTCGCAGGGTCGTGAAGCGGTCGCTCCTGCGTGGGCCATCCGGAGCCTGCCCGGAAATCGATGCCGGATCGCGTCGGCTTTGCGGATAGGTTAGGCTGGTCGCCGACATGCGCGTGCTAAGGCTTGCCGCACTGGCCTTCGTTGCCTGCTCTGGCGATCCGCCGAGCGACGCTGCCGATCGAGCGGTCGCTTCCAGCTCGGGCTCGGCGCCGACGACCGAGGGCCGCGCGACTACTACGGCTGTGGGCGCAGGCAGTACGACCTTGGCCACCAGTGCCACCGCTTCGGGCAGCGGTGGCGCGTCGAGCAACGGTACAGCGAACGGCGCGGGCGGTTCGGCGACCACCGGCGCGACCACGGGGAGCGCGGTGCAGACCACGGGCGCGTCGGGTGCGTCGAGCGCTAGCGGCGGTGCGCCCAGCACTCAGACTTCCAGCGCTACGACTGACGGCGGCGGGGGCACCCCGGCGGGTGCGATCGTCGAGGTGGTCGACATCGCTGAAGTCTGGTCGGGGCACCCTGTCGAGTTTTCGTTGGTCACGCGCGGTGATCGCCAGTTCGTCGCCTTCTACGACGCGGAGCGGCGCATGACCGTCGCCGCGCGTACGCTGGGTGAAACCATCTGGCAGACGCAGACGCTGTCGACCACGCTCGGCTGGGATAGCCACAACTACGTGACGCTGGCGCTCGACGAGGGCGGGCACGTGCATGTCGCCGGCAACATGCACAACGTCCCCCTGATCTACTTTCGCACCACGACCGCGCTCGACGTCCAGAGCCTGACGCGGGTCACGAGTATGGTGGGCAGCAACGAAGCCAGCGCCACCTATCCCGAGTTTTTCAGCGGGCCCGAGGGGAAGCTGATCTTTGCATATCGCGACGGGGGCAGCGGGGACGGCAACCACATCTTCAACACCTACGATGCCGAAGCACGCGCTTGGAGCAGGCTGTTGGACACGCCGCTCACGGACGGCCAGGGGCAGTACAACGCCTACCCCGTAGGCCCGATCCAGGGGCCCGATGAGCTTTGGCACTTGGTCTGGGTGTGGCGAGACACGCCTGACGCTTCGACCAACCACGATCTCAGTTACGCGCGTACGGTCGACCTGGTCGAATGGGAGAGCGGTGCGGGCGAATCGGTGAACCTGCCCATCACGCTAACCACGGGTGACATCGTCGACGCCGTCCCTGCCGGCGGCGGCATGATCAACAACAACACCAAGGTCGGGTTCGACGCCGAGAACCGACCGATCATCGCGTATCACAAGTACGACGCTGACGGGAACACGCAGCTCTACAACGCCCGCCTGGAAGATGGTGTCTGGGTGAGCCATCGCACCTCGAATTGGGACTACCGCTGGGAATTCGGCGGTGGCGGGACCTTGGTGTTCGAGATCGAGGTGGAACCCGTCGTTGCGGCGGCCGATGGCACATTGACGCAGCGCTACTATCACGCCGAATATGGTGGGTACGGCGCGTTTCGTTTGGATCCCGAGACGCTCGCAGCCGAGGCCGAGATCGAACCACCGCTCCCCTATCCGCGCGAGCTCGACACGCCGGAGTCGGCGACGCCCGAGATGGTGACGCGCTGGCAGGAAGACACTGGGGTGTCGCCGGAGCCTGGGGTCGTCTACCTGCTGCGTTGGGAGACGTTGCCCAGCAATCGCGACGAGCCGCGCTCGACGATTCCTCCGCCAACTCAGTTGCGCGTTTATGCTTTTGCCACCGGGCAGTAGCGAGCGCGGTGCGGCTCACAGCTCTCCCTACATTCACCGGCCTCGAGTGCGGCGCTACACTCTAGATGGGTCCATGGGTCGTCATCCTCCTGCTGCGCGAGCGTCGGCGGTGCTGTTGCTCCAGGTAGTCGCCTGCACGACTTACGATACGAGCCTGCTCGAGCCCGGGCCCGCCGACACTTCTGCTGTCGGAGGCAGCGGTGGCTCGCAGAACACGACCTCGGTGGGTTCCCCCACGAGCTCTCACGCGGCGGCCGCGGGTGGCGCGGCAAGCAACGGTGCTGTAGCCACATCGAGCGCGAGCACCGCTGACGGAGCTGGGGGCAGCGGCGGAACGAGGCCGGCAGGCGGATCGGCGGGTGCCGACGGCGGTGCGACTGCCCTGACCGCAACTCCGAGCACGAGCGGTGGTGCTGGTGGCGGCACGGGGATCGGGACCGGTGGCACGGGGACCGCCGCTGGCGGTAACGGCAGCGACTGTGGGACCATCGACTGTTGTCCCGAGAGCGACAAGCTCGAACCCGGTGAATGCGGTTGCGAGCTCCCGGATACCGACACGGACGGCGATGGCACTGCGGATTGCGTCGATCTGTGCCCCGAGGACGCGCTCAAGGCGGCGCCCGGTGAATGCGGCTGCGGTTGGCGCGATGACGATTCCGGCGCGGGTGCGGGGTGCCTCGGGCTCAGAAACGGGCTTGCGCATCGCTACTCGTTCTCAGGCGAAGGCGCAGACGCCATCGATGATCAAGGGGACGCCGACGCGGAAGTCGTGGGTGCCACCCTCGACGGCAGCGGCGAGGTCACGCTGGCGACGGGCGGCGACGCACAGTACGTTTCGATCCCTGCGGGTTTGGTGTCGGCGCTCCCGAACGCGACCTTGGAGATCTGGTTCGTGTGGGAGGGCGGCGCGACGTGGACGCGCCTGCTCGACTTCGGGAGCACGGTCGAGGGCGTTCCGGGGGAGCCGGGCAACGGCGAAAGCTTCATCATCATGTCCACGAACGGCGCCCCCGGGCCGTCCCACCCGTACACCGCGTTCAACCCGCCGGGCACGGACGTCGAAGTCGCGTGCTCGGGCACCGGGCCGCTGGCGACGGGAGTCCTGCACCACGTGGTGCTCTCGGTCGACGCGCAAGCAGACGCGCTGACTTTGTACGTCGACGGGATGCTCGCTTGTGCCATTGCGCTTCCCTACGAGCTTTCGGTGATCGACGATGTGAACTGTTGGCTTGGTCGTTCGCAGTTCGCCAGCGACATCGGCTTCGACGGGGCCATCGACGAGTTTCGCATCTATGACATCGCGTTGACGGCATCGCAGGTGGCGCTCAGCTTTCAGGCCGGTCCCGACCCGGATTTCCTGTAAACGAGCGGGTCTCGATGCTGAGCCGATCGTGCAGACCGAAGCCGAGCTCGCGCGAGTGGGCGGGGCCACCCGCGATCCAAAGCCTGGCGCTCACGCGCGCAGTGTTCGTGGATCGCAGGGGCATCGCACTTCACGCTACTCCTTGTCGCCGGCAATCTCCTTTTCGAGCGCGTCGATCTGGCTTTCCAGATTGTCTTCGTCGATCGCTTTCTGAGCCTCCTCCTCGAAGTCCTCCTTGACGGGCACGTCGGCCTGTTCGATGGCAGCTTCGCTGAGCTCCGCGGCCTTGGCCGGCTGAGTGTCGGGCGTCTGCGCTTCGGGCGTTTGCTCCGTTTCTTGCTTCTTGCACGCGGCGAGCGCCAATGCGGCGGCCAGCGTCATCCAAAGCCAGCGGTTCATGGGGTCGCTCCTTTCGCCGCTTGGGGCTTCGTCTCACGCAGGACCCAGGCCTTGTGGCGCGCGCCCTCTTTCTCGAGCAACTGGTCGATACGGGCCACGAGCTCGTCGCGCCCGCCGGCTACGGCCACCTCACGCGCGCGTTCGAGCATGGCGAGGCGCTTGCCGTGTTTGCTGAACTCGGCGCGTATCTTCGCGTCGTTGCCGGCGTTCGGGAAGGTTTGGAGCGCCTGACGCTTGGACTCGTGGCGGCGCTTCTGCCGATCCTTCGCTCGCTCCTGGTACCTTTGCTTGAGGCCCTCGAAGCGCGTTTGAATCTCCCTGATCTTGGCGAGCTCGCCTTTTTCTGCGTCCGTGAGCTTGCCGGTTTTCTCTTTCTGTTGCAGATCCTTGATGCGCTCTTCGCGCCGCGCCATGTTCATCGCGTGGATTTTGCGCAGCTGCTCGAGCTGAGCTTTCTCTTGCTCAGTCAGCGTTCCGGCCTTCTCTTTCGCGATCAGGTCGATGAACCGCATGCCGGGCATGCCTCCCGGGCCCATGCCGTGCATGCCGTGCATGCCGTGGCCCATGGGGCCTTCACCGGCGGACGCCGGGCCTCTCGGGCCTTTGTCCGGCATACCCGGCGGTCCGTGCCCCGGCATGCCTGGTGGCCCATGCCCTGGCGTCCCATGCCCTGGCATTCCTTGCGGTCGCCCCGGTGTCGGCGCGGTGTCCGGCTGCGCGGCCTTGGTGGCGTCGACAGGTTTGGCGGGGCTCGGCGTTGTGGGTTTCGGCTTGGTACCTTCCGGCTCGGCCAAGCTCGCACCCCCCAGAGTCGTGGCCAACCCGACCAACCCGGTGGATAACAAAAGTCTGCCGAATCTCATGGTAATCGTCTCCTCTCGAACGGTCCCCGCACGTTTGGACGTGCAGTCTCCCGTCCCGAAGGGAGCGTATCATCGAATATGGCGCTGGCGTCAGCCCAATCACGCCTCTCAGATTGAGGCAGTCTGGCACGTGGGCCACGCGGACCCCTCACCCGGTCGCTGGGAGAACTTGATGAGCAGTCTTCCGCAACTGGCACGCGTAGGGCGCTGTGTTGGTCCCTGCTACGAAGGCTTGTTCGGCCGGACTTAGCGTACTCCGTGGGCACATACTTTTCGGGATGGCCCCCCAGGCATGCTCGTGTTTGCCTATGCGCGCTCTAGCAGGTGGGGGTGAGCATGCGCGGCCTGTGGGCTCGGCAGCCTGGTTCACGAAACGATAATGGTGTATCCCCCGTGGTGGCAGCGGTCGGTGCCTCCGCCCTTGCGCGGTCCGATGACTGGGTCTGCGTGGGGGGAGGTGACCGGTGAGGTTCGGGCCTCGTCACTTTTGCCGAGCGTCGAGCGCGTGCACCAGGCGCTTGGGGGCTTGCGCTCGATAGCTCTCTTCGATCCACGCCTTCAAGAACGCCACCGGAGGCGCGTCCGTAGCGGCGAAGTTGGCGGTGACCCAGCCGCTCTTGCCAAGGCCGTACCCCGTGGGTGTCGTGAATGGCAGTCCCAGCGCCTCGTGACAGGACTGCGGTAGCTTGCACGAAATGCTCAGAGGCATTTCAGCGTTGAGGTAGGCGAAGGTTTTGTCGCGCACGGCGAGATCGAGGTGCCCGGGCCAAGGGCTTTTCGTGTGCGCTTCGGGAAGCCCCAGCCCAAACGCGCGGAGTTCGGTGAGCGCTCGCTGATGGGCGGCGAGCCCGGCACCGGGGCGCTTCGCCTGTGGCCCCGTGGTCGTGGTCGTGGTCTTCCGTGTGTCCCGTGTCTTCCGTGTCGAAGCGGGTGGTCGCCCGCTCGATCGCTGCGGACGTTGGGCGGTCCGCGCGCTATTCCTGGCCCTGGCGTGGTTGGTCTTTTGCTTGCGAGCTGCCATCCTTCGTCTCCCGAGCGCAGCGCCCGTTACTGCGCGACACGCTCACCGCCGAGTTTGCCACGAACCCCCACCATCCGGATAACGGGATCCATCACAGCTCGCTTCTTCCCGCAGTCCCGTCCTCCCGCCGCTCTCCTGGTCCCCCGTGCTGCTCGTCGCGACGCTGGTGGCAGCCGCCCATGCGGCTTCTCGCAACACATATCGAGCGAGCGGCTCCCGCACTTTCAGCGCCTTCCGGGCCCGCTTCTAGGCCATGAAGCCTGCGCCGTAGTCGCGATCGGCTTCCAACGCGTTATGCGCTGGACACCTGAGCCCAAGATTCTCAGCCGTATCCGCACCGCCTTTGGCCCAGGGCTGCTGGTGAGACCCGGAGATTTCCGTCAGGGATCCGATCAATGATGAGGTCCAGTCGGTCGGGGCGGTCGGACGGGTCTCTTTACCGCCAAAGTCGCCAACGGCGTTCTTGGCGGCTGCCTCTATGGGCCGGCGGCCAGCACGTAGCCCACGCCGCGCACGGTGCCTATGCATTTGCCCAAGCCGCGCCCTGCTGCGCCCAGTTTTTTCCTCAGGCGCGCGATGTGCACGTCAACGGTCCGTTCCCCCACCGGCGCGTGCTGACGCCCTACCAGGCTGAGTAGGCTACGGCGTCGTACCACGCGTCCTGCGCGGCGGACGAGGGCGGCGAGCAAGTCGAATTCGAGCGGGGTGAGGGCGATGCGCTCGGGACCGACGCAGGCGAGGCCGGTCGAGAGATCCAGCAGCAGCGGGCCTGCGCGCAGATCGTCTCCGGTCACTCGCGAGTGGCGGCGCCGCAAGATCGCGCGCAGGCGCGCCAAGAGTTCGCGCGGACTGACGGGCTTCGAGAGAGAGTCGTCGGCACCGGCGTCCAACCAATCCGCTCGCACACTGGCCGTGTTGCGAGCCGTGAGCACGATGACTGGCACGTTGCTCTTCTCGCGCAAGCGATGCAAGAGCTCCCGGGGGTCGAGCGCGGAGGCGTCGACGTTGACGATGCCAGCATCGTAGACGCCGCTGAGCAAGCGGTGCAGGCTAGCAGCGGCTCCGGGCACGTGTTCACAGCTCACGCCGTTCTTTACGAGGTAGCTCGAGAGGGGCCCCAAGGCTTGGTCCGCGCCGACCACGAGGATTTCGGCCATCACCGAACCAGGCGGCGTTGCCTGCGCCAAGTGAGAAGTGGAGGCCGAGAGTACGGTGCCTGCCGTCCGGGCATCTTCGTGGCCGGCACCGGGATGAGGGGCTCCACGCGTTTCGAAGGTCATGTCTGGTTAGTCCCCGCAAAACTCGAATTGACTTGAACGAAGTGCGCACCGCACAGCTTTGGCTGCGCACCGCCTACAAGACGACGCATCGCCAACGCCTGTGACCGCCTAGCGCCAAAGGAGTTCCCGTTTTTCGACGGCCGCGGCGGCCAGGGGGCCGATCCTGACCTCGGGATCATCGCCGGCCCTGCCACCACGCCTCGGCGTCCCGCGCTTCCCAGCTCCCCATCGCTTCGCACTGCTCGAGCGCTCGGACGAGTTCCGCTGCGGACGCGGGCCGCGCTGCCGGGTCCTTGGCCAGGCAAGTCAAGATCACGCGTTCCAGGTCGGGCGGCACCGGAGCGTGCCGTGACGGTGCTTCTGGCAGGGTGTGCAGGTGGTGGGCGCAGACTTCGATGGTATTGCGCCCGCTGAACGGAGTCTTGCCGGTCATCAGGAAGTACGCCACGGCTCCCACACCATAGATGTCCGCTCGGGCGTCCACCCGTTCCGGAGTGCTGATGGCCTCGGGCGATAAGAATAACGGGGTGCCCAAGAGCACATGGGCAGCGCTCACGGAAGGATCGCTCGCGTGAGTGACTTCGCGCACCAGACCGAAGTCGAGCAGCTTCACCAGGTCTGGTGGGTGGGCGTGCGCGCAGACGTACACGTTGGCTGGCTTGATATCGCGATGCACGAGGCCGCGCTCGTGAGCTGCAGCGAGCGCCGCGCCGAGTTGGCGCAAGATGTGGATCACGCGCCCCGCCGGCAGCGGACCGTGGCGGGTGACCAGCTCTTCCAGCGTGAGACCGTCGAGGAGCTCCATCGCGTAATACGAGATGCCTTCTTCCGTACGGCCTTGGTCGTAGATGGTGACGGTGTTCGGGTGGCGCAGACCAGCTGCCAATCGCCCCTCGCGTTCGAATCGTTGCTGGCGTGCGTGGGTGCATTCGCCCGCTAGCAGTTTTACGGCGAGCGGCGTGGACGAACCGGTGCGTCGCGCGCGATACACGACACCCTGACCGCCTTCGCCGATCTTGCTCTCGAGTGCATAAGGCCCCAGGCGCCGGGCCGACGGCAGGCGCGCGCGGTGACGAACACCGAGCGACCACGAGACGCTGGACCACAACCTGCGCGTGAAGGCGCCGGCGGGCGCGAGTCCGCCCGGCCAGCGCTGGGCAGCTCGAAACAGCGTCAGCGCCCCGACCCCGGCGAGGCCCAAGCACACGATGAACGCGCCAAGCTCGCTGGGCGCGAGCGTCAAGGCGGCGAAGGTGGGGGCGGGGGTCATGAGGCAACATCCGGTGGGCTCGCCCGCGTTGGGCGGCTACCAACACGTCGATCCACGGACCCCGAAATCGACATGCCCCGGCTCTTTTTTTTTCGAGGGCGCGTAACCACGTGAAACTCAAAGCAACCTACGCGCACGATCGGGGGCTGTGCGGGCCGCTGCGGCTGGTCGGGTGGGCACGCGCGCTGACCGTACCCATGAGCCGATGCGTCTGAATCCAGTGCCGCACGTCCAGGATTGTGCTGCCGGCGGCATGCCGGACTTGTGATCCGTCTCGCTCGTCTCGTTGCACACGGGTCGCCCGACCCAGAGCGATCCCGGACCTCGGGCGGTGGTTCTGTCCGAGGGTGCGTGGTACCTTCAACCCAATGTTACGTGAGGGGGGCCATGAGCGCGCCCAGGTATTTCTCGATGCCTGCGGGATCTTCCGGGTCAATTACCCGCACGGTAGTCGAATCGAGCTAGACGACGTGTTGTGGATCCGCGCCCGCCACCAGCAAGCTGCGGGCGTGAGGAAGATCCCGGTGCTGGTGGACGCACGCAGCGTGCGATCGATGAGTTTGACGGCGCGACGCGCGGCGGCCGGGCCCGAGATCGCGCGTATCACCTCGCGCCTGGTCGTGCCCGTGGACGGACCCATATCGGCCGTCATCGGTAACTTCTTCATGCGGGTCGCCAAGCCGCCCTATCCGACGCGTCTGTTCACGGAGGTCGACGCGGCGGAAGCGTGGTTGCTCGAGTCGCACCCGACGTCGACTGCTAGCGCCCAGGCATGATTTCCAAGCAGGGCTCGGAACTCGTGCTGGAGCTCTTGGCACGGATCGCCGCGGGCGAGGCGGGCGTCGGAGCCGAGCCAACGGGAGATGACGAGACGCTGGACGCGGTCGTGGTGGGGCTCGGCATGTTGTCCGAGGAGCTGGATGCCGAGCGCGTGAAGCGCGCCGAGGCCGAGGCGTTACTCATCGATGAGCGAGATGCTTACCGGCGATCACCGGGTCTTTTGTGCTCGATCGATGCGCGTACCCTGCGCATTCTGAAATGCAACGAGACGCTGGCCGACGCCGTGGGGTTCGAGGCGAGCGAACTGGTCGGCAAATCGGTGGGCGTGTTGTTCGACGGCGAACGGCGGTCGTTCGCCGAAGGCGTGCTGCGAGCGGCAGCGGCTGGGCGCGCCGATGCGGTGCCGGAGCTCGTGATGCGCGGGGCGCGTGGCGACGACCTGCGGGTGAGCACGACCATGACCCTGAGCCACGAGCCAACGCCACGCCTGCGTATCGTGTGGACCGACGTGACGAAGGAACGGCGGCTGGAAGCCCAGCTGATCCAGGCTCAGAAGATGCAAGCCGTGGGCAGGCTTTCGGGCGGCGTGGCGCACGACTTCAACAACATTCTGGGCATCATCATGGCCTCGGTGTCGTTCTTGAAAGCCGATGGTAAGAACAGCCCTACGTTCGAGCAAGACCTCGAGCTGATCGAGCAGGCGACGAAGCGTGGAGCCGATCTGACCATGCAGCTGCTCACGTTCGCGCGACAACAGGTCGCTCGATCGCAGCGCGTCGAGCTTGGCGCGTTGGTGCGGGAAGCCGACCGCATGCTGCGGCGCTTGATCGGCGAATCGATCAGTTTTTCCATCGACGTCCCCGACGTGAGCCTGAACGTGTTGGTCGACCCTTCGCAATTGATGCAGGTCCTCTTGAACCTCGTGGTGAACGCGCGTGACGCGGTGCAGGGTCACGGCCGAATTACCGTTGGCGTCGAGCACCGCCGGTTCGATGCTGACAGCGCTTCGGAGCTGGAGCTCGAGCCAGGGGAGTACGCGGTGCTCAGCGTGACCGACAACGGGCCCGGAATGTCGCCCGAGGTACTCGCTCAGGCCTTCGACCCCTTTTTCACGACCAAGGCCTCGGGCGAAGGTACCGGTCTCGGTCTCTCGGTGTGCTACGGGATCGTGCGACAAGCCGGCGGGCAGATCCAGCTGTCCTGCGACCCGGGTGGAGGGACCACCGTGACCGTGGCCTTACCGCTGGACCAAGAGCTCGTGGCCGCTACACACGAATCCTTCGCCGCCGATGCGGCGCGCACCGGGCACGAGCTGGTGCTGCTGGTCGAAGACGATGCCACTCTGCGCCAGCTCACCGCGCGTTTGCTGGAAAGATCGGGGTACCGCGTGCTCTCGGCGGAGAACGGTGCGGATGCGCTGGAGCTGATGACGCATCACGAGGCGGTGGATCTGATCGTTACCGATGCTGTTCTGCCCAAACTCGACGGACGTGCACTGGTCGAGGAGCTATTCCGGAAGAAGCAAGCCCAGGCAGCCCTCTACCTTTCGGGCTACACGGCGACGCCGAGTGTTCAACATGGTGCGCAAGAAGACGGCGTCCATTTCCTGGCCAAGCCGTTCACCCCAGACCAGTTGCTCAGCGCCGTGCGGCGCAGCATGGGTGAGGGCTGAGCGCTGACGCCCCGCTTAGCAGCTAGGCAGGGTGCCGGGGCAGTCACAGCGATCGTCGACGATCGACAGATTGTCCTTGTTGTGGATGACACAGTTTTCTTCGTTCAGCTCTTCGGCAGGCGGCTCGCTCGAACAGGCGATGAAGCCCGACTTGACCGAGGTGCCCGCACAGGTGAGGCCGGCTTTGATGAAGACACGCCGCGTCGTCTCCAAGGCAACACATGCGCTCGGGTCCATGCCGATATCGGTGAACACGATGTCGCACCCGACCACGTAAGGGGCTTCCTCGGGGCAGCGCACGACCATGCAATCGCCCGCTTCGAGCTCCACTTCGACGATCTCGGGGCCGGAGCCGCTACCGCCCGTGCTGGTCTCCCCGCCGCTGCCGCCGGTGGACTCGGTGCCGCCGCCGCCCGAGGTACCGCCGCTGCCGCCGCTGCCAGACGTACCGCCGCTACCGCCGGTGCCGGACGTACCGCCAGCGCTTTCAGTGCCCCCGCTGCCCGAGGTGCCGCCGCTGCCACCACTGCCGCCGCCGCCCGAGGTACCGCCGCTGCCGCCGGTGCCAGACGTACCGCCAGCACTTTCAGTGCCACCGCTGCCCCCAGCGCCGCCGCTGCCCGAGGTACCGCCGCTGCCGCCGCTGCCGGACGTACCGCCGCTGCTCTCGGTGCCCCCGCTACCGCTGCCCCCAGCGCCACCGCTGCTGGCGGTACCGCCGGTGCTCGACTCGGAGCCACCGGCTCCCCCTGGACTCGAACCGCCACCGGCTCCGCTGCTTCCGCCCGAGGCGTCGGTGCTGCTCGCCGTGCCGCCTGCGTCGCTGCCGCTGCCGCCCGCGTTCGAGCCGCCGTTGCCCGTGCCGCCACCGCTCACCGAACTCGCGCTGGCGGTGCCATCACCACCGCCGCCGGAGCTGGTGTTTGCGGTGCCTGCCGTGCCGCCGCTGGCACCCGATCCGTCGCCGGTGGCGCTAGTGGAGGTGACCGGAGTAGCAGCGTCGGTAGTCGCGCCGTCACTGGCGTCGTCGAAGAGACTGCCCTGATCTTCCGCGGAGCAGGCGACAGTGCTGGCGAAGGCGCAGAAGAACAGCGAACCGAGAGTTTGTGCACGCGACCACATGTCTGACGAACTGTGCCACAAGCGTCGCCGGATGCATCGGGCCTAGCGACTCTGGCGGTGTGATTTGCACCCACGACGCGAGCGCCCGGCGCGAGACGGTCAGACAGCGTGCGCCTGAAAGAATTCGATCCCGCTGTCCCTGCTAGGGGGGTGGAGCGTTTCTCTCGAGAATTTTTCGCGTCCCACTCTGTGGTTCCTCCGTGTCGGATGTATGCGTGCTTGCTCACTCGCGGCGCTGATCGGCGGGCACGAGCCGGTAGCCCACGCCGGGCACGGTCAATAGGCGTTTGGGTTGGGCGGGTTCGTCTTCGATCTTGCGGCGCAGCTGCTTCATGTACACGCGGAGATACTGCACTTCGTTCACGCGTTCGGGGCCCCACACCGTGCTGAGCAGGCGTTCGCGCGTGACGACGCGACCGCGGGCCTCCGCCAAGACTTGCAGTAGCTTGAATTCCAGTGGAGTCAGCGAAACAGACTGATCGGCGCAGGTGACGGCGCGTGCGTATACGTCCAGCTCGAGATCTCCGACGCGGAGTTCGTCCCTGGCGGCTTGCGGTGCTCGCCGCAACCTGGCGCGGAGGCGCGCCATCAATTCGCCCTCGCGAAACGGCTTGGTGACGTAGTCGTCGGCCCCAGCGTCCAGCGCGCGAATCTGCTGTTGCTCTTCGGCACGCGCCGAGAGCACGATGATGGGCACGCGATGGTCCCGATGCGCGGCGGTGACGATGTCGATACCATCCATGTCCGGCAGTCCCAGATCCACGATCATGGCGTCGGGTCTCCCTGCGCGCAGCCGATCCAATGCTTGTTGGCCGGTCTCGGCCTGTGCCACCAAGTAGCCACGACCGTGCAGCATCAATGTGAGCACACGACGCATCACCGCCTCGTCCTCGACCACCAGGATCAACCGCTCGGTCACGGCACGCTCATGGACGCGCTCGATAGCACCACAGGATCGTCGGGCAAAGGCCACGACCGCGTGGCTACTCCCCGCCGGGCGTGGCTGACGACCCCTCGGAACCGCTCGGACGCGCCGCCAGCGCTGCCGCTCAGGGCCCCGGGCAGCCCCTTCTAACCCATCAGAATCATTCCGGTCGGTAGCTTTCGTGATCGTTCTGCCCAGCTCCGGCATTGGTGGGGCGTGAGCACACTCCATTTCCCTCTTCCGCACGTCGTTGGACTTGGCTGCCTCTTGGCGGTGGGCTGCAGCGGCGACAACCAAAATTACGCGAGCCCTGACGTCGAAGACGTCGGGGACGCGGGCCCGACCTCGGCGGGGCCCCTCGGAGGCCCCACGGCGACCACCGCGGGCGTGACGTCGAGCGTGGGCACGACCGGGAGCGCGTCTGCGGCGGGGAACGGGGTGACGAACGGCAGCGGCAGCGGCGGCGTGTCCGGCACGATCAGCGCTGCGACCACCGCGCCCGGTGCCACCACGGCCCCTGGCTCTACCACGGGGCAGGGAGGCATCGGCGCCGCGACTACGGCGACCGACGGCTCCATTCCTGGTGGGCCCGTCGACTGCTCGGCGATTTCCGAGCGCGATGGCTGGGAGCTCTGCGACAGCGGCAGCGACTTCTGCGCCGCTGTCTTCAGCGATGGGGCGGGGTGCGCAGCGGTCTGCGCGTCCGTAGGGCTGACGTGTGCCGAGACTTGGGAGAACGCCGAGGACAGCTGCGGCCCGGACATGTCGCGCGGCGAGCTCAGCTGCTCTTCCGCGAGTGACCACGAGTCGGACTACTGCTTGTGCCAGGGACCGAGCGCCACAGCCGCCGTGGGCAGCACGACCACCACTGGCGGCGGCGGCGGAGCCGGGGGCTCCACGAACTCCAGCGGTTCGGACGGGGGGGCTACCAGCACCACCAGCGATACCACCGTGAGCACATCCACGACTGGAGGCAGCGGGGGTGGCGGCAGCTCGAACCCCGGTTGCGAAGTGGTCGCCGGCGACGCGGGTACGGTGAACAGCACCATCGTGGTGGCGTCGGGGCAAACGTTCGATGGAGAGTGCCGCCGCTATCGCGCGGGCAGTGCGCTGGGTGACGGCAGCCAGGACGAAGATCAGCTGCCCGTGTTCCGCGTCGAAGACGGAGCGCGTCTGATCAATGTCGTGCTGGGGGCGCCCGCGGCGGACGGTATTCACACCTACGGCGACGTGACGCTCGAGAACATCGTTTGGGAAGACATCGGCGAGGATGCGATGACCATCAAGGAGTCGGGGACGGTCGTGCTCGACGGCGGCGGTGCCTTCAACGGGGAGGACAAGGTTTTCCAGATCAACGCCGCAAGTACTTTTCGGGTTTCGAACTTCACCGCGCGCTCGGCCGGCAAGTTCATTCGTCAGAATGGCAACACCACCTTCCGCATCGACGTATTCATCGATCACTGCGACATCTCGGACATGGATGAGGCCATCTTTCGCACCGACTCGAGTTCGAGCACGGTGACGATGACGAACACCCGCTACAGCAACATCGGCGATTCGCTGTTCATCGGCGTGAGCTCCGGCAACATCACCCAGTCCGGCAACACCGAGTATTGAGCGAATTTCGCCGACAGAACCTGCCTCGCGCTGAGTCAGCTCCGCAATCTGGCGGGATCCGCCATGGTTACTTTTTCGACTATGGGTTCGGGGGGTTGAGTGATCGCAGCCCGAACCGGTCTTTCACGAATGAAAGGCGCGCCGGGGTAAGGTTTCAGAGCTGTGTCGGGGTCTGACGAATGCGCGTCCAAGAGACCGCGCCGAGCCGTGCACCACGCCGCTACATTCTCTCACTTCATTCACGCCGGGCGCTGTTTTACACGTCACGCTGCGCACGAGAGCGATACCATCCTGAGTAGCGGAATGTGTATGGAGAACGGCGAAGACGAATCCGAAGTGAAGCAGAGGCGGGCCCAAGACTTGATCGAGACGATCGCACCACCACGAGCCAGGCGATCGGTCGAGGCCACGAAAGAACCCGACGCGTCCGACGAGGGCCCGGAGATCGATTGGGGGGATCAATTGCCGGGCGACGATCTCCTCGACGCCGGACGTGCGGCGTCGCCCGACGACATTCCGACGGAACGGCCCCCCTGGTCGGATCCTGCCGAGTCACGCGAGCGCTTGGTGCCGGGCGTGCTGATTCCGCCCGCGAAGAAGAACGCCTGACTCGTGACGTTCGACTGAGCGACCGATCAATTCGGTGCTCAGATCGCGTCGATTTGTCCCGCTTTGTGGCTGGCAGCCGGCGCTAGGCGCTGGTCTTGCCGGGGGCGAACCGCGAGGCCGCATGCCGTGTCTCTTGACGCGGGCTTGATTCGTCGAGAGATTCCGGCCCCATGGGTGGTCGCGCTGTTCGCAGTTCGGGTCAGCGTGCGCGCGTGCGTTCGTCGCCGGAAGCGTCAGCGCACTCTCGCACGGCGGGTGTCGGGGCCCCGAGCAAGGGCAACCATACGCTCGCAGGGGCGCCTCGCGTGGATCTGACGATTCCTATGGAGTCCGAGGCGGATACTGCGAAAGCTCGGCAGATCTCGAGCGAGCTGCTCGCGGCCGGCGCGCGCATCCTGAGCGCTCCCGCGTCTACCCGTGTTGGTGATGGGGCTCGGGGACGCGGTGGCGCTTGCCATCCGACCGCGTTGCAGGGTAGAGGACCCTTCGGGGTAGGCCTTCTCGTAGCAAGCAGGCTTGGGCATCCATACTTGGCGCGCGAAGTGCGCGTCGCGCCACGCAAGTCGGCATGATTTCTCGATACCGTCACGGACTTCTCACGGTTCTACCAAGATTCAGGAGCACGCATGAGATCTAGTTATCTACGCACGCTGGTTTTGGTGTGCCTCGGCACGCTCGCCTGGAGCGCTCCCGGGTATGCGCAGGACACGCCCAAGGGTTTGCTGGCCCAGGACGCCGCTACGTCCGGTGCCACCGATGTGGGCGGCGGCGGCTTCGAGGCGGCTGCGGCCAAAGAAGCGACTGCCAAGGAAGAGAGCGAACTCGAATTCTCCGCAGGCGGGCTGTTAGCCAGCGGTAACTCGCGTTCCACCGCCATGACCGGGGCCGGCAAGCTGAGGTTGCGCCGCGCCGATAACCAGTATTCGGCGAACTTCGCCGCCAACTACGCGCGATCTGCGCCTTCGGCGGACGCAGCCATGGAGACGTCGGTTTCGAATGTTCAGGGGCGTGTGCGTTACGACCGTTACCTCTCCGACGCCTGGTCGCTGTTCGTCGCCGAGACGGGACGCCGCGACCGCTTCCAAGGGTTGGTATTGCGGCTCAACTTCGACCCCGGTGTTGCTTACTACTTTTTCGACTACGAGAACCATCGACTGGTGGGTGAGCTTGGCTACGACCTGCAGTACGACGTGCGCCGCGACGACACGATCGCTGCGTCGGCTGCCGAGGGCATCGATGTCGACAAGACAGAGGTGGATCACTCGGGCCGCGCGTTTGCCGGCTACGAGAACAGGCTGAATCAGGCGGTGAGCTTCACCACGGGCCTGGAATACATCCAGTCCATCACCGATGGTGAAAAGTGGCGTCTGAACTGGGACGTCGGGCTCACCTCATCCATCGCCGAATCCTTCTCGTTGGCGGCGACGTTCAGCCTTCGGTACGACAACAGTCCGCTACCCGGGATCGAAAAAACCGACACCACCACCGCCCTGAGTCTGGTCTACACGCTGCTGTAGTCGGCGAAACGACGCAACGTTCATTCTTCCGGATTGAAGCGAGGACGACCTATGAGTTCAATGTTTTGCCGCTCCGCCCTGCTCTTCGTGGCCTGCTCCGCGCCTGCGCTGGTGGCAGCTCAAACCGAAGGCGAGGGGAACTTTCAACTGCAGGTGTCGACCGATGAACCTGCTCGCGCCAGTGCGTCGGCGACCACCACCGGCGCTGGTGCCAGCGCGGGCGAAGTGCCCTACATGCAGCGCTACGTGCCAGAGGCGAACCTCTGGGAGCTCGGCCTGTTCGGGACCATCATGTTTCCTTCGCCTTCTCATCGCTTCATCGAACCAGGCAGCGGCTTGCCTCAGCAAGATCTCGATCCCGCGGCTGGCTTCGGTGTGCGCTTCGCCTACTTCCCGCTCGCGTTCTTGGGGCTCGAGATCGACGGAGCAGCGATGCCCACGGCGACCGAAGACGGCAGCTCGGCGGGGATTCACGTCGCCCGTGGGCATCTCATCGGTCAGTTGCCTGGGTCTAGCGTCACCCCGTTCGTGTTGTTCGGTATGGGTGCGCTCGGGGCGACGAGCGAGGCTATGGGGACCGACACCGATCCCGCCTTTCACTTCGGCGGAGGGGTCAAGGCGGCGCTCGACGCCTACGTCTCGGCCCGCCTCGATGTCCGCGATTCGATGACCCAGCGGGTAGGGGGCTCCGACGGCCACCAAACGCATCACCCCGAAGTGATGCTGGGCCTGACGTTCACCCTCGAGCGGACTCAGCCCGACCGGGACGGGGACGGCTTCGCCGACCACCGCGACGACTGCGTCGATCAGCCTGGCGAAAATCAAGGCTGCCCTGGCGCGGATACTGACGGGGACGGTGTCCCCGACAGCACGGACGAGTGCAAGGAACAGGCGGGTGCGGCGCCCCACGGCTGCCCCGACAGCGACGCCGACGGCGTCCTCGATTCGAAGGACGCCTGCCCGGAGCAAGCGGGCGTGGCGCCGCACGGCTGCCCGGGGGAGGCCTGTCCATGCGTCGACACGGACGCCGACGGGGTTACCGACGCGAACGACAAGTGCCCGAAGGAACCCGCGCGAACCGTCGACGGCTGCCCCATCCACGATCAGGACGGCGACGGCATCGACGACGACGCCGACAAATGTCCCAAAGAGCCGGAGACGAAGAACGGATTCGAGGATGCCGATGGTTGCCCCGACGAGATTCCGGAAGAGGTCAAGCGTTTCTCGGGCGTGATCGAAGGCATCACCTTCGACTACAACAGCGACCAGATCCTGCCCGCGGGGCGGCCTACGCTCGACGCTGCAGCCAAGACTTTCAAGGAACACAATCTGCGCGTACTCATCACGGGGCACACGGACAACCAGGGCGAACGCGACTACAACGTCGACCTGTCCGCGCGCCGCGCCGCGTCCGTCAAGAAGTACCTGGTCGCTGCCGGAGTCCCCGACGCAAGCCTCCAGACGCGCGGCGCCGGCCCCGATGAACCGCGCGCGGACAACGCGACGCCGGCGGGCCAGCAGAAGAACCGGCGCATCGAGTTCAAGATCCTGAGCCAGTGAGCGTGGCGGCGGTCGTCGCCAAGGTCTCTAAAAGTAGCCGCCTACCGTGAGCGAGCCCGGACCGACGCTCACGGTGGGCGCGTAGCGCGCTTGCTGGGTGGGTTCGACCTCTTCGTGCGCCAGCACCATGGCGTCGAAGACGTCTACGATCGCGAGCCCCCCGAGCAATCCGTATAGGGCACCGGTTTGGCTGCAGTTGGAGACGCCTCCTGTGGCTGCGCAGTAACCTGCGATCCCCATGACCGCGAACATCGGTCCCGCCAGCGCCCGAGCGCCGAGTGAGATGAAGCCTCGACCCCAGCGTCCGTGCGCGAAATGCACCACGGGTCCTGCCACGAGGCCAACCAGATAACCCATGGCCCAGGGCGCGATCACGGGATCGGTGCGCTCGCCTTCTTCGTTGCGAGGCTTGCCGGCTCCGATGGCAATGCCCGTGCCGATCGCGGCCCCGTCGATGATGAACAGCTGCCAGCCGTACCAGGACCCAGGCGGGGTCGGGTCGACGCTCGGTCGCTCCCAGGCGAGCGCACCCGCGTCGATGGCGGTGACTCCTGCGAGGCCGACGAGCGTGCCGACACTGTAGCCGTCGACGACGCAGTCGTGCTCCACGTCTCCACGCTCCACGCACGTACCCAGAAAGCCGAAGAACCCTGCCGCCGGTGGCACGAGCAAGCGCAAGCCCAACGAAGCGGTTCCCACACCCGCGTTGCCGTGCGCATAGTGCACGGCGGGCGCGGCGACGGCGCCGAGCCCGTACCAAGTGGCTCCCACCAAGCCGAGATCGGAAGGCTGCTCGCTCGGATCGAAATCGAGCGTGTTGGCGAGCACCGCCCCGGTGGCGATCGCCGCGCCGTCCACGGCCAGGACCTGCCAGCCGTACCAGCCGGAGTCGGATGCGGAGGGGGACGTCGGCGTGTCGGGCGCCGGGGCAGCTGGCGCTGGTTTGACGGTTTCCGCTAGGGTCGCGCGTGAGAGCAGGAGCGCAGCGATCAGGGACGAGACCAAGGTCCAGCGCATGTGACGTTCCAACGCTCGGCGGGGCCGCAGACTTTAGCGGTGTGGCATTACCCCCTCGCCGGTGCCGCTGCTTAGCGTTTGGCGTTGGACGGATGTGCGTGCCGGTGGTGTAGGTCGGGGCGATGGGGGTGCGTGTGTTCGATCGACTGGTGTCGGTGCTCGTGGCTGTGCCAGCCGCCCGCCCCCACCCCAAGCTCGTGATCGTGATCGTGGTCGTGGTGATCGTCGTCGTGACGATGCCAATGGCGGTGGGTGATGGCGGCGTGCAGATGGTGGTGTTCGTGATGCTCGCGATGCCACAACCAAAGCGCGAGTGCCATCAGTGGAGCGGCTGCCAGCTGGGCTGCCAGCACCGGTTCGCCGAGGGCAAGCCACGCGAGCAGGAGGCCCCACAGCGGTGCCGTCGAAAAGAGCAGTTGCGAGCGAGTGGCACCGAGATGCTGTGCCCCGGCGACGTACAAGAGCAAAGACGCTCCGTATCCCAGCGCGCCCACCACCAGTCCTGAGCCCCAAGTCCACGCCGTCAAGGCCGCAGGCTCGAAGCACAGGCCCAAGCCCAGGTTCACCGCACCTGCGACCACCCCCTTTGCGAAGGTGATCTGCGCCGGGGAGTAGGCATCGATGAGGGCCGTGAGGTTGTTGTCGAGACCCCACGCCAGGCAAGCGAGCGCGACCCAAGCCACGGCGACCCCTCCTTCGGGAGTGCCCGAGCCGAGGACCGCGCTGGCGCCCACCACGAGGAGCACCGCTATCCACGTGCGCAGCGCGAGGTGCTCCTTGAAGAAAAAGCGACCGAGGACCGCGGTCGTGACTGTCTCCAAGTTCAGCCACAACGCTACGGAGCCTGCGTTCGCGGCGCTCAGCCCCGTCAGCAAGCACACGGGCCCGAGCACCCCGCCGAGCAGCACCGCACCCGCCAGTCGCTGCCGGCTGCGGCGGTCCACGCCGACTCGGCGCGCACTACCCAACACCCACGGGCAGACCGCGATGGCTGCGCCGAGATACAAGATCCCCGAGAGCAGGAACGGGCCCACCGCATGCGTCAGGAGTTTCGCTGCCGGTGTCGACGCACCGAACAGCGCGGCCGCCAACAGGCACCACAACAGCGGCGCTCTCTCTGCCGAAGCGGTTGTCATCGGCGAGCCTCGGAATCCTCCGGCGGGGAATCAGCCCCCCCGGACCCAGGTGCCCTGGGGCCGGGGGATCTGACAGGAATGAACGCTCCGGAGTCTAATCGGAGGGCTGCGGATCGTCGAATTTTGGAAGAAATTCGCTCCCCTGCTTGTTTGTACAGCCATCATAGCCTCGGGAAATTTCGGCAGAAGCAGGCGGGAGACGCGGCCAGTCGGACGTTCGGCCACCCGAACCTCGCATGCGGATCCCTAGGCGCGTGCGTTTTCGCGTAATCAGGCGCTGGGCGTTGCGTCTGCTGGGTGACGCCAGAAAACGGGAGTGTTCGGCCATGCATCCTCCTTCCCAATTCGATCCCAAGCGCTCAACGACCAACGGCCACGGCTGCGCAGGTTGCTCTCCGGTCCCCGGCGAAGGCGCCAGCGAAGCGTCTGGGCCCGTTCAAGCGGTAGACCCCGTGTGCGGGATGCGCGTCGACCCGACGGCAGCGCGGGGGGGCAGCACGGAGCATGCGGGCAAGACCTACTACTTCTGCAACCCTCGTTGCCGCGAGAAGTTCGTCGCCGATCCCGCCCGCTACCTTCACCCGATCGAAGCAGTGGTGCCACCCGTCGCGCACACGCGTTCTGCCCGAACCTACGTGTGCCCGATGGATCCCGAGGTTCGAGAAGCCACGCCGGGCGCCTGCCCGAAATGTGGGATGGCGCTCGAACCGGAGCTGCCGGAGCTCGACGAGGTGTCCGAGTACGTGTGCCCGATGCACCCAGAGGTCATTCAGTCAGAACCGGGCGCGTGCCCCATCTGTGGCATGGCGCTCGAAGCGCGGACGGTGAGCGCCGCGGTCCAGCAGAACCCAGAGCTCGCCGCCATGACGCGGCGCTTCTGGATCAGCGCAGCCCTGACCTTGCCGGTGTTCGTGTTGGCGATGGCCGAGATGATTCCCGGGCAGCCGCTCGAAGCGCTGATCCCGGCGCGCGCGTCGGTCTGGCTGCAGGGGATGTTGGCAACGCCCGTCGTCGTCTGGGGCGGGTGGCCCTTCTTCCAGCGAGGTTGGGTCTCCGTCAAGACGTGGCAGCTGAACATGTTCACGTTGATCGCTCTCGGAACCGCCGTGGCCTTCGGCTACAGCGTGTTCGTGCTGCTGCTGCCGGGTCTGTTGCCCCACACGCTCCGGCACGGGGGGGCGGCACCGGTCTACTTCGAATCAGCCTCGGTGATCGTCACGCTGGTGCTGCTCGGGCAGGTGCTCGAACTACGCGCGCGGGAAGCCACCTCGGGCGCCGTTCGCGCGCTGCTCGGGCTCAGCCCCAAACTCGCGCGCCGGCTGGCAGACGACGGGAGTGAAGCAGATGTGCCGCTCGACCGTGTCCACGTCGGCGACCGGCTGCGCGTGCGCCCCGGGGAGCGCGTGCCCGTCGATGGCGAGGTGCTCGAAGGCACCAGCGCTGTCGACGAATCCATGCTCACCGGGGAACCGTTGCCCGTCGAAAAGCAACCGGGCGCTCCGGTCACGGGCGGTACCATGAACGGCCGCGGCGCCCTCGTGGTGCGCGCCGCGCGCGTCGGCAAACACAGCTTGCTCGCGCAGATCGTGCGCATGGTGAGCGAGGCGCAGCGCAGCCGCGCTCCTGTCCAACGTCTCGCCGACCGGGTGTCCTCGTGGTTCGTGCCAGCGGTGGTGCTGAGCGCGGCCCTCGCCACGATCGCCTGGGGCTTCTTCGGACCAGAACCGCGTTTGGCGTACGCTGTGGTGAACGCCGTGGCCGTGCTCATCATTGCTTGCCCCTGCGCGTTGGGCCTGGCCACCCCCATGTCGATCATGGTGGGGACGGGGCGCGGGGCGCGCGCTGGGATCTTGGTGAAGAACGCCGAGGCGCTCGAGACGCTGGAAAAGGTCGAGGTCCTCGTGGTGGACAAGACCGGGACGCTCACCGAGGGCCGCCCGCGCTTGACCGACGTGCTGACCGTGCCTGGTTTCAGCAACGAAGAGCTGCTCCAGAAGGCCGCGACGCTCGAGCGCGCCAGCGAACATCCGCTGGCGGATGCGATCGTGGCGGAGGCTCGGAGTCGAGGTGTCGAGCTCGGGGAAGCGAGCGAGTTCGAGGCCGTGACCGGCAAGGGCGTGATCGGCACCGTCAGCGGCGCCCGCGTGCTCGTGGGCAACGGTCGCTGGTTCGAGGAGCAGCAGATCGCCACCGCCGAACTCGCCGGACAAGCGGAATCGCTGCGTGTGGCGGGGCGGACCGCGATGTTCGTGGCCGTGGACGGAAGGCTCGCAGGCCTGTTCGGTGTGTCCGATCCGATCAAGGCGTCGGCGAAAGGCGCCCTCGCAGCGCTGTGCGCGGCCGGTCTGCGTATCGTCATGGTGACCGGCGACAACCAGACCACCGCCGCAGCCGTGGCGCGCGAGCTCGGCATCGACCAGGTATTTGCCGACGTGCTGCCGGAGAAGAAGGGGGCGCTCGTGCGCGAGCTCTCTGCTGCTGGAGCTCGCGTGGCGATGGCCGGCGATGGCACCAATGATGCGCCTGCGCTCGCCCTCGCGGACGTTGGCATCGCGATGGGCACCGGCACCGACGTGGCCATGCACAGCGCGTCGATCACGCTCGTGAAAGGTGACCTCGGGGGCATCGTGCGTGCTAGGAAACTGTCCTGGCACGTGATGCGGAACATTCGCCAGAACCTGCTATTTGCGTTCTTGTACAACGCCCTAGGCGTTCCCGTCGCCGCCGGCGTTCTGTACCCAGTCTTCGGCGTGCTTTTGTCGCCGATGCTCGCGAGTGCGGCGATGGCTCTGAGCTCGGTCAGCGTGATCGGAAACGCGCTCCGGCTGCGCCGTGCCCGGCTGGATTGACACGGGGTTCGACCACTTGGAAGAGACACGAGGAAGCATGACCACACGACGAGATCTATTGCTGGGCACGGCGACGTTGGCCGGCGTCGCCGCCTTGACCCAGAAGACGGCCCAGGCGGCCCAAGCCGAACGCCAAGGGCGCGGCTGGGAGCGCTCTTACAGCGGTGGCCGTGCAGGCGCTGCGAGCGAACCGCCCGGCACACCCAGCGTGCCCGTGATCACTCCGAACGGCGTGACGCTGCCGCACCGTGTCGTCGACGGCGTGAAGGTGTTCCACCTCGTCGCCGAGGAGGTCGAGCACGAGTTCGCTCCCGGCCTGCGGGCGAGCTGTTGGGGCTACAACGGTAGAGTCCACGGCCCGACGCTGGAAGCCGTCGAGGGCGATCGGGTGCGCGTGTACGTGACGAACCGGCTGACCGCACCCACGACGGTGCATTGGCACGGCGTGTTCTTGCCGAACGGCATGGATGGCGTCGGGGGGCTCACGCAGCGCTCGATCCGCCCCGGTGAGACCTTCAAATACGAATGGACCTTTCGCCAGCACGGCACGTTCATGTACCACTCGCATCACGACGAGATGACGCAGATGGCCATGGGCATGATGGGTATGATCGTCGTGCACCCGCGGCAACCGAGCGCCGACTACAGGGTGGATCGCGATTTTGCCATCATGCTTTCCGAGTGGAGCATCGAGGTGGGCACCAGCCGGCCCGATCCCAACGCCATGAGCGACTTCAACGTGTTGACCATGAACGCCAAGGCATTCCCCGGCACCGCGCCGCTGGTGTGCCAACTCGGCGAGCGCGTTCGAATTCGCTTCGGCAACTTGAGCGCGATGGACCACCACCCCATCCACCTGCACGGATACCACTTCAAGGTGGTGGCGACTGACGGCGGCGTCGTTCCGCTGTCCGCGCAGCGGCCCGAGACCACGGTGCTGGTGCCCACGGGGGCCACGCGTGACATCGAGTTCGTCGCTGACGCGCCCGGCGACTGGGCCATGCACTGCCACATGACTCACCACGTCATGAACCAGATGGGTCACGGCATTCCCAACATGATCGGCGTGAAACCCGGCAAACTGGATGGCAGGCTGCGCACCCAGCTGCCCGGCTACATGACCATGGGACAAGACGGAATGGGTGACATGGCGGAGATGGGGATGCCCGTTCCGAAGAACAGTATCCCGATGCTCGGCGCTAAGGGGCCGTACGACACCATCACCATGGGCGGCATGTTCACCATCGTCAAAGTGCGCGAGAAGCTGCAAGGAGACGGCGATCCCGGTCCGTACCAGCAGCCTGCCGGGACACGGGCAGATCTGGCTTCGGCGGCAGAGCTGACGCGAGATGGTATCCATGTATAACAAGCAGAGTAGCGCGCATTTTTGGCGCTTTTGGGCGGTTTTCGCGCTGAGTCTCGGCGCGGGGTGCGCGAGCACGGCGCTCGAGGTTCCCCCGGAGGCGGCTGCGAACCCCGAGGCTTCGACGATGCCCGTCGCCAGCGCCACTCCGGTTCTCGAAGACGACTTCGACCCTTGGGCAAGGGAGCCCGTCAACGCCGGTCACGAAGGTCACGAGGGCCATGAAGGTCACGAGGGCCATGAAGGTCACGCCGCGCCTCCGAGTTCCGAGGGTCATGAGGGCCACCAGCATGACTGAACTCGGACGACGTCTAGCGTCCGTCGGGCTCGGTGCTGCGCTGCTCTCGGGCTGCGTTGCGCACGATATCGGTTACGGCGACGTGCAGAGCGCCGTCGAGGAGCGCACGGGTCACCGAGTTCGTTGGAACCACGTGGAGTCGGATCAGCCTGGAGACAGCGTGACCCAGAAGCTTCTCGGCCAGCCGCTGTCCGCGGACGCTGCAGCCCAGGTCGCGCTGCTCAACGCGCCTGAAGCCCAGGCCGCCTTCGAGGAACTGGGGGTCAGTCGCGCCGAGCTGGTCGGCGCCTTTCATCTACCGAACCCGTCGGCTGAGGCAGCTGTGCGCTTCGGCGAGAGCACTCCGGAGGTCGAGCTCGGCGTCATGCTCGATCTGACCGATTTGGTGCTGCTGCCCTGGCGCAAGCAGCAGGCTGAAGGCGCGCACCAAGCCGCCCAGGCGCGCGTGGCCGGGCGGCTCCTCGACGTGGTGTTCAGCACCAAGCGGGCGTTCTTCGAGTACCAGGCGGCCGAACGGCGCGTCCAGATGCGACAATCGCTGGTGCAAGCCGCCGATGCCGCCCGCGCTCTCGCAGAGCGGCTGCGCGAAGCCGGCAACATTCCTCAGCTGTCAGTCATGGTGGAACGGGCGCGCTACGACGAGGCGCGCCTCGAGCTCGCTCGCGCGGAGGCGGCGAGTACGGCAGCGCGCGAACGCTTGAACCAACACATGGGGGTTTGGGGGCACGGGACTCACTGGCGAGCAGCAGCGCTGGCAGAGCCCGAGGCCGCGCTCGAGAACCTCGCCGACGTCGAGCAACGCGCTTTGAAGGCG
Organism: Polyangiaceae bacterium; assembly: GCA_025937785.1. Taxonomy (GTDB): domain Bacteria; phylum Myxococcota_A; class Polyangia; order Polyangiales; family Polyangiaceae; genus JAICQQ01. Next base: position 39,944 of record JAICQQ010000024.1, read on the forward strand.
AGCCTCGATCTCCAGGTCGCCCAGCACGACTACGCGGCGCTGGCGCGTCGGGCCAATCTGGCGACGGTCGAGGGCCTGCTCCCCGAGCTCAAGGCGGGGGTGAGCGCAGAGCGTCAAGAAAACGAGTGGGGTGTCGGACCGGCCGTCGAACTCGAGCTCCCCGTCTTCTACCAGGGGCAGGGCGAGGTGGCGCGCGCCGAAGCTGAAATGAGGCGGGTGCAGAGCCAGCACCGAAGCCTCGCCGTGCGCGTGCGCGCTGCGGTGCGCGCCGCCAGCCGCAACCTAGTGGTTGCGCGTGACGCGGCGCTACATTATCGCGATCGGCTCTTGCCCGAGCGCGCGCGCATCGTCGAAGAGACCCAGTTGATGTACAACGCCATGAGCGTGGGTGCCTTCGAGCTGCTCCAGGCCAAGCGCGATCAGGTGCAGACCGAAACTGCGTACGTCGACACGCTCGAAGATTACTGGATCGCGAAGGCCGAGCTCGAGCAGCTACTGCTGGGTCGCCTGGTCGGGGTGGCCCCGCTCGAAGCGAGCGCGGCGGGGCCCGCGCCAGCGAGCGCAGACGCCCACTAGCGTGCTAACGTGTGGGGGCTCCACGACGAGGTCGATGCCAGCGAACGGGTCGCCTACGCACCGTACGTGAGCGCCGGTCCGAATTCGCTTTTGGTGGGCGGTTACTTCGACTGAGTCGGAAAGGGCCGCAGTCGCTAGAACTCGATCGCGGGCGGCGCGGTGCGGCCTTTGTGAATCAGCGTTCCGCTAGTGAACGGGGGCGCGATGATCTGGCCGCCGGCCGCCCACACCTCGCCGCCGGGAGCGATCCACACCGCGTGAAAGTCTTGATACAAGTCGAGCCCGGTGGGCTCTTCGGACCACGCGTCGCCATCGAGGCGCAGCACGGTCGTCTGCATCCCGACAGAGTATGCCGCCTCACCGCGGTGGAACACGCCGAAGGTCTGCAGCGTCGGCTCTTCCGGCGTCACGTCCCGCCAGGCCTTGCCCGCGACCGAACTCACGAGCGTGGCGCTGAACTGACCGCCGACGGCGGTGATGCGCGAGGCATCTGGGCGCCCGTGCAGCGTCAGCAGCGTGCGTGTAGTGCCGGCGTCGACGGCCTCGAAGCTGTCGCCGTCATAGTGCATCAGCGCTCCGCTGACGCCGCAGAACCACACGTCGTCGCTGGCCGTTCCCCAGACCTTGTACCAGGCCGAGGGGCTGGGCGCGTCCTCACCCACGTCCACGGGTTCGAAGCCGTCACCCCGGTCTCGCCAGACGAAGCCCGTGCCAGCGTTGGCGTCGCCCCCCACGGCCCACAGGTCCCCGGGATTCGGGCCCCAAACCCCCCACACGTCGCGCTCGGCTGGAGTCGGCACCTTCTCGAACGCGCCACCGTCGTAGCGGAGCAGCGCGCCGTTCGTGCCCGCGGCATACACCGGGCCGTCCTCGAACGCGTGCACCCAAAACAGATCGCCTGCGTCCAAGCCCGAAGCGTGCGTCTCCCAATCGCTGCCGTCGAAATGGGCGATCGAAGGCCCGGCGTCGTCGCCGCGGTCCGCCCCGACCACCCAGACGTCGTCTTTTGCCGTACCAGTGACCGAGAACAAGGCACCCGGCAGCGCCTCTGCGACGATGCGCCAGCGCGGTTCAGTGTCGGATTCGGCGGGGGGGGAGCAGCCCGGGAGCAGCGACAGGAGTAAGAACCGCCAGGGCGCCACCGTCCAGCGCAGCGGCGAAGCTTCAGTCAATCTCCGGCCTCGCCCAGGTAGACGACCCGAATGCGGTGGTTGTGGGTGTCCGCGATGTACAGGTTGCCCGCGGCATCGAGCGCGACGCCGTAAGGCCGATGCAGCGTTGCCTGCGTCGCTGGCCCGCCATCGCCGCCGGAGCCTTCCTCGCCGCAGATGCCAGCTACGGTCGCGATCCGGCCGTCGGGGTCTATCTTGCGTACGCAGTGGTTGAACGTGTCTGCCACGAAGATCGAACCGTCGCGGCCCACCGCGACGTCGCGGGGCCGATCGAAGCGAGCCTCGAGCGCGTCGCCTTCCTCGCCAGCGAGGTCGCCGTCGGGCGCCTTCTCTTGCATCTCGGCGGGCAAATAGTCCTTGGGGGCGGTGCCTGCGACGGTCGCCACCGTGCCGTCCGGATGCAGCACGCGGATCACGTGGTTGCCGGTGTCGGCAAAGTAAAGCTCATCGTCAGGTCCCATCTCCATACCGCCGGCGGGCGGCGCAGACTGGCTGAAAGGTTGGTTCATGAAGGCGAGCGTGCCTGCCTCACCCTCGCCGGCGAAGCCTTGCGGCCGCGCGGGGGGGCCGGCGCACTCCGGGTCGTCTGCCTCTGCTTCCAGGCAGAACTTACAGGCGCGCGCTTGGCCCGGTTCGGGCTCTTCTTCGGAGCACACCTCGATGAACCCTTCCGGCAGGTAGGGGCCGACGGGACCAACGAGCGTGTTGATCACGCCGTCGCCATCGACGCGGCGGATGCGTTGGTTGCCCTGATCCATGATGTACATGCGGCCGTCGCTGTCGAACGCCGTCGCTACTGGCAGATCGACGACCGCTTCGACGGCAGGCACGTCTTCACCGGCGTAGGCCCGGGCCCCGGTCCCGCAAATCGCATGTACCTCCTTGTCGCCGGGACTCATCTCCATGATCTTCGAGTTGTGCCAAGCCGAGAGCACGAGCTTGCCGTCAGGAGCGAAGGCGACGTGCGTCGGGTGGTTCAACCCGATCTCGTCGGCCTGACCTTCGGGAGCATCGCCCAGCTCACCGGTGCCGAGCACGGTCTGGACGACGCCGTCCACGACGCTGCGCACCCGATGGTTGTTCCAATCGAGCACGTAGGAATTGCCGTCAGGTCCCCAGCTGATGTCCTGCGGAAGGTACAAGCTGACCTCGTTCGGGGGAACACCGTCGGTACCGAGCGCCGCGCGCCCGGTGCCCATGTAGTTGCAGATCACGCCTTCGCCGCCGCACGATTCGGCTGCGTCGTCCTTTTCGCCGCACGCGCTTGCGCCCAGGGCCAGCGTCAGCGCAGCAGCGAAAGTCAGTGGAGTAGTGTGCTGCGTTCTCATGGGGCGGATCCTGGCTCGAATCGGCGGATTCTGTGGTTATAGGTGTCGGCGATGTACAAGAAGCCATCGGCGTCGAACGCCAGACCTGCGGGACGATTGAGGGAGGTCTCGGTCGGAGCGAAGCCTTCGCCCTCGTAGCCGACCTCACCGTTACCCGCCACGGTATCGATGCTGCCTGACTCGAGATCGATCACGCGCACACGCTGGTTGTTCTCGTCGGCGAAGTACAACGCCTTGCCGTCAGGGCTCAGTTGCAGGTCGCGCGGGTTGTTCAGCTCGGCGTCGACGGCGTCACCGCCGTCGCCCGAGAAGCCGGCCTCGCCCGTGCCTGCCACGGTGTCGATGCGGTTTTCTTCGAAGTCGATGCGCCGGATCGCGTGGTTCAGCGTGTCGGAGACGTACAGCCGGCCGTCGCCGTCGAACGCCAGCGCACCGCCAGGCGGCGGATTCGAGCCCGCGGGGAACCTGAACCTGGCTTCGAGCGGGGAGCCGCCGTCCCCCTCGTACCCCGCCATCGTGGGGGTACCCGCGACGGTCGAGATCACACCGTCGGGATCGATCTTGCGTACGACTTGATTGCGCATGTCCAGGATGTACTGGCTGCCGTCTTCGCCGAAGATGAGCTGCGTGGGTTGGTTGAGCAGCGCGCCACGCGCGCCCTCGCCGTCTCCGGAGAAGCCGGCGCCTGCGCCACAAGTGACGAGCACGCGACCGGTTTCCGGGTCGTACTCACGGAGCTTGTGGTTGTGCCAGGCCACCAGCATCAACTTGTCGTCCGGCATCTCGACCAGCTGAGTGGGGTGGTTCAAGTCGACCTCCGTCCCCTCGGCGCCCGGGGGCTCGAGGTCCGACAAGTCAGGCGGACCGTCGCCGACGAAACCCGAACCGATCACCGTTCGCAGCGTGTCGTCGGCTTCGACCTTGCGCACCGCGTGGTTGTTCCAGTCGAGCACGTAGATGTCGCCCGCGCGCGTGAAGGTGAGATCGATGGGCCAGTAGAACGAGGACTCCTCGAGCGAGTTGCCGTCGCCGTCGAACGCGGCCTCGCCGTTGCCGGCATACGTACACAGCCGAGCCGGATCGCTGCAGAAAGCCTGTTGCTCCTCCTCGAGCACGAGCGCGGCGTCGTCGCCGCCGCACGCGGTGAGCAGCCCCGCGAGCATCGCCACCATGGCACACTCGATTTGTGTCCTCCGTGTCCATCCCATCGTCGCCTCCTCGCGAGCCCCACAACGAGGCCCCTCAAGCCATGCCCTATCCACGAGCTTTACGCTCGCCGTCGACTCTAGCGCGGGGTACGGCAGCTGGCGAGCGCTGCGGAGCGCCGGCTACTTCTGAGCAGCGCCGCCCACGGACGGTCCCAGGCGTGCAGGTGGTTGAGTCGGTGGCGCGGCGTGGTAACGTCAGGCTATGGCCTCCTCGCGCTTCCGGTGGATCGTGGCAGCAATCGTGTTGGCGTCGCACCCGTCGTGTTCGGGCGACGACGACGAGTCGGGCGACGACAAGGGGGGGCTACGGATGTGCTGCGAATTGGGCGCGATTTGCCATGATGCCGGCGTCCCCGATCCCCAAAAGCAGGAGTGTCACGTGATCGGCCACGAGAACGACGCTGCGGTGTGCCGCGAAAATTACGAGCGCTGCATGGCCTTGTGTGCCCCGTCGGGCGAGGGGGGCGAGGGCGGGGAACCGGTCGAGCACGCGTGCTTGTAGCTCAGTCCGCGCCCGCCCCACCGGCCCCGCCGGCCCCGGTCTGAGCGCAGCCCGCGTAGCGTTCCAGGAAGTAGACGAAATTGGTGTACGCGGGGTCGTTCTCTTTGGTGATCTTGCTGTGACCGCCGTGGAGGACGCCTCCGTCTTTTTGTGCCAGTGGCTTCAGCAACAGCAGGCTGCTCAACGGATCTTCCGTGTCGATGAGACCGTTCGCGACCGCATTGTTCAGCGAAGCAAGGGCCGACGCTCCGCAATTGTCTTGCTGTACCAGCCATTGGAGCGCGTCTGGCGTCGGTTTCGCGCCCACGAAATGACAGGGGTAGCAGCGGCCGCGCGTCACGTAGATGGTGTCCAGGAACACTTGCTCGAGCGTCTTCGAATCGCATCCGCCCGGATCGCGGTCGGCGGAATAGGGTTCACCGGGTTCGGCCTCGGCGTCGCAAAACCCGAACCCGGTCTTTTCGCCGCACGTCGTGTCTGCACAGGCGCCGCAGCTGGCCACCTGCTCGATCCACGCGGCGAAGGCGTCGTACTCGGCTTGAATCACCTGGTCGGTGATGAGCTCCGAATCCGGCGACGCGCGTTCGATCCAGCTCAAGATCGTGCTGTCTCTGGGGGCGTGGAGATCGACGAGGCCGCGCTCGACCAGGCAGGCCATGGTTTCACAGGGAGTGTCCCGTACGAACAGACCTAGATCCACGCCCGAGAGGTGACACTGATTGCAGCTCGCCGGCTGGTCGCTCATCAGCACGGGTTCGATGCGCTGCCGGTACACGTCGGTGGCGGCCTCGTTGCAGGCGGCGGCCTCGTCCTTGGGTGCATCGGCCTTACAGCCCACACACCACCAACAGAGCGCTGGCACGAGCCATGGGCGGAGAGCGCGGGGGAGGGCCATTTCGGCGACTCAAATACCATTCGCGGGCCGCTCGGGCCAGGCACGCCCCAGATGCTCGAGAGTTCGGCCACTCACTCCGACCAGCGGGCGCTTCGAACCGACTGGGATTTGGCTGCCACGAGCCCCGTCGCGTCGCTCACGGACAGACACTCGCCTCCGTACTCCTTACAGCGACCTTCGAGTTCGCACTGGCGCGACGCGGCACAGTCGCGGTTCGATGCAGCGGCGCAGCGGCCATGGGTCAGCTGGCACAGCCCGTCGATCTTGCAGTCCCAGCTCGAGCGACAGTCCTCCGTGGTGCTCACGATGCATCCGTCGGCTGCCGTCGCGCAACGCCCGTGGCGCGCGCACTCCGCGCTGAGCCCACAGGGGTTACCTGTCGGCGGCGCTTCGTTCGTCGCGACGGCGCCGTTGAGCTCCGCTGCGCCCAACGCGCAAATGCCCGCCGCGCGGTCCTGCCGTTCGGCGACGACGAAGCGCTCCTGCACCAGGCCGCACACCGTCAGCAAGCCCACGCCGGCAGCGCCTGCCATGAGCCAGCGCAGGCAGGTGCGCTGGCTCTGCCAACGTGCGGCGCGTTCGCGCATCACGTGGTCGGAGAACGCGATCGCGACTTCGAGCCGGTCTTCGTACTCGGCGAGCGAGCGCTCGGCCTCCTCGACATCGCCCGGGCTCCGAAGCGGGCGCCGCATGGCGCGCTCGAGCCTGGCGAGGTCGTGGCGCAGCCCGCGCGGCAAGAGCGGGCGCAGCGCGGCCAGCGTCGAAGCGCGGGCGTCCAGGGCCGAGCGCGCTTCGGCCAGTTTCTCGCGCGCGCCTTCGAGCGCGTTTCTATAGGGGCTCATCGCCCAGCCCCACCCACGTTCGACAGCGCGCCCACACCCCCCTTACGCGCGAGCCCGGGGGCTTCTTCCCCGGGCTCCGCCTCGCTAGTAATCTCCAGGGGTTACACGTGTCATTCGCGGAAGCGAGCGACCCAGAGATCGTAGAAGTCGGTGCCGCGGCAGCCTGGGGCACCCATGGCGTTGGGATCGGGTTCCGGCGGATTGCTCACACAGTCCGCTTCGTCGGCCCCGCGAGCGCTGAGGGTACCTTCCAGCTGCCCTCCCGAGACGGCGGCCGCGAAGAATACCTGGCCGTAGTCGTAGCCAGAAAAGTCCACGTCTGCCTGGATGCCCAGCGTCTCGAGCAACTCGTTCGGCGCTTCGCTGGACTCCGCCATGGACGTCTGCACGAAGTAGAGTTCGCCGTTCTCGAGGCCCGTGGTGACCTGGACCGGCAAGGTGGTGTCGATCGTGCCATCCGCGCTCGTGAGTTCGAGGCTGCCCTCGAACATGAGCTCGCCCGCGCTGGCGGCATCCAGTTCTTCGCACACGGTGCTGGCGTTCGCGCTGAGCGCGTAGCCGAGCTCGCTGGCATCGGCTTCCGGCTCGTACTCGAGGCTGAGCGGACCCCGGTCGTTGAAGGCGTCGAGCGCTTGCTGCACGGTCGGGCTCTGCTCGACGGGCACGGGGAACCCGACGTCGCACGGGCTGTCCTTGGGCCATTCGGCGATTCGTCCCACGGAGCCGGCGATGGCGGCATCGTCGCTGTGGAAGGTCGCTTGTGCGCCGATGCTACCCGCGAAGCCGACGTCGGCGATGCGCACGTCGAAGGCGAGGGTGGGCGGCCCGTCGGGCTCGAAGCCTGGAGGCGCTTCGATGCTGACCGCCAAGCTGCCCGTGAGTTCGTCCGCGTCGAGGCTGAAGTTCGCGTGTGCGAGGCGCGGCGTCTCGGCCCAGACCACCACCGGCAGCGTCTCGTTCAGGGCCCCGTCAGCGGTTCTGAGCGTCAGCGTTGCGGGGAGTTCGAGGCGGTCGTGGCACTCGGACTCGTAGGCGATGTCCGGTCCCCCCTCGCCCAGGTCGTCGTCGCCGCCCGCCTTCGGTTCAAGGTTTACGAAGCGAGCCTCCTCTCCGAACTCGAGGCGCACCTCGACGTCCGTGGGGTCGCCCCCCGAGCTGTTCGCGGCCTCGTTCTCGAGCCAGGCGAGAGTTTCGCCATGCGAGCCGGCCGCGAGCGCGATCACGTCGGCCGCGCTGAACCCCAGCGGGCTTTCTGTGTCGAGTGCGATGGGCGTGGGCGTGGCCTCGCAGTTGCCGCTCCCCGTTTCACCGCCGTTGTCGCGTTCAGGGTTACCCGTATCCGTGACGCTGCTGCACGCCAGCGATAGGCTGCACCCGAGCGAGCAAAGCGCCGACCCCAGAATTGTTCTTCTCATGACCCTTCGTCCCTTGGTTCCTGTTCCGTGAGCGGAAAGAGCTGAAAGTTGATCTGCACCACGTCCGTGGGAGCTTCGTGCTTGGAGGCGTCCACGGCGATTTGAACGAGTTCTTGCCGAAACTCGTAAAGGCGGCGTTTGAAATCGGCCAGCTGGCGCCGCGAAACGCTGAGCGTGAGTCCGGCGATCTCGCGCTCGTCCCGGCTGCAGTGGTCGAGCGCACCCGCGGCTCGTTCCAACATCGTGCGATGAAAAGTCGCGACGTGATGTCCAAGGGGCTTATCGTCGCCCGTACTCAGCACGGGTTCGTTGTGGACCAGCTTGCCCGCCTCGGTGCGCAGCGTGAGGCCGAGCCTCGAGAGCACCGAGAGCGCGTGTTCTGCCTGGCGTGTCGAGATGTTGGGTTTGAGCTTTCGCGCGATCCACTTGGGGTCCTCGACGAACCCATCGCACGCCACGAGCTCACGAATCGCCGGGATGTACCACTCGCTGTGATACTCGGCGTGTGCCGCATCCAGTCGGAATGCCTTTCGGTAGCGAGTATAGCGCGTGAGCCGCTGGTAGCAGCGGTCGCGTTCCAGGGCGGTCGTCGCTTGGTTGAACGCTACCAGGTCGCAGAAGTAGTCCGCGGCTTCTCCCGCAAGGCCGAGCGCTCGAGCGAAGCGGATGGCCATCTCCGGCGAAAGGTTCCGCTGTCCCTCGCTGACCAGCTTCAAGTAGTTGGGGGCGGCGGAGCCGACGCGCTTGGCGAAACTGCGGTAGGAGAATCCGTATTCTTCATTCTTGCGAACTGAGTATGTGTCCTGGAGGTACCGGCGGTAGTCGCGGTAGTGAAAGACATCAGAAACTCTAGCATTCACGCAGGAAACGTCCCATGTGCCGCGCGCGAGCGCCAGTCGTGTAATTCCATTTTCGTATTCTTAAAGAATACAACTTGAGGTTTCGCGGGGTTACACGGGAGGTGCTGACGCCTCGCCCGGTCCGAGAACGACGGCGTCGTGACTTCTCGTAAATTGCAGCGCAACGGCGCCCCGGGCGCAAGCACGCCCGGCAAAGCGCGCGGGGCGCTCGAAGTGGCTGGGTGCCTGCTCTAGGCTTTGCGAATGCGAGACCCGTCCCGACTCGTCACGCGCCCGGTCCCGGCGCGCGCGCTCGTCGTGGGCGTGGCGCTGATCGGGGCGTTGCTCGTGACGCCGCGTGCGCAGGCGTGCGGGGCGTGCGCGATCCCCGAGCTGTGGGAGCTCCAAGATCTCGGTGGAGAGCTGGTGCTCGTGACCAACTTCGGCTTGCTCGCGCAGCACGACGGTGGCTGGCGCGTGACCTGCGAAGAGGTGTTCGGCGGTTTGTTGCTCGCCGCTCGCGGCGACGGCATGGAGGGCTGGGTTTCGACGGACATCGGCCCGTTTAGACGCACGGGCAGTGTGTGCGAGTGGGCTCCGCGCGAGCTGCAGCACGCCTCGTGGGCATGGCGTTTCGCGCTCGCCGGCGGCGACGCGGCGGGAGCGACGACGCGATTCGCGCTGGTGATCGACGCCGAAACGCAGGCGCTGCACGTCGAACGGGCTCAGGCCGACGCCGACTTTCGCGTGGTCCATTCCTTCGAAAGCACCTCTGGCTTTCGCGATCTCGTGGCAGGGGGGCAGCCCGCGTCGGTGTTCGTGGCAGGCTTCGGCGCTGGTCCCGACAGACTGTGGCAAGTGGCGTTCAGCCTCGACGCGGGCGAAAGCTGGGAAACCGCCGTGCCCGAAGCGCCTCTCGAAACGAAGTGGGTGCTGCGTTTCGTCGATCCGCTGCTTCCCCGAGCGGTCTTGGTCCAGTCGGAGTCGGTGGCGGACAAGGCTCAGGGGCTCTGGCGCTTCGACGTGGCGTCGGGCGCCATGACCGAGCTGCTCGCGCTGTCGGACGGAGAAGCATTCGCCGGGCTCACGGTGCTGGGGGGTAGCTTGTGGGTCGCCGCTCGCGGGGAAGCGGGCGGGAGCCTGTACCGCGCCGACCGCGAAGAGCTCGCGTTCGAGCGCGTGATCGCGAGCGCTCCGCCCTTCGCCTGTCTCGCTGCCCGCGCAGGCGCTTTGTATGCTTGCGTCAACGACTTCACGCTCACGTCGAAGTTTCTGCTGGGTCGCTCCGACGACGAAGGGCAGAGTTGGCAACCGCTCTTGACGGTGGAAGATCTGGGTCAGGTCGAGGGCTGCGGGGCCGCATGCGATCGGACTCTCGATTGGCTCCGAGACGCCTTTGCTACGGCCGGCGAACCCAGCGCTGGCGGTGGCGGTGCTGCCGGCGCGTCCATGTCCGGGGGTGAAGCGGGCGCCGCGGGGTCATCGCCGAAGGCGGGGCGCGCGCCGAGTGGGTGCGGCTGTCGGGTAGGGGGGCCGGCGCCTGCGGGCGGGGCGCTGATCCTCGTCTGTTCGTGGTTCGGCGTGCTGGGGCGGCGTCGTCGGCGCCGAACACCGAGAAAGGCTGGCTCTCGGCTGATGCTCGCAGTACTCGCGGCCTGCGTGCTTGCCGCGTGTTCGGAGGGGCCTTCCGAGCCCACGTCCTCGTCCGCAGCGTCGGGCTGCGACGGGCGCGGTGACGACCTGACGTCGTTGCGCCTGACGAGCGGAGCGCTGGTGCTGAGCGTGCTCGAAACCCAGCCGGAGCCGCCTGGAGTCGGGGACAACGAGTGGCGCGTCCGGGTGAGCGACACGAGCGACACTCCCGTGACGGGACTCGCCGAATCGCTGCAGGTCAGCGCGTTCATGCCCGAACACGGCCATGGGACACCCAGCGCCGTGGGCGTACAGGAAGGCGAGGCGGGAGAGTACCGGCTCGCCCCCGTGAACACGTTCATGCCCGGCCTATGGCGCATCCGCCTGGATGTCGACCGCGCCGGCCACGATGCCGAGCTCTTCGAGTTCAGCGTGTGCGTTCAATGACCAACGAGCACACGCTGAGCACGGCCGGGAGGCGAGGCGGCGCCCGCGTGCGCTTACTGGTACTGATACTGGTACTGGTACTCGGGTGCGCGCTGAATGCGTGCGGCGACCCGGGCGCGCGGCACACGCCGAGCCTGACGCGCGAAGAGTTGCTCGACCCGCGCACCTGTCAGGCTTGCCACCCCGGGCACTACGAAGAATGGTCCGGCAGCATGCACGCCTACGCCGCCGAAGACCCGGTGTTCTTGGCGATGAATGCCCGGGGGCAAGCCGAGACGGACGGGCAGCTCGGAAGCTTCTGCGTCAACTGTCACGCGCCGCTCGCGGTCCGTGAAGGCTTGACCGAAGACGGGCTCGACTTGGCGGACCTGCCCGAAGCGATGCGCGGCGTCACCTGCTATTTCTGCCACAACACGGCGGCTGTCGAAGGAACCCACAACAATCCTCTGCTACTCGCGAGCGACCGGACCATGCGCGGCCCGTTCCACGACGCGGCCGAAAACACAGCGCATGCCTCGACCTATGCCCCACACCTCGATGCCGCGCGACCGGAGGCTTCGGCGTTGTGCGGCGCCTGCCACGACGTGACGCTCCCTGAACAGCTAGTGGGCGCCGAGGTCGAGCTCGAGCGGACGTTCGCCGAATGGCAAACCAGCTTGTTCGCCGCACCCCATGACCAGGGCGGTGTCGGATGCAGCGGATGCCACATGCCCAAGTCCCCCAGGCGCGATCGCGCGGCCGAGAGTGCGGGCGCGCCGGCCCGGCGCTCTGCACGTCACGATTTCGAGGGCATCGACAGAGCCCTCACGCCGTTTCCCCAACGGGAGCGCCAGGGAATCTTGATCGAGCGGCTCGTTGCTTCCAGCCTGCTCGCCGAGATTTGCGTCGCGGAGACTGGCGCCATCGAGGTGACGCTGGAGAACGCGGGCGCCGGTCATCATTGGCCGAGCGGTGCCAGCCACAACCGGCAAGCATGGCTCGAGGTGCGAGCCTTCGCCGACGGCCGCGCAGAGCCCGTCTTCGAGTCGCCACCGCCCACCGAGGAGGCGGGGCTGCCGCTCGTGCTCCGCGACCACGCCGTCGATGCGGAGGGTAAGCCCGCCCACATGTTCTGGGACATCGCGCAGGTGGCGCTGAGCAACACCTTGCCGAGCGCGAAGACGCGCGACGCGCGCGACCCCGACTTTCACCGAGAGCGCCGCATCTTCCTGCTCAACGAGCAGCCCTCCAGCCTCGAAGCGATCGCACGCGTCACGTTGACGGTGAAGCTGAGGCCAGTCGCGCTCGACGTGCTCGACGACCTCGTCGAATCGGGCCACCTGGATCGCGAAATCGCCGACGCCGTGCCGGTCATCGAGCTCCTCCCCGATCGCTGCTACGACGCCTCGGTCATCGAAGAGCACTCGGACTTGCTGGGAGCGCGCCCGGTCTGCGATGCGACGAGCGACACAGCTGACGGCAACTTCACGCTGGTATGGCACGCCAGCCGCGCGAACGCGGACGATGCGTCCTTCCGCACCGCGCGCGTCGACGGTGCGCCCGCGCGCTGCCTCTCGCATCCCTCCTACGTCGCCGCCCCCTCGAACCCCTGAGAGCCCGTTCGGACTTCAGACTCAGCCTCGAGTGCGTTGAGCCTATCTCGGTCGGAGGATCGGCGCGTACGGGCCACATGGCTCGCGCGGTCGCTGCCTACGGGGCTTCGCGGTCGGCGCGTTCGGGCCACCTGGCTCGCGGTCGGCGGCCTACGGCCCGCGGGTCGCGACTTCGAGCGCCTGCTCATCCTCGTCTCGAGCAACGACCACGACCGCGATTGGCGCGGTCGTGCGTAGGGCTGGTGCCGGTCAGTAGGTGCCGGTGATGCTGACGGGGAGGGCGACGGCGCTGCCGCTGGGACGGTTCGCGCAGAAGCCGATCGAAGTGTCGGTGGCGCCGGGCTGGACCACCTTGTTCCAGCTGATGGGCGTCACGGTCAGCTGGCCGCTGTTGGCGGAGAAGGTACCGTTCCACGTGGTGTAGAGGGTGGTACCGTTGGTGTTGATCACCGCGCTCCAGTTCGTGGACGCTTGGGTCCCGTTGTTCTTGACGTTGAGTGCGGCGCAATAGCCCGTGGGCCAGCTGTTGGTGACGGAGATGCTGAGTGCCATGCTGCCGGTGGGCGGGCAGGCGGGGCAGGTGCCTCCGCAATCTTTGCCGGTTTCGCTGCCGTTCTGCACACCATCGCTGCACGTGGGCAGCTTGCAAGCGTTGCTGCAGCCGTCGACGTTGTTCGTGTTGCCGTCGTCGCACTGTTCGTTGGCAGCGGAGTTGGTAGTTCCGTCGCCGCAGCTGGCCGCGGTGCAGTTGGCGTCGCAGGTGGCGCTTTGGCCCGAGGTGTCGCAGGCTTCGCCGGCAGCGGAGTTGGTGGTCCCGTCGCCACAGATGGCCGCGGTGCAGTCGGCGTCGCAGGTGGCGCTTTGGCCCGAGGTGTCGCAGGCTTCGCCGGCAGCGGAGTTGGTGGTCCCGTCGCCACAAGCGGGGGCCGTGCAGTCCGCATCGCAACTCTGGCTCTGACCAGCGGTATCGCAGACCTCGCTCCCTTCCACCACGCCGTTGCCGCACTCGGGCGCCGCCAGGGTTTCGAAGCTCACGCTGACCGCGGCCCCGGGGTGGGTGTAGGGCTGGTGGGCAGCGCTGCTCAGGCTCGCGACGAGCGTATGGCTGCCGGGCTCGAGACCCGTGAAGATGTACGAGCCGCTGGTGCCGTTGATCGTGACGTGTTCACCGTCGTCGAGCTCGAGGTGAACGTGATCGTTCAGCAGGATGATACCCGTCGTAGTGAAGTCGATCTGCACCGTGCTGCCCTCGATGACGAGGCCGGCTTCCGGGGCCGTGATGCTGACGACGGGGGGGTCGGGAACGACGTCTGGATCGAGGGCATCCCCTTGGAACGTGATTTCGGTGAAGTCGTCCCAGCTGTCCCCGTCAGTATCCGGATCGCCGGGGTCGGTACCGTTCCCGAATTCTTGTAGGTTCGTCAGGCGATCGCCGTCGCTGTCCACGGCCGCGTCGCTGGGATCCGTCGGATCGAGGCCGTACTGGTCTTCCCAATCGTCGGGCAAGCCGTCGTTGTCCAAGTCGATCACCGTGTCCACCGGCGTGAAAGTCGCGGTGAGTGTCGCGTCGCCGTCGACCGTGTACAGATGGCTCTGGTCGCCGTCGTCGGACCAGCCCACGAACTCGTACTCGACGCCGTTCACGACCTGCGGCGAAACCACGCTCACGGAGAGCCGCGAGTTCTCGATCGCGGTTTGGGCCGGGGCCGGCGTCGTCAGCAGATCGCTGCCGACCTGGAGCTGGAGTCCGGGCGGCTCCGAGGCGAACGTAACCTCTGCCGTTGCCGGTTGGAGCACGACGCTCGTGGTTGCGCCGAGGCTCGCGCTTTCTTGTTCGGGCCCGAAGGTGAGGTAGGCGTCGGTCATAGAACGGTGCTGAACCGCAAACCAGTTGGCATTACGGGCCACGTTGGAGATCCGGAGCTCGTCGATTTGCCCGCTCATGTAGTCCGTGCCGCCGGAATCGCGGCCAATGTTGAGAGCCTGAGTCGAGCCAGTGACCGCGCCCACGGACGAGTCGCTCGTCACGTTGACGCCGTTCTTGTACAGGCTGCCAGTCGTTCCCGAGATGCTCGAAGCGTAGTAGTGGAACTCGGCACCGATGGTCGTGTTCGCGCGCAGGTAGTCGCCGCCTCCGCCGAGCGCGGTGATGAAGTTTTGGCTCGGCGAAAACTCGAGGTTGTAGCCGGCCGCCGCGTCCCAGGCGGCCTTCTTGGAGACGATGCGCGGGTAGCCCGTGAGGCTGGCGCTGCTGGGCTTCGCCCAGGCTTCGATGCTGACGCTGCCCGCGATCTGCAAGGCCGCGGTGCTGGCGACGGTCACGTAACTCTGGCCGTTGAAGCTGCGCCCGTTGCCGATACGACCTGCGACGGAAGTGCTGCCTTGATTGGTGCCGTCGTGGCCGAAGCTGGTCGAGTCCGACAGGTCATCGAGGTGCCAGACCCCCACGTAGCCGTTGGACCACACCGCTGCGGCGTTCTCCGCGACGCTCGCCGAGGGGTTGCCGTAGTACATCGTGATCTGGCGATCCGTACTGCCCGCGGCGACGTTGGGGACCTTCACCCAGACCGCCGAGACGCCGTTCGGATTCCAGAGCTCGACTTCGTGAGCCAGCAGCTGACCCGCGGCGTCGACGAAGCGCAAGTCGCGCCCGCCTGGCTGAGTAGCCGCATAGTCGATCCGGCTGGCATCGAGGCGCACGAGCACTGGGAAGTCGGAGACCGCGGCAAGCCCCGCGTGATTGAGCGTGAGCGTCCGACGAAATTGCCAAGCGGGGTCGAACCAGTCTGCCGCGCTGTCGTTCGCCGACAACACGAGCTCCAGGTACGAGGGATAGTCGTGGTCGGGAGCCTGGAAGCTGCCCGAGGCTACTCCCTCGAAATTTTGGATGGGATGAGCGTGGCAATCCTCTGGGGTCGAGCAGTGATGCAGGATCACTTGCCAGGAGAGCTGATCGGGCGGCAGCGGACCTTGCTCGGGATCGTTGCCGGCCCCGCTGAACGAGATCGTGTCGCCGACGGCCCATTCGAGGCTCTCGGACGGCGTCAGGATGGTGACGGTCGGGGGTGTGTTGTCGACCGTAATCGTCAGCGAAGCGACGTCGCTCAGGCCACCGCCGTCGGTCACCTGCACGTGCACTAGCTGGGGACCCGATTCTTCGAAGACGTAGCTCGCCAGAGCGCCGCTGCCGTCATCGAAGGTGCCGTCGTCGTCGAAGTCCCAGAGATAGCTCAGGGTCGGACTCTCTGCGTCCGTCGACGCGGAGGCGTCGAACTGGACGAAGAGCGGCGCAGCTCCTGAGGTCGGGGCCGCAGCGAGCGCAGCCTGAGGCGGCTGATTCCCCGAGAAATTGTCGACGCGGTAGACCGCGCCGCCGTCGAAGTCGACGTAGTAGAGTCGGCCGTCGGGGCCCATCTGAATGTCGACCACTCGGCCCGAGGCACCCGTGATGAAGGCGCCTCGGTCGTTGGGGTTGGGCAGCCCATCGCTGCCAGCAAACATCGCCCAGACGCAGCGCCGCGAAGAGTCAGCGAAGAAGAGCGCGTTGTCGTACTTGGAAGGATACGCCGTGTGATTGTTGAACGCGACACCGGTGACCGAGGAACTGCCCGTGGGGCAGCCGTCCCCGGGAACGACGCTCGCCGAGTGGTGGTAAGCGTAATACGGAGCGACCCGGGTCATCGGGCTCACGTGTGCCGGGTAGCTATTGTTGATGACCTGCGTGCACAGCACGTTGCTCTGCAGGTAGCTCTGCAATGTGGGGCCTTCGTAGCACGGGAACCCGAAGTTCTCGACGGTGCCGGTCGGGTCTTGAATGCGGTTCAGCTCTTCGTAGGCGTCTTGCCCGACATCCGCGATCCACAGTTCGTTCGTGCCGGGCCGGATCGTGAAGCGATACGGGTTCCGCAATCCGGTCGCGACGATATAGTCGTCGGCGGTGGTGCCCTTGCCGACCAGCGGATTGTCGGGGGGCGCGCTCACGCTGCCCCCGGACACGTCCAGCCTGAGCACCGAGCCGCCGTATCCGATGGGGTCGCTGTTCGTGAGCACGTCTTGACTGCGGAGCCGGCCACCCTCGGAGGTGTTGAAGTTGGTGACGGTGCCCGGATCACCGCAAGGGTTCACCGGGCTTCCGTCCTGTCCGACGTCGTTGAACGTGAAGCTCGCGCCATCGCCGGCGCTGACGTACAGGTACCCGTCGGCACCGAAGCGCATGTCCCCGATCGAGTGACTCGGGTATTGCTGGCACCAGTTCGCCTGGATCAAAGGGACTTCGGTGCCCACGAGCGTGGTCGGGTCGATGTCGATGCGCGAGAGGCGACCGTACACCACGCAACCGTCTGCGGTGTCACCGGGCGGGTTCGGACAGGTGTCGCCCCAGCGCGGGCTCGTGCCATTGGCGAAGGCATCGTGCGCGTACAGCACGAAGATCTGCGACGTGGCGGGGTAGTTGGGGTGGACGGCGATGCCTAGCAACCCTCGATCCCAGTAATCGTGAACGGCGGGGCGCAGATCGATGACCTGGGTCGGATTCGACTGCGTCGCGAGGTTCTGATAGGCGAAGACGAGCCCGCTCTTTTCTGCGAGGAATGCGCTCAACGCGCCGCTCTGTGCTTGGGGCGTGAAGCGCAAGGCCACCGGTGCGGTACGCCCTGTGATCACGAGGTTTTCTTGAAAACCGCTGGGCAAGCTGGCCGACAGCTGCAGGCTGCCCAGCTGGTCTTCGCCCGGCCGCGTAGGGCCGCGTGGTTCCTCACCCTGGCAGGACGTCGAGGCGAAGGCAGAGAAAGTCACGACGGCAGCGCCCAGCGCCGTCAGGCGTGCCGCAGAGCGCGCCAACCGAGTTGCAGATCTAGCCCCGGGGGTGGACGTCGCCGTACGCTCAGGAAGCTTGGTGTTCATCGAAAAACCTTGGTGGCGCAAGCCGTTGCAGGGCGCGCGGGTAGAAATGCTGTGGGGAGATGAGGAAGACGGATGGCGTGGACGAGACGACGAGCCGCGCCACTCGCGCGCGCTTGCCTGACACACGTCGGCAGTGTGGCTCAATTACCTTGCTTCGCTCTTCACTTCAACTCTTCTCTTTGTTGTTGTTTGGTTTTGACCTCTCCTCAGATTCCTCGGAGACACGGCTTCGCGGGCGCGGCGCCATGCGGCGCTGTCATGTTGCTCACGTTTGGGCGAGAGCACGTGTGGGGAGCGAGCCCGGCGGCAGTGAGAGCGCGCTACACGAAAGAAGAACTCGTGACGGGTTCGGTGGCTCGAGCGTCTCCGGCGTCGGGTTGAGTGAGACGCCGCGAGAGGGAGCGTCGTTAACGGAACGTCGCGGCGCGCCCTCAGCGTGAATCCTCCTCGGAGAAAAGGCCGCCTCAGCGTGGTGGCCGGCGCTTCGGCTGATCGCGCGCCTTCTGCTGAGCGACCGAGAGGTGTAGCCTAGGAGGGTTGGCTCGGAGTCTTGTCCCAATTCTGATCGCGATCACGGGGTGGGCGCTCGGGAGCTGCGCCGGCGGCGAGGGCAGTGCCCCTCGTCCACCGCCGCGCCGGCCCATACCGTCGGACCCGCCAGGCCCGCTTTTGGAGCAGACGTTTGCAGGAGCACGGCCGAGCGCTACCCGGGCCGTCCCTCCCCTCGAAACTCACGTCGCTTTCTTCGCGCCAGCGGAGCTCGCGTCATTCGAGAGCCGCGGCTTCTCCTTGGGAGCTCTGGTTCGCGGGCGCGACCTGCCCAGCACCGAGGACCTGGACCGCGACCCTGGATTCAAGAGCATCTTCGACGTGCTGCGTGCCGATCTCGCTGACACGCGTGCCCAGCACCCCGGCGCCAAGGTCACCTCCATCGATGGCGTGCGCCTGTTCGACGCCGAGTGGCTCCGATCGAAGCAGATGTCGTTCGAGCTCGTCGGGGTGTTCAATCGTCTCGACCGACGCGCCTTCTATCCGGCGACCACATTGCAGGGCAGCAGCTGTGGCGAGGTGCGGTTCGTGTTTCGCCTGCGCTACGCCACCGAACAGGGCAAGCAACCGATGCAGTTCCGCTTGCCCATGACGCTGAACGTCGTGTTCCACGCCAGCGGGTCCGACTGCAGCGCCGCAGCGCGCGCCTGGCAGTCCGAGCAGGGCCAAGGAGCCGCGCGCCTGGCCGACTGGCTGTATGCCGCAGTCCGCGAGCGTTTCGTGCTGAAGTCCGTCGAGGTGAACCTGCAGTCCGTCAGGCATCAATCGTCGATGATTCCGAGTCTGGCGGGTCACATCGAATATACGATGCGGGTCTTTCACGCCGTAGACGTGACCCGCGAACGTTTCGAGCCCGCGCCGATGGAAAACATGCCGGACGTGGCGCGGCTCCGTAAGGATTCAGCGCTGCGCGCCGAGCTTCTGGCGTTCTTACGAGAGCCAGCGACCTTGCAGGCACTGGACACGGGCGTGCTGCAAGTGCCCGAACGGTTTCTAACTCGGCGGGCCATCTCCGTCGCGCCGCGCGGCCTGGCGAGACCCTCGAACCGTCCGTTTCAGCAGCTGTTTTCGCCCAGCGATTTTGCCGGGCTCGATCTCGGCAGCACACAGAGCCTCGCATCGCCGGTGGCGCTGCTTCGGCGCCTGGACGGTCACAGCTGCGTCGGCTGCCACCAGAGCCGATCGATCGCCGGTTTCCACCACGTGGGCGACGATCCAGTGTCGACCCCGCGCTACGCGGCGCTCCACAGCGGTCTGTCGGCGCACCTGCGGGCAGAGCTCGCGCGCCGTCGCGCCTACGTCGAAGCCCTGGCCCGAGGCGAGGCGCCCGACGAGTTTCGGCCGATCCCCGAACGGCAAGGTGTCGGCACCGAGCACGGCGCACCCTGTGGCCTGGGCGATCCGGGGCTCGCCGATTGGTCGTGCGCACCTGGGCTCCGCTGCGTCGCCCTCGAAGATGCCGAAGTGGGCGCGTGCTTCGCGGAAGGTTCGGTGGGAGAGCCCTGTGAGTATGGGGTCATGGTGGGTCGCCCGCGTGCCGCCAGCGATCGCGTGGCGCAAGTTGCCAAACATGCCTGCGGCGCAGCCATGGAGTGCGCCAGCAACTTCTCGGGGTTTCCGCAGGGGAGCTGTGACACGAGCTGCGACGCCGGCGTCCCCGATCGCGCTTGCGGCGATTTCCTAGACGTCGATGCGTTCCAGAACTGCCTCAGATTTCGCCAACCGGTCGCGGAGTGTGCGCAGAAGCACGTCTTCCAAACCGGTCTTCGTGCGTGCGACGACGCTCACCCCTGCCGCCAAGACTACGTGTGCTCCCGCGCAGGCCCCGACGCCGGGGCCTGCGTTCCACCGTACTTCGTCTATCCGCTCAGGCTCGATGGCTACCCGATCCGCCGCTGATGCCGGCGGATCGGTGTCGAGCGTGAGGTTGGGGGTCACGAGCGCGGCGCTGGGCCGGGCTTGCCGTGGGGGCGAGGTCCATGTTTGGCGTGCCCACGAGTCTTGAAAAAAGCCGCGAGCTCGTCTTTGGTGACCTTGCTGTCCTTGTTGGAGTCAGCGCTCTTCAAGCGTTCCCAGCGTTGGGCAGGCACCTCGTTCTGGGTGAGCGCACCATCGCCGTTCTTGTCGGCGTTCTTGAAGCGAGCTTCTTTGTGAGCCTTGAAGGACGCAGCCATCTCGTCTTTGGTGATCTTGCCGTCCTTGTTGGAGTCAGCGCTCTTCAGGTGTTCCCAGCGCTGGGCGGGCACCTCGTTTTGGGTGAGCGCACCATCGCCGTTCTTGTCGGCGTTCTTGAAGCGAGCGTCTTTGTGGGCCTTGAAGAACGCAGCCATCTCGTCTTTGGTGATCTTGCCGTCCTTGTTGGAGTCGGCGCCCTTCAGGCGCTCCCAGCGCTGCGCGGGGACTTCGTTCTGAGTGATGACGCCATCACCATTCTTGTCGGCGTGTGCGTGCGGGCCACCGGCTTTCCCGTTACGGGCGCCGTCCGCGAGGACGGTGGCGGGCGCGGCCAGCGCCAAGCTGAGTGCGGCGGTCGTGATGAAGCGGAGGCTCTTGGTGTTCATGATCGTGGTTTTCCTTGGGTCAGAATCGGGTCCGAATCCGTGTTGGTTCATCGGACGCATCCACCCATCAGCAAGCTTCGGGCCAACCCGGCACGGATGAGCGCGGATACACAAATGAGAGTGGTTTCGAAGGGTTAAGCGCAGGTCGCCGCCCCAGGCAGCGCCGCGACCACTGCCAAATCCGCAGCCGCGTGCAGTATCCGCAGGTGGTCTCGAGCGCGGCGCGGGCCTCGAGAAGGGGATGGTTGCGGCCAAACCAGGGGAGCCTTGACTTGGTGGAGGCTGCAGGTCCACGCGCAATGATGTGCCGGGGACGTCGGCCTGCCAACGCGCACCGCTCTACAAGGCGCAGAGCACGCCCTCGAGCGACTGACCCCCGCGAGGTTTCCGTGCCAAACCTGGCGATACATCCGGGCCGAGATGTTCGTCCGCCTAACTTGTGTTCGAGCTGCACGGGCGCTGCTAGCTGGCCGGGACTTCGCGCCCGCGGTGGCTTCCTGCCCCGAGCCCTGCTTCCTGCTTCCTGCTTCCTGCCCCCGAGCCCTGATACCTGATACCTGATACCTGA
>JAICQQ010000459.1 GCA_025937785.1 Polyangiaceae bacterium
CGCTGTGCGCGCCGAGGGCTTCTCGCAGCTCGGCCACGGTGTTCGCGCTGTTGATCGCTCCTGAGAATTCCTGGAAGCCGCTGATGTCTCCGGCGTCTTCATTGGTTCTTAGCGCAGCCGCATCGCCACAGGGCCGGTATCGGTGGGCCAGAGCTGCTTGTAGAGATTCCCGTCCGGGTGTTCAGGCCAACGCCCAAGAGGCTCGTGGGGCGGCGACACCCATGGCGCGGTAGAGATCGTAGGCGAGCCTTTCCTTCATGCGACTGTCGTCGTGACGATTGGCGTGCAGGTTCAAACGCTTCAGCCCGAAGAACCTGGAATCCTCGTCGTACTCGCTGAACTTCAGCTTCATGCTGAGTCGCGGACACAGCAACTGACCGGCGTCATCGAAGCAGTTGAACAGTGAGCCGTGAGAGCCTTTGAAGCGCAGGGCGACGCGGCCGATCAGCTTACCGTCGAAGCAGGCCTCCGCCTGCTCCCACTGTTCGTCGACAGCGTTCTGCTGCAGAGCGGCCCACTTGTCTTCGGGCAGCTCCAGGTCGAAGCTGGGGACGTGGTCGGAATTGAAGAGCTCGTCCGCATCGCGCGCGTGCAGCGTAGCGTCGATGTCGCAGTCCAGGAGAGTGCTGCCCTTCGACACCTTCGATGGCGGCTGCACCGTCGACCCGGGGTCACAGCCGAGCAGGACCAGCAGCGCAGGCACGAGCAAAGCCCAGTGTGGCGACGTTATCGGTGTGGTTGAGAACGGCATTTCCGGAGCGTGGCGCGACCTCGATGCGCATCGACCAAAAACGATACGATCGCAGCGTCCGTATCTTGACACGAATCCGCAACCCGCCCGGGCGTCATCGGGGGCGCTCAGACAAAGCCCCCGGTGACCTCCTCGACCGACGACCCCCGCCACTCGGTGACCCCGCCACTCGGTGACCCCGCCACTCGGTGACCCCGCCACTCGGTGACCCTCGACCCGGTGACCCCTCGACCCGGTGAGCCCCTCGACTCGGTGAGCCCCTCGCCCCGGTGACCTCTTCGACCGGCGGCCCCCCTTCGAGGGGCACTCCTAAGCGGCCTGGACCCGCCTGGGGACAGCCTTGCCCCCCCCGGTTCGATAGAAAAATTCGTTTCTTGACTCAACCGTTGCGGTCCGCCCCTTCTCACTAACCACAAATGCACCCACCAGCCCGTGTCTGCTTTACGTTTCTCGCTGCGAGCGCTACCCCAAACACATGCGGCACATCGGCAGGCTTCGGGCGCCCCTCACCCCCACCGTCTTTCTCGGTCTGCTCCTTGCCGGCTGCAGCAGCGCCAGCGACGACGCAGGAGGGACCGCGGACACCGGTGGCGCGCCGACTGCAACAGGCAGCGGCAACGCGACCGGCGGAGCGACTACTGGCGGAGCGGCGACCACAGCTGGCCCCGGAGCCACAGGCGCAGCGGCGACCACGGGTGGTCCCGGCGCGACAGGCGGAGTCGGGATCACCACCGCAGGCACGACCCCCACCGGCACGACGGCAAGCACAACGACCGGCACGACCGCGGGCACCACCACCACGAGCACGGCCACAGCAGCCACGACAGCCACGGGCACGACCACTGCAGGCACGACAGCTGCAGGCACGACAGCCACGGGCACGACCAGCGCGGGCGCGACCACCACCGGATCCGGAGGCACCTTCGACGGCAAAGAGCTCTTCATTCTCATCGGGCAATCGAACATGTCGGGGATGTCGCCGATGCCGAGCGAGCCTTGGCCGATCAACGAACGGGTCACCTTCATGGTGCAGTTCGATTGCGAGAGCCTGGACCAGACGGCGGGCGAATGGTTGCCTGCCCAACCACCCTTGCACGGCTGCCACTGGGCCACCGGTGGCATCGGTCTGGGGCTTGCCGACTTCTTCGGGGCAAAGCTGGCCGAGGAATGGCCCGACTCGAAGATCGGTCTAGTTCCGAACGCCATCCCGGGACAGCTCATCTCCATTTATTTGAAGGAGGGGGGCACGCAGGCTCCCATTCCTCCTGGCTATGCCAACGCCTACGAGATGACGGTGGAGCGCTCCCGCCTCGCCCAACAGCAAGGCCGGATCCGCGCCATCCTCATGCACCAAGGCGAGTCGGACGACAACCAGATGATGAGCGATCAGTGGCTCGGCAGGGTAGCCACGGTGATCGCCGATCTGCGCGCCGACTTGGGCCTAGGCGAAGAAGTCCCGTTTTTGGCTGGGCAAATAGGCCCGAGCCAGTGGGAAAAGCACAACGCCTACGTGGACCAGATCCCTGACTATGTCCCCAACTCCGCCGTCGTCTCAGCCGCGGGCACGGCCATCCACGACATCGCTCACTTCGACGAAGCCAGCGCCAAGATCATGGGCGAGCGCTACGTCGAGAAGTTCTTGGAGCTGGTCCCGTCGCCCTGAGGACCTTCAGTCTTCGGCCTCGCTAGCGGTCGCCGTCTCGCTAGCGGTTGCCGCTTCCCGAGCGGCGCCGTCCGCGGCCTGCTTGCCTCGTGGCTGACCCTCCTGGAGCTCACGCTTCTTGCGGCGCGGCTTGTCAGCGTTCGCATAAGCGAACCCTTCCAGATCGGTCCTGAGCTCCGCGTGCTCTTGAGCGTAGACCTGCGCATAGGCGAAAGCACGCTTGGTGGCTTCGACGACCTGCGCCTCGGCAGCCTGCTGGGCCTCCTGCGCCGCAGCCAGGGCGAGCTTGGCCGTTTCGACGTCCTCTGCGAATTGCTCGATCCGATCGGCTTGGGCTGACAACGACTCGAAGGTCACCCCGGGAAAGCACAGCTCCTTGGCGCGCTGCTCGTACAGCCCCAACACCTCGCGAGCCCCCGACGGCAAGTGCGCCCAGCGAGCTGGCGGCGCGGCCTCGTCA
>JAICQQ010000386.1 GCA_025937785.1 Polyangiaceae bacterium
GCATCGACCAGCGTTAGCTCATCGACCGGTGGCTTGGGGACGGGTATCGGCGGGACCACGACCGGAGGCGGGACCGCGATCGGCGCGACTACGGTCGGCGCGACTACGGGCGGCGCGACTACGGGCGGCGCGACTACGGGCGGCGGGACCACGACCGGCGGGACCACGACCGGCGGGATCACGACCGGCGGGACCACGACCGGCGGCGCAGGCGGCGCGAGCACCAGCAGCGCTAACTCTTCGACCGGCGAAAGTGGGGGCATGGGCGGCGGCAGCGGGGGAAGCACGGGAGGGCCCGGCGACGTCCGCCCGAGCAACGGGTGTAGCGTCAGCGATGGTGCGGAACAGCTGACAGCCGGCGGCTCGTCAGTCCCCGACGGCCTTCCCACGTCGGTTAAACTCAGCATCAACGTCGGTGGCTCGAATCGCCAGTACATCGTCGACATTCCGGCGGATTACGATCCGACGCACCCGTATCGCCTGATCTTTTCCTGGCATCAGGCATACGGTTCGGCCGACGGCAATGCGAATGGCCTATATCCCGCATTCGATGGTCCTAACTTCGACGCCGAAAATTATGCCTACTTCGGGCTCCATCGGGAAGCGACCGCGGCGAACCAGCCCGCCATCTTCGTAGCACCCCAGGGTATCGGCAACTTTCCCTGGGACTTCAACCGAGACGTTGCCCTCTTCGACGACTTACTCGCACTCATCACCGACCACCTGTGCATCGACGAGAGCCGGGTCTTTACCACGGGCTTCAGCTTCGGAGCGATGATGAGCTATTCTCTGTCAATCACTCGTCAGACGAAGCTGCGCGGTGCTGTCACCATGGCGGCGGCCAACTACAATCTACCCGGTCAGCCGCAAAATTCCAATGCGGGGCCCGTGGCGTACTTTGGGATCACCGGCATGAGTGATGGCACCTGTCCGTGGGTCAACAGCGACCAGCAGAAGACGGGCGGGAAGTACTGCGCTCTCGAGCACGCCGAGGCCAACGGCTGCGCGGATCCCGGTGAGATCCAGACGGCGATGGGCGGTAGCCGGGACCACGTCTGCTACGACTTCGAAGGGTGCGAGGCGGGCTATCCCGTCAAAGTCTGCACGTTCGACGGTGCGCACACCCCGTCGAGCATCAGTGACGGGATGTCGGGCGGAGATGATGGCCTGAAGGCCTTCGTGCCGCCGCTGGCCTGGGAGTTCATCGCACAGTTCTGACGAACGGCGGAGGTCGCGAGCATCGTCTCGGTGTCGCCGGCCGCTTCGCGCTTCGGCCTTCGTGGCGAGCTCAGAACTGCACCATACCAACGGAGAAAGGCGTGAAGGTCGTGGCTTCCGTGCTTTCATGCTGGAGCGTGCCGTCCGCTTGAATGGAGAAGATCTCCAGCGTGGTTGGGCTGGTGATGTTGCCGACGATGACCAGCTCTTCCTCCGGGTCGATGGCCAGGTCGAGGGGAGAACCGCCGCGCGTGGACTGGTGCCCGAGGTACACCGGCTCGCTTCCGGAGATGTCGTAAGCAACGATGCTGTTCTCGGGATCCAGGTTGGTTGCGTACAGGTACTTGCCGCTGGGTGTCACCTGGATGTCCGCCCCGTCCCCCGTGCTGCTTCCAAGCCGGGGGAGCTCCCAATCCAAAACGAGGGCATCGTCCAAGACGTAAAACGACGCCAACTTGTCGGCTTCTTGGGACACAGCGTAGAGTTTTTCCGAGGCCAGGAACAGCTGTCCCGGGGAATCGAACTCCGTCGAGGACGCACCCGGAGTCAAAGTTCCCGAGGAAAAATCGTACGGCGCAATCTGACCGAGGTCCGCGGCGGCGGCGAAGACTCTGTTTTGATCATCGATGACCACCGAACGTATTTCGGTGCCCATGGCCGTTGCGCCCAGGCTGCCTGCGGCCTTACCGCTCTCATCGATGGGATAGACATCGATAGCGCCTTCGGTGAGGCTCGCGGCGAGCAGGTACTGCCCGTCTCCGGTCAGCGACAGGAACACGGGGCTGTTGTCGTTGGCGGTCGCTCCCAAGCTGGTGAGCATGCCGGTCTCACGATCGATCGAGAAGCTCTGAACGCCCCCGTTGATGGAATCGGCCGAGAACAGCCGACCACGTTCGGCGTCGATGGCCAGAAACGCGGCCAAGCCACCCGCGGGGTGATCGCCGACCAACGTCAACGTCTTGGTCGCGCGATTCAATGAGTACACCGTGATCATGCCCGGCTCGCCTGTGAAGCTCCCGCTGCCCACATACACGTAGGTCGGTCCCGCGTCGTCGCCCGTACCGTCACTGCCCGCTGCACCCGTCGTAGAACCTGTGGAACCACCGGTAGAGCTGCCGCTGCCGTTGCCGCCCGCGCCCTGCGCAGTGCTGGTAGCAAGGCCAGTGGTGGATACCGCGCCGTTGGTGCTGGAACTCGTGCTGGTCGCGCTTTGAATCGCGCCTCCATCGACACCAGCGGCATTCCCACCATTCGCAGCGCTGTTCATGGCGGCCGAGCCTCCAACGGAGTTCGAGCCATTCGATGCCGCCGGACCATCCGCCGAGCTGGAAGACTCGGAGCTCCCACAAGCGAGCAGGCCGCCCAACGAAAGAGACAGAAACACCAATGTGCGACCGGCTCGCGTGGCAATCTCTAAAGTCATACCTCTGCCACCCTTCCCGGCGGCCATCGTAGCGCGGGGGGCGCCCGCTTGCACGCAGCAGCGCTAGCACAAGCCGACGAAAACATGTGACACTGCTTGAATCATGACAGGGCGTCGATGGGGTTTTGGGTTCGTGCTCGTGCTCGTGCTCGTGCTCCTTCTGGGCTCGGCTTGCGGCGACTCCGGCGAAGGACAGTCCGGGAGCAGTAGCTCCGATAGCCCAGGAGCAGGCGGTAGTTCGAGCTCGACGGGTGCCTTGGGCGGGAGTGGAGGTTCGTCCGCCAACACCGACTCTGGGGCCACCGATTCGTCGGCGAGCGGCGGCTCGAGCGGCAGCGATGCTTCCGGTGCGGGAACCTCCACGGCGAATGGCGGCTCGAACTCCAACGGCTCGGGGGCGGGCGGCGAAACGACCTCCGGCAACGGTATGAGCACGGCCAGCGGCGGCAGCAGCGGGGCAGGCGGCAGCGGAATAGCGGACAGCGGGGCAGGCGGCAGCAGCGCGGCAGGCGGCAGCGGACCTTTGAGCGAGCGCTACCCGGGCGATGTCGGCATCGGCGACGACGCAAGCGTCCTGTTCCACGATGACTTCGAACAGGGCTGGGGTCGTTGGAGCAGCCCCGAGCAGGACACCGAGCACCTGTTCATGGAACAGGACCCGGACCAGGCGCAGTCTGGATCGGGATACTTGCGCTCGACCGTGACGACGGCGCAGCTCGAGCAGGACGAATACATCTCTTCTGCCAGCCGCTTCGATTTCGAGCGGCGCGTGCCACAGATGTACTGGCGATTCTATGCGTGGTTCGCGGATGTAGCGCCCAACCCTCACCACTGGGTGCGAGTGGCCGCGGGTACCGAAGCTTGGAGCTCCAGCGGTCTGGCGAACACGGTACCCCCTGGCGACGAGGGCTTCTGGTTCGACTTGGACGCGAGCAACGACGACGTGTTCAACTTCTACGTGTATTGGTACGAGATGCGCTCCGGGCGCTGCAACGACGGTACGGCCGTGGAAGGTTGCGAGGGCGACCAGGGCACGACCTATTACTACGGCAACGTCTTTCAGCCCGACCCGCAAGATCCCTTCGAGCGCGATGCCTGGACCTGCATCGAGATCGGCGCCAAGGCGAACAGCGTGGGCAGCTCGGACGGCGAGCTCGAGCTATGGGTGAACAACGAGCTCGTGGGGCGCTACCGGCCCGGCGAGCCGACAGGGACCTGGCTACGCGCGCAGTTTCACACCGGAGGCTGCGATTTCTCGGCGTGCACCGAGCCCGTGCCCTTCGAGGGCTTCGACTTTCGTTCGAGCGACGACGTGCTGTTCAAGTCCATCATCCTCGACGCCTACTACGAGCGTGGCAGCTCGGCAGACAAGAAGGCCGAGCTCGAGAGCCGCGGACTCACGGTGAGCGACACGCAGACCATTCTCTACGACGACATCGTCGTGGCTACCGAGCGCATCGGTTGTCGAGTGCCCGAGTAGCCAACGCTGGTCCTAGGCGCCGTCGCGTCGACCGACGCATGTCATCCGCTAGAGGCCGCGGCAGGTCTCGCCGAGCGCGGCTTCGAACCAGCCTTGGTTGTTCGGCTCTGCCAGAATCTCGGCGACGTTCTCGGCCGAGAAATCGCACATCTCGCCGTCGGTGAAGCTGACGTAAAATCCGTACTGCATGCAATCGGTCTCGGGTCCCTGGTGGTCGAGCCCCAACACGTGACCAAACTCGTGAGCGACGTGCCCCAGGCAGTGCGCGGCGCTACCGTCGTCGTAGGGATAGTTGACTCCGTCCGGTTCGGCCAT
Organism: Polyangiaceae bacterium; assembly: GCA_025937785.1. GTDB lineage: Bacteria > Myxococcota_A > Polyangia > Polyangiales > Polyangiaceae > JAICQQ01. The sequence continues at coordinate 4,437 of JAICQQ010000386.1, forward strand.
GCAGCTGAGGTCGTCACCGTCCATCCAGGCGCCGCCGAAGTTGCCCCCCACCCGCCCGTCGTGGCGTGTCGTGGGATAATTGACGACGCGATGGTTGGGGTCGAAGTCGTCGATGCCGAGCTTTTCGTAGACCTCGTTTTTCACGTTTCCCAGCCGATACCAACGCTGGTCGCTGTGAAGCCCGTCGGGCGTGTTCAGGTACCAGTCACTGTCGTGGTCGGCCTCGATCACATCTACGACGGGATCGTTCAGATAGAATGTGACCCCGAGTTGCTCGTACCAATACTGCTGGAAGTTGTAAGCCTGCGTCTCGATGTCCGCGCGCTCGCTCTCGCTGTAGGTGGCGTCGGCCTCCACGAAATAAACGAAATGCACCACCTTACCTCCTTCGCAGTCGGTCCCGTTGCCTCCGCTGCCGCCCGTGCCGCCCATGCCGTTCGTGGTGAGCGCCGCGTCGGTGCTCGAGCTCACGCTGGACGCGCCGCCGGCACTCGACGCCGCGGCTATTGCCGTCGTCGTGGTCGTCGTACTCGTACCCATCGCGCCGCCCGTCGCGCTGGCGCCGCCCGTCGCGCTGGCGCCGCCCGTCGCGCTCACGCTGGGGGACGCACTCACGCCGCTCGTTTCGATGCCTACAGAACCGGTGCTCGTCGCGGTCGTGTCAGATGCCGTGGTACCGGTGCCGGTGGCCACCTGCGAC
>JAICQQ010000369.1 GCA_025937785.1 Polyangiaceae bacterium
AGCAACGAGTTCAGCGCGACGAACATGGTTCAGGGGCAGTTTTCCGCGAACGGCGTGCCGTTGGCGGCGGCATTCCTCAGTGCATCCGCCTGCGCCGAACCCGCGTCACCAATCAACACCGTCGGCAGACCCACGGTGATCGTGCCCCCGTGGGCCGTGAGGTCGCCAAGACGCGCCGCAGGCATACCGCCGATCAACACGATGGTGGAGCCCTTGGCGATCACGTCGGGTGGTCCGACGCAGACCGCCATATCGGTCGCGCGCGCTGCGGGCAGCTTTCCGACGAGAACCGTGGGGCACCCGGGTCCGCTGACGGGACCTCCGACGTGAGGCACCGGCGGTGCCCCGGGCGTCACCATGGGGCATACGTGCATGTCGCTGAGTCTGGCTGCGGGTTGTCCCATCGCGCTTCCTTTGCTGCTAGTTGATCATGACCATGGGGGCGTTGATGGAGATCGTCGCGGTGCCGCCGACGTTGCACATCTTGCCTTTGAGGTCGGCGCTCGCCGGGTTGAGTTTCAGCGAACTGCCCCCGCCGTTGAAGCTCACTTCGGCCTTGCCCGTGCCGGTGATCTTGGTCGCTTCCAGCGTTACGCTGGGGGCGTCGATGAGCACCTTGCTGCCGCTCTTGGACTTGGCCAACACGTTCGGATCGACCAGCACGCTGCCACCTCCGCTCGCCTCGAGATAGGCGTTGGGATCCAGACGCAAGAGCGAGCCATTCGCCGACCTCGCCTCCACCTTGTCGTCGAGAGTAACCTTGGCTTTGCCTGCCGCGGTTGCGGTAATCTTCGAGTCGATCGATATCGAGGCTCCGCCCCCCGCCGTGAGCGTAATGCTGTTGGGTGTGATGTTGATCGAGCTTCCGCCAACCGTGAGCTTGATGTGGTTCGGTGCCTGAAAATCCATGCAGTCGCTGGCATCGAGCTTGTGCGTACCGACGATGTTCATCTTGCTCGTGCGCGGCGGTTTGTCGGGGTGGCCGATGGAAATGCTCTGACTGCCATCGATGTGTATCGTGTCGTTCTCACCGATCGTCAGCGTGCGATTCTTCAGAATCTGCGTCGACTGGTCGTTCTTGACGAGCGTCGTCATGTTCTTCTCGGCCTGGATGAACAGCTCTTCTTCACCTTTCTTGTCTTCGAAACGGATCTCGTTGAAATTGTCCTGGCCGCCGTCTTTGGTGCTGTGACTCTTGATGCCGCTCTGAGTTTGGTTCGCAGGCAACTCGTAAGGCGGCATGTTGTCGGCGTTGTAGAGCCGACCGGTAATGATGGGTCGATCGGGGTTGCCTTCCAGGAAGTCGACGATGACTTCCTGCCCGATCCGGGGGATGTGGATGCCGCCCCAGCCGCTACCCGCCCACACCTGCGCCACGCGTACCCAACACGAACTGTTCTCGTCGAACGTGCCCTCTCGATCCCAGCGGAACTGCACCTTCACGCGAGCGTACTCGTCGGTCCATATTTCCTGGCCGTTTTGCCCAACGACGACGGCGGTCTGCGGGCCGCGCACGACGGGTTTCGGCGTGCTCAGCGGCACTCGGAAGTTGCGCTTCGAGTCGATAGCGCTGAAGCTGACACGGAAGTTCGGCTCTTCGGGCGCGGCAGTGGCATCGATCAGCGACTCGTACCCCTCCGAGCGAATGCTGATGCTGGTCGTCAGCAGCAAGTATTCCTTGTTCTGGTCGAGGCGCGGGAAGTCGGCGAGCCTCATGAGGGCGCCCGCATGCAGGCCACGGGCGTTTCCGGCGCCGCGCACGATGTCGTGCTGGGCAAGCTCAGCGTGCAGGCGCACCTTCACCTGCGCGTCGGCCTGTTTGTTGTCCTCGAACTCGCCCGGGTAATCGTAGATCTCGTAGTCACCCCCGGGGTAATCGCCGCCGGGCCGCAAGGTCGAGCCCAACTTCGCTCGCGGCGCTTCGAAGTCGTAGTCGTCGGATGCGAAGGCGCCAGAGGTGATCTGACGCATCGCGCGCCACGAGTCGATGTGGTCGTCGATCACGTGGTCTCGCGACTGGGCTATGTACGGCACGACCTCGTAGCCGGGTACGGGCTTGTGAGCACTGTACGAATCGCACAGCACCAGCGTGTGTTTACCCTCAGCATGACGAAAGTAGTAGTAGATCCCTTCTTGTTCCATCATGCGGCTGGCGAAGTTGAAATCGGACTCGCGGTACTGAACCAGGTACTCCCAGCTGCGGTACCCGGTAGAGAGCTTGTCTTCGAAGTCGCTGAAACCGTGCTCACGGAACATTCCCATGATCACTTGCGGCACCGTCTTGTTCTGGAAAATGCGGCAGTTGCTGCGCCGAGACAGCATCCACAGCCAAGGCCGGAGCGTGGCCCGATAGCGCACGTAGCGCCCGAGCGTGCCGACCAACAAGAAGCGCGTGACGTAACCGGTGAACTCGCGAACCTGCAGGTTCGGCAGCTCGAGCGCTATCAGCATCGGCTGCCCGAGCAAGTTAGCCAGATCAATCTGCTCGTCCGCCGACAAGAGCTCGACCTCGTACTCGAACGCTTGCCCCAGCGCCTCGGTACCTTCCATCGAAAAGAACAAGAGAACGTCGTCGCCCAGGGTGGTGATAACCCGCGCGGTTCGCAGCAGCGTCATGTCGCGTCGTTGACCTTTGAGATGATTCGCACTGACTCGTTCGAGTCTATGCTGACAATTGCGATCTCGTCCAGGCGCCAGCTCGATTCGTCACGGAGCCTTCGATCATGTCGGCGCGCTCAATGTGAACGAGCGACGTACGAGCACCGCGCTGCGGATTTTTCCGCGACTAGCGCGACCAATATGAGTTTTGTCAGATTTATCAGTTAACGCATCCGGCGCGGAGTTAACGCGCGCCCGCTAAAATCTTCACGCCGCCAGCGACTCGAGGCTCAGCTCGAAGCGAGGGCGTGCAGCGAGGGCGTCGAGATGCGATTCGAGTTGCGACTGCCTGCAAACGCGATCAAGCCGTGCTGCGCGAGGGTGGCTTGTGCGGCCTCGGTCAACGACAACTCGAGCGGCAACTGGATGTCGTCACCACCGTGGGCCGTAAAACACGGCATGGGCAGGTCAGGGACGTGACTCATTTGCCGCAGCGGCCAGCGCGCTCCACCGCGGCCATGCGCCTGACCCAGGATCCAGGCACAGGCAAAGGCAGGGTTCCCCCACAGGAACCGCTCGACTTCGGGGTCCGCAGGAAGCTCTTCGAATGGGAAGCTTTCGATGGGATCGCTGCGCTTGCCGTAGGGATGGCGCAACAGAAAGCGCGGAGCCGCGAGACCGATCCATTGGGCAGCTGGGTGTTTCCTCACTTGTTCGGCGAGCGCGGCGAGCTCCGGGTCGCCGAAGGACCAGCTTCCGGGCGTTTCGAGGAGGTCGGGGCTCGGGCAGCCGGCGAGGCTCAGATCGCCATGGGCGAGGAACGGGGCACCCGCGCGCGCAGCGATGGCTCCCAGGTTGCCGAGCAACACGAGGTCCTGAATGTCGAATCCGAAGCTGTAGTCCCCAATCAGGAAGTCCCAACCGTCCGCGTCATCGCAGAGCAGCTGTACGAGCGGGGACGCATCGAGATTGCGCGCGTGCGCCGCCAAATGCTCGGTCAGTTCCGTCTTCGAAATATCCAAGACGTGCACCTCGCCTTGCTCGCTTTCGAGGCGGCTTACCAGCCAATGCAGGCTACGCCAAGCGCGCTCGAGCGCTCGAAAGTCCGGCTCGAGCAGCGCAGTCCGGCAGCGCGCGTTGAGCAGCTCGATCACCAAGTCGTCAGCCCCTCGATCGGTAGACACGGGGCTCGCAGCCGGAGAGGCCTTCAAGACGTGCTGCACGAAGCGATCCACCGCGGCCTTGGTACCCGTCGCAGGCGGGGGTGCGTGAGCCGCGGGAGCCTCGGGCGTCACCGCCGTCGCCCGCCCTCCCAAGAGGCGTGCCAGTAGTTCGGGCTCCGCTTCTGATGGCTGGGCGGATGCCGAAGCGGGCGACTCGGGCTCGACCTTCAGAGCGCCGAGGCGCTGCTGCAGTCGGACCAGTTCTTCGAGTGCCGCCTGGCGTTTGGTGGGCTCCTTGAGGTGACGGCGCAGCTGGAGTAGCTGCTGCAGCTCCGCGTCGGTATCCGCGAGGAAGTCGGGGTGAAACTGGTCGAGCGCCCCGAAGGACCGCGTCAGAACGGAGAGCACCTCGTCGAAGTTGTCGAAGGTGACGCGCCGGCTCTTGAATACCGCAGGCCTGCGTTGGTTCCGGGAGAAGTCACCGAGCACCAGAAAGCGAAGCCCGGGCCCGTGCCCGCCCGTCGCAGCGCCCTCGTCACCAGGCTGCTCGTTGTTTCCGGTGGACAGCGTGAAGGTCAAGTCCCGGCGTGTCGGCATGCTTCACGCAGTAGCTCACAACACCCTGCGGGGCGCGTGAATCTTTTGCCGGGCCGCGGGGGCAGGACGAATGTGACGCTCACCCCCGACACGGGCGTGCCAGGGCGCGGGAAGTGTTCAAATTTCCATGTAGCCGCCGGGCACGACGAAGGTATCGTCTTGTCCAGCAATGGTGAAGACACCCCAGCACGCCAGCTTGGTTTTCGCGGCAAAAACCATGGAATCGGTGTGCGGCGCGACCGGCCCCAGCACCGCCAGATTCGAGCGGTGGATGCCCCAGGATCCCTCGCCATGCTCGAGCAACGCTTCATGCAGCTCGCGCCCGGCCTGGTCGGCGTTGTCGAGAATGGCGACGCGCAACCGAATCGGGGATGAAGTCCCTGCACCTGTGACGATGGCGAACACGAGATCGGCGCGCGCGCGCTCGATCCGCACGTCCAACTGCTGCGCCTTGAGGAACCGGATGAGGGCTGCTTCGGAGAGGTGAATTCGCTCGGGTTTCATGGGCTCCCCCTCGCAAAGTCCGTCTTTGAAGCGCAGTTCGTCCAGCTCGCCGCCCGGGGTGTCTCCCTCGCGAGTCTGGGCATAGGCACGCCAATCGGAACCGTCCGTCATCTTCAAACGGGCCGGTTGCCCGCAACCCGTGACCCAGGCCATTCCCACGACCGCACCGAGGAGGAACTTCGCCGACATCCAGACGCATTCTTTAAACCGGAGTTGGTGCGAAGGAAAGCGCTCACGGAAAAAACGATCAAACCCGCGGGGGCTCGCAGACGGCAGCGATCGGTTGCGACTGCGGCGCGAGGTTTGGTACTCTGCACGGGCTTTGAAGGCGTGGATCATCATCGCGGGAACTCTCCTCGTCGCCGGTTGCAGCGGTGCTGGAGAATCGGCCGACAAGAACCGAGTCTTTTATGATTGGGCGGTCGCCACCGGGGAGGGCTCCACCGATTTCGAGCAGCTCTACCCTCCTCTCGATCTCATACCAGACCCTCCGCTGCCCCAGTACATGGGGGTGACGGTGCTACGAGGCGGCGTACACCTGTCCCGCCCTAAAGACTGGATGATGCGGGACGCAGACAACAGCCCAGGGCAGGCTCACGTCCAGTACATCTCGCCGAATGCTTACTCGTTCGCGCTGTACGAACGGCCCGATTCGCCGAGTGAACCCTGGCGCGACATCCTGCTGCGCTACGAAGACGACGTGCAGAGCCTCGGAGCCAAGGTCGTCGGCAAGCGAGTGCCGCTGGCTGTCTTCCGAGGCCAAGGCCGAGCGTACACCATCCAGCGCACCGTCGAAGCGCCCAAACGCCCCCTGATCAGCGGTAGC
>JAICQQ010000015.1 GCA_025937785.1 Polyangiaceae bacterium
ATACACTTCCAATCCCTCATGATCGAGCCTCATGCTCCAGCCATCGGCCCCACCTCGGCATCGGTTGCGCTTCTTCGGGCACGGGCACGTTTACGTTCACGTTCACGGGGCCATCGTCCAATTCAGGGACAGGCCCTAGAATTGTGGCCATCAACCTGCAATATTCGCGGCGTCCGAGAAATCGGACGTGCCGGGGCTTCGCTGGTGCTCCGGCAGAGCTCCGAAACGCGCGAGAGCCACTAGAGGTTTATGGCAGAAGCATCTGGAAAATCGGGAAGCCCGACGATCTCTTCCATTGCGGCCCCCACGGCTGACATTGACGATGAGTGGGCACTCGACGACGCCGAGCCTGCCCCGGCTCCGCAGGCAACGACCCCGGAGCGCGCGCTGATCGAGGCGGCTCAGGAGGCCCAGCAGAGCGGCTCGCCCGCCACGGAAGAAATCGACTCCGAGTGGCCCGACGACGCCGTCAACGCCGACCAGTTGAGGAAGCCGAAAATTCCGCTGGCTCCCAAGCTCCCCGAAGAAGCCGCGGGGTTCGACCGCACACACGCAGCGCCCGCGCCTGCCGCCGGTCCGAGCTCACCCCCCCGAACGACGAGCGCCGCCCCCGCTCCGTCGGAGCCGCCCATCAGCGAGGATTCGATAGCAAGGTTCGAGCGAGCGGCCTTCAGCACCGGCCGGGGCGCGTTCGGCGTACGCTCGTCGAGCGTGCCACCGACGCCGGTGCCGACGGCGGCCTCCGCCTCATCGATGCCGCCGACCACACCGCGGCCCGTGACCAGCCCGACCGAGAGTGCGCCGCCGGCGCCCGGCGCAGCGACGCGCGAGATCCCAGCCGCAGCGCTCACTTCCGAGCCGCCGCGCCCTGCCCCCCCGAGCGAGCTCCGCCGAACCAGCGAGACCCCGGCGACAGAGCTGCCAGCCACCACCGCCCCTGTCACGCGCGAGACCACGCCTCGCGCGCCCAGCACGCCGCCGTCGTCCGCAGCACCGCCGCGCGTCGCCGTTGCTTCCGACGCCGGAGCGAGCGAGCCCCCGCGCGCTGGCAAACCGAAGCAGGGCGCGGCCCTCCTCTACGGGCTCGCCGCCGCTGCTGTGGCGATCGCCGGTGTCGGGTTGGCCCTGCGAGCTCCCAGCGGCAGCGATCGAGCGAGCGAGCGCTCGCACCTGCCGCTCGAACCGGCGAGCCAACCCGAGTCCGCCAAGAGCAGCGCCCCAGCCTCGCCCATCGCCCCCGCAGCCGAGCCGAGCCCAGCCCAACCCGTCGAGCCCAGCGCAGTCGAGCCCAGCGCAGTCGAGCCCAGCCCGGCAGAATCTGGAGCCAGCGCTGGCGCTGACGCCGACCCTACCCCATCCGCCGCATCCGCCGACGCCGCAGCGGCGCCCGAAGCCCCCGCCAGCGGCACACCGGTCGTGGTGACAGTGCACATCTATCCGCCGGAAGCGGAGATCTACCATAAGGGCAAGCGGCTCGGCCGGAGCGGTCAGCAGATCGAGGTGCTCCCGGGCGAGCGCAAACTCCTGGTGCTGATCCGCGATGGCTACTGGCCCCGCAAGCTCATCCTCGACGGCCAAGAGACGACGTACAACATCGGGTTGCGCAAGCAACCGGATGGCAAGGCGGCGCCGGGGACCACCGGGGCGGCCCCTGCGCCCGGAGCTGCGCCTGCGCCCGCAGCTGCGCCTGCACCCGCAGCTGCGCCAAAGTTCACACCGCCGACTCCCTGAGCGCTCGTCACACGGGCGTTCGCCGGCTGCCAGCATACCGTGCTAGCGTCCGTGCGCCATGGACTTCAGCCTTCCGACGTGGCCGGCCCCGGAGCGAAATAAGGCACCCATCCTGCAGGTGCTGACGGAGCTTTTCCATCGGGGGCTGGTGCTCGAGATCGCCGCGGGTACGGGACAACACGCCGTGCACTTCGCGGCCGGGCTGCCCGAAGTGACGTGGCAACCCAGTGAAAAAGATCCGGAGCTGCTCGACGTCCTCAGCGCGCGGGTGACGCAGGCGCGCCTACCCAATCTCAAGGCGCCCGTAGCGCTCGACGCCGCCTCAGCCACCTGGCCCGTCAACGCGGCCGAGGGTGTGTTCTGCGCCAATCTGTTACACATCAGTGAGTGGAGCGTCGCCGAGGGCCTGTTCTCGGGCGCGCAGCGGGTGCTATCACCCGGTGCGCTGTTGATCACCTACGGGCCCTACCGCAGCTCTGGCGTGCACACGTCTGCCAGCAATGCCGACTTCGATGCCTCGTTGCGGGCGCAGAACCCCACCTGGGGCGTACGAGACATCGACGATCTCAGCGCGTGCGCTCGAGAGCGCGGCTTCCGCCTCGCGGACACGCTCCGGATGCCTGCCAACAATTTCACCCTCGTGTGGCAACGACTCTGAGTACGAGCGCTCGGATGCCACCCGTGGTCCACAGTGGGCTCTCGCGCCGGCCGTTCGGGGCAGCAGCGTGAAGCTCGCCGGACTTGGGGGGCTGGCCGCGCTCATCGGGTGTGTCACGGCTGTCGGGTGCGCGCGCTCCCGCGAGGACGACCTGGCCGCGCGGCGTTGCGCCAGCGGCGATCGCGTCGCTTGCGCGCGGGCCTGCGAGCACGGGGTGCACGGCAAGGCGGGTTGCATGTCCGCCGTCGACGACAAGCATCCCACGCGACGCACGAGGATGCTGACGCTCGCGTGCAATGCCGAGCAGCCCGGCGCGTGCCTGCTCGCCGCGGAGGCCAGCATTGCGCTGGGTATCGGCAATGAGCATCAGTACCAGACGCTGCTGTCGCGTGCGTGCGAGCAGCGGGACGCGCGCGGCTGCGAGAAGCTCGGCGATTTTTGGTTGCTCGACTCGCTGGCGTCCGCGAAGGCCGCTTACCAAAAGGCTTGTCACCTCGAGCCGAGCCGTGCGCGCGTGTGCCGGGACGAGGTGGCCGAGCGCATCGCCGCCGTGGACCGCGAGCGAACCGCTTGCAAGCAGGACCAGCTCGCGGCCTGCGAACGACTCCTGAAGCTGACTGCGCTCCGGAACCACGACCTCGGCTACCAAGCCGCCGAAGCTGCGTGCCGCTTGCGGGGCTTGAGCGAACACTACCGTGGCACCGAGCTCAGGCATCCCTACAAGCTCAGGAAGCGTTTCGCGAGCTACGAGCCCTGCGGTCTGTTCGCGCTGGCGCGCGCGGCGGCCGCCCCGGGAGAGGTCACGGAGTTCCAGCGCGTGCCGCTGCCCGACCCGCCCGCAGCCGCGAAGGGTGAGCCGCGCGGGCGAGTGGCGTTGGGCGACGTCACGCTGCATTTCCGCGACGCCCCCAGCGTGCAGCCCGAGCAGGTCGCCGCGTTCAAGGCCGCTGTCGAAGCGCGCATCCGAGAACGCCTCGAGCTCGGCACGCGCTGCTACGACCGCTACCTGCGGACTCACCCGCATAGCCGCGGCGAGCTGGCTGCGCTCTTCATCATCGACAAGCTCGGCGAGCCCCTGGAGCTGCGCGCCTCCGGCGACTGGGGGGATCCCGAGCTGCGATCGTGCCTGCTGAGCGCTGCGATTCCGGAACGTTTCACCGGAATGAACACGGATCTCGGCAGCATCGCGCGCGTAGAAGCCAAGCTCGAGCTCACCCCGGCGCCTGCGGGCGCCCGCTGATGTCAAGCTGGCGTTAGACGATTGGCAGAAGGGCGCGAGGATCCGGATCAGCGCGAGGCGCGACCACGCCATCACGCTAGAAGTTTACAGTCGCAGTGACCGACAAGGTAAAAAAGACCTACATTGCCAACCCGGGCAGCGCGGGTCACTCTCACGACTGGTTTGCAGCTCACCCCTAATACGAGGCTTCGTTCCCCGAGCGGTTTCCGCGCGAAGCGAGTAGCGGTGACCCTGAGTGCCGCGCTGCACCTCGTGGCTTGTCCGCAGCTCGCCGACGACTCCTTCGACAAGGTCGGTGACGACAGCATACCCTCCAACGCCAGCTTTACGAACAGCGCGGCCTCGACCGGCGGCGGGATCGACATCGGCGTCGGCGCCTCGCTGGGAGGTAGCGGGGGTGGCCCAGGCGGCGTCACTACCACTGACGGCGCGGGCACCGGCGGCAGCATCGCGGCCGGTGCTCCAGGCATCGGCGGTGATGGTGGGACACTGGCGGGCGATACTTCGACCTCGGCGTCGACCACGGGCAGCGGTGCTACGACCGAGGTGCCCACGACCCTGGTGTACGCCACGACGGACAACACGATCTACGCGGCGGCGTGGGACGGCACGGAGCTCGCCGCTCCCAAAGCGTTGGACACCGCCGAACACCCCATCGGCTTCATCGAAGCGCGCATGGCACCGGATCGAAGCTGGGCGCTGGTGGCGATTCAGGGCGCGGGCGACGACTCGTGCCAGTTGCGTGTGTACCGTCATTTCGGGGACCTGACCGCCCCCGCCGTGACCCTCGAGATCGGCGAACCGGACAACTGTCTCTCGGCGCGCGCTTTCGACATCGCCTTCGAGCAGGAGACCGGCCGCGCGCTCTTGGTATATGCGCTACCCGAAGGCGAACTCGCGCACCAGATCATCGATGGCAGCATCTGGTCCGAGCCGCAGGTCGTGGTGGTACCGGGGAGGAGCGTGGCGATCAACTGGGTGCGCGCCGTGTCTGATTCCGCCTCGAACCGCATCGCCGTCGGGGTCACCGTCCAGGCCGAAACCCGAAAGTCTCTGTTCGTGCAGGAGTGGGACGGGTCGAAGTTCGACCCACCCCACGAGCTGGCGCGCAACGGCTGCATCCTCGACGCCGAGTCGTTCGACCTCGCGTATTACGAAGGTGCCCTCGTCGCACTGCGCGGACACGCGTCGAACGACGGCTTCGGTTATCATCTGCGCGGCAGCGACGGGACGTGGCCGCCCGAGGAGTTCCGCCCCGACACCCCGAGCGGCAATGCTCAGGTGATCGAGCTCAGGACCATGCCCTACGGCGTCGCAGGGGCCTTGTTCGACGCCACGGGCACGGCCGCTTCGTTCGGCACCCTGTTGTGGAAAAACGCAGGCTTCGTCGAAGAGACCCGCTTGGACAACTCACTGCCTGACGTCTCCCACTTCGAGCCGGCGAGCCTGAAGACCGACATCCAACGTCTGGGTGACGCCGCGGTGACTGTATACGTCGACGACTACGAGGGCGACGAGGACGCGATGTCGTCGCTCGGGTGGGCCGTGCTGCGACCGAACACCGAGTGGACGGCCCAGCAGGCGACGCTGTCGATCCCCTTCGACCAGGCGTCGCGCGGCGCGGTGACCCGTTCCCTGCGGCTGGCGCGCTTTACAGCAGCAAAGGAAGGGCTGCTGCTCGCCTTCGCCGAAGACGACGGCTTGTACGTCAGCGCGCTCACGGACCTCGAAGCGGGCTTCACGGTGCCGGTGCTGGTCGAAGCCGACGTGGACGGGTTTTCCAGCACCCCCTTCGCCTTGCTCGGGCCCTGAGCAGCCCGATCGCTGGCCGCCCTCGCTGGGCGCTACTGGCCGCACCGAAGTGTGAGCACATGTAAGCGACAAGCGGCGTCAGTGCGCCGTTCGGCCAGCCATCGCGACCGAAACGAAGACCATGGTATCATGGTCAGTGATGCGCATCGTCGTTGCCGATGATGATCCGGTCAGCCGGCATTTGGTCGAACACGTCATCACGACCCGCACACAACACGAAGTGATCACGGTGGCCGATGGTGAGAGCGCGCTCGAGCTCGCGCTCGGCGAACCCACACCGGATGTCCTGATCCTGGACTGGATGATGCCCAGCGTCAGCGGCACCGAGGTTTGCCGGCGCGTGCGCAAGCAACCGCTGCCCGTCCAGCCCTACGTGTTGCTCATCACCGCCAAAACCAAACGCGACGAGGTGATCGAAGGCTTGAGCGTCGGCGCCGACGATCTGTTGACGAAACCGCTGCCACCAGATCTGCTGATCGCGCGTTTGAAGCTGGCATCGCGGCGCCCCACGCCGGGCAAGCCAGCGACGCGCGCGGTGCTGCAGGCGCTGGTCGACGCCGCAGCCGAAGGCGACGGCGAACTGGTGCTCCGCGAACGGGATACGACCGCGCGCGTGTTCCTGCACCGCGGCAAGGTCGCCTGGGCGCACGTCTCCGACGATCCGAGCGGGCTGTTCGACATCCTCGATCCCGAACGGGGCATCGATTCGGACACGGTGCGCGAGATCGTGGCGGAGTGCCGGCGCACGCGCGCGCGCCTGAGCGACACACTCGTGCGTTGGGGTCTGGTCGATCGGGCGCGCCTCAGGGATTGCCTGCTCGCCTGGACCAGCCGCAAGATCGCCGGCGTACGCCAATTCTCCAATCCGCAATGGCTGTTTCTCCCGGCGGTCCGCAACTACGCCGAAGACCTGCTGTTCGATCTGGAAGAACTCGTCGATCCGGAGGAGCTGAAGGCCGTGAGCGCCTCGTCGCCCCCGCCCAGTACCACCACCGAGGCTCCCCGGAACATGTGGGAGACCGCCTTCGTCTCCGAGATCCCCGTCAGCATCGAAGACAGCGAGCTGATGGATCGCTGCATGCTGGGCTCCGGCGTCAAGGGCGTCGCCGTCATCGATCGTGCCACGGGTCGTTGCCTGGGTCAGCGCGGCGCGCGACTGAATCCCGACATCGTGTGGGCGCACATTCAGTGCCTGAACGCGGTGGCGGCACAAGAGCATGTCGCGGACACCGTCGTGGCCACGGATCGGCACTACCACCTGGTGCGACCGCTCAGCGAACGCAAGGACGCTTTCGTGTACGTGCTGGTGCGGAGCGGCGAGGTAAGGCTCGTCGACGCTCGGCGAAACCTCGCCGGTGCGCTCGGGGTGACCGACGACCCGGTAGTCGAGACCGCAGCCTCGCTGGCCACGGAAGCCGAGCTCGAAGCTCTGATCAAGGCCGTGGACGACTCTGCGTGAGCGGTGGCTCGTCGAACTGAACGCCCGTAAAGGCCCGTAGTGGCCAGCAAAAGGGGATGCGCGTTGACTTCGCAGGGTCGCCGGAGCAATCCTTCGTGGAATCGGTTCTGGTCGGGTCAGCGGGGTCGCACAACAGCGGTGGAACGAGAACGGCGCAACAAGCTGGAGGTTCTGGGTCGGGTGGCACCGAGCGTTCGCACCGTCGTTCGCGGTGCCGTCGCTCGCGCGCTGCCTCCGGAGCTCATGACGTGGGCCGGGCGCGAATCGCTGAGAGTCGTTTCGCGTTCGTCGGCACACACGGCCATCGCGGCGGCGCGTGACACCAACGCGGCGCTCTTGATCCTCGACACCAGCTTGATCGGTCACGACGCAGGTGTGTTCGAGATGCTGCTGATGCAAGCGCAGCTGTCGGGCGCGGTCCTGTGCGTGGGGACGCCGGAACACCGCGCCTCGTTCCTGTGCCACGGCGCTGACGTGTTCGTCAGCGAGCGCGCCAGTCTGGGCGAGCTCGTAGCTCAAGCGACGCGCTTGCTCGAGGCCGTGAAAGATCCCGCGCTCGGTGATTCTGGCTTGAGACGCCCCGCGCGCACCGTGCTCGAGCTCGGACCGATGACGATCGACCTGATCCAACGCCGAGTGTTCGTGCGCGATCAGCGGGTCATGCTCCGCCCAGCCGAGTTCGAGGTCCTGGTGTACCTGGCACTCAACCGGCACCGCCTGGTCAGCGCGCCGGAGATCGTGCGCGACGCGCTCGGGGCGTTCGGCGATGGCAGCTCCGCCCGCAACCAGCTGTTCGAGCTCAGGCGTAAGCTGCGGGACGCCGGCCTCGCCGACGCCATCGCCACCGAACGCGGCCGTGGCTATCGCCTGGTCCTGTAACCGGTGTCTCGAACGACTATTCAGGCTCGGTGACCTGAACGGCGCGGTAAAACATACCCGGCAGCGTCGTCGTGTACATGTAGCCGTCGGGCCCGATCTTCCACGACGTGACCTGAGTCAGGTGACCTACGGCCTCGTCACCGATCAACGTGCCCTCCTCGTCGACCTCCAAGCGTCGCACCCAACCAGTGAAGAAATCACCGAAGATCACCGCGTCGTCGAAGAGCCCGAAGTAACGATCCTGGTCTGAATGATATGCCTCGCCCACCCAGATCGCGCGCTTGGTGACGGGTTCGGTCAGCGGATCGTCGATCACGTAGGCCTCGTCGCTCAGTCGCCCGTAGTGCGTCAGCGGCTGGGTCACTCCATCGCAGTCGACGGTGCATGGGCCTTCGGCACCATCCCAGCCGAAATTTTGTCCGGGAGACAGCGCCAGATTGACCTCTTCCGTGGTGTAAAGGCCGACATCGCCGATCCAGAAACGACCGAAGCGATCGCGGGTACCGCGCCACGGAGAACGCAGGCCGTAGGCGTAGATGCTCGGGTCACCGTCAGCTGGATCGTCGAACGCATTGCCTTCGGCGGGCTCGTAGCCCGCGCCGTCGGGTTCTCGGTTGGGCACGAAGCGCAGTAAGCTCCCTGCTTGGTCCGTGGTTGCTTGTCCTAGCTCGCGCAGGAACAGATCGCCGACGAGCGCCCACATCGTTTCACCGTCCGGTTCGAAGCCCATCGATCCGAAGCGATGCCAGTCTTCATCCGCGACCTCGGCATCGATCGAGAGGATCTCCACCTCGGTCGCAGGCAGCTCCTCGATCGCGTCGAACTCGAAGCGCGCGATGGTCGAACGGGTTTGCTCCTTGCAGCGGCTGAGATAGACGAAGCGGTTGTCCTGGAACTCCGGATCGAAGGCGAGGCTCAAGAGCCCGCAACCTTCGTCGTGAAACAGATCCGTCAGCGTGGCGCGACCAAGCTCTACGAAGCTCCCAGCTTCCGTCTTCGCATAGTGGATCACCGCGCCGCTGTGCTGCAACACCAAGAGCTCGTCGTCGGTCCCGGGCAGGAAGGCGAAATCGGTCACGCCATCGATCGAGCCCGTAAAGACGAGACCTGGCAATTGAGTGCCCTCGAACACGAGCTCGGGTTCTTCGGGGACGACGAACCCGGGGCTGCCAGCTTCGCCGCCCCCAGCCGTGGTCGCGCTCGTCGTCGTCGTGGTGCCTCCGTCGCCCCCCTGTGTGCCACCGCCCCCAACAGTGGTCCCGCTACTGCCGCCCGCACCGCCGGGACTGCCCGTCGAGCCCCCGCCCGTCGTCGCGTTCGACCCACCGGAACTCGTTGTTGGTTTCACTACTTCGGACTCGTTGGAACAACTCAGCACTCCTGCACCCAACGCCAGCGAGCACATCCCCACGCGCGCAAAACTCCGCATACTCCAGCCTTCGTGTCCTAGCCGCCGTTTCACCAAGTTCCTCGCCCGCCACGGTAGCATGCCGGCTTTTTTCTGCACTCCTGCGCCAGGCTGAAACGACGAACCAGCCATGAGTCGTATGCGACCGAGCCAGCCGCGCGGGCCCGAGGACCCGGCCACGTCCCCCGTTTTCTGCATCGGCGGCATCGGAGGCCGGTTTGATGCTGGATCCGCAGGTCGCGATTTCGATCACGCTTTTTTCGATCTTCGTCAGTTCGACGACGCAGACCGCCGCGCCCTAGGCAGCGGGTCTCACGGTCGATCCTTCGCCAGCAATCTTTCGCCAGCATTCTCCAGCTCGTCCCCTTAGCAAGAGTGTGAACGTCATGCGCCAAAAACCAACGATCGCCCAGGTAGCCGAGCAAGCCCGAGTCGCCACGAGCACCGTCTCCCGAGTGCTCAACGGTGGTTACGCCAGCCCCGCAGTCAAAACACGCGTGCGCGAAGTGATCCGTGACCTGGGCTACACGCCATCTCTCACCGCCCGCAACCTGAAGCTCGGGCGCACCGGGATCATCGGTGTGGTGGTCGAGACCAGCCAGAGCGCGTGGTTCACCGAGCTGCTCGGCGGCGTCGAGCAGCGCCTCGCCGACGAGCGCACGAGTCTGGTTCTGGGCAGCCTGTCGCCGCGAGGCCAGTATCAACCCGGCTCCGTCTGGTCGTGGATCCGCGAACGTCGCGTCGACGGTCTGATCTTCGCTCGACCCGGCGTCGAGGAGTGCGCCCTCGTCGACGCAGCCAAGAGTGCTGGGGTCGCCTTTGCGTGTGTCTCGCCCGAGCAAGACTTGACCGACGGCACCACGCTCCGCGCGATGAACCGCGCTGCTGGACGCGAGCTCGCCCGCCATCTGGGCGGGCTGGGCCACGAGCGCGTCGCGTTCTTTGGTGGCAAAGAGCGCTCGCTCGCGATGCAGGACCGCCTCGCAGGGTTGGTCGAAGGCCTGCGCGCACTCGGCGTCACGCTCACGGACGCCCGGTTTGCCGAGGGCTCGGACGGCGCCGCTGGCGTCCGCCACGCCCAATACTGGTTGTCACTCGCACCCGCGCAAGCACCGACGGCTGCCGTCCTGGGGAACGACACCATGGCGCTCGGGTTCATGCGCGCCGTGCAACAGCGCGGCATCACTATCCCGGATCAGCTCTCGGTCACGGGGTTCGAAGGTTTGCCCGAAGCAGAACTGTACTGGCCCGGCTTGACCACGATGGCCGAACCCTTGCGCCAAATGGGCGTCGATGCCTGCGAGCTCGTCCTCAACGAGCTGCGCGGCGGCGAGGGCCCAGAACGCGTCACCCGAGACTACGCCATGCAGCTCGTGGCGCGCGAAAGCACCGGGCCGGTCTCAGCCAAGCGCGCCACCAGCGAACTCCACACGCGGGCCGCTGGCTGAGGTCCGACCAGCGCGGAGCGCGCGGCCAGCGGGCTACCGCCCGTGCCTCAACCTTCGCTGCGATTCTTCCGGTTGCCCTTCTCGGCGTGCTTTTCGATGTACTCGACGATGGCGCCCGCGACGTCCACGCCCGTGGTCTGTTCGATGCCTTCCAGTCCGGGCGACGAGTTGACTTCCATCACGAGCGGTCCGCGGTGCGAACGCAACATGTCCACGCCGGCGACCCGGAGCCCCAATAGCTTCGCGGAACGCACCGCCGAGCTGCGTTCTTCGGGGGTAAGCTTGACCTTCTCCGACGATCCGCCGCGGTGCAGGTTGCTCCGGAACTCGCCCTCGGGCCCTTGACGTTTCATGGCCGCGATCACCTTGTCACCGACGACGAACGCGCGCACGTCCGCGCCCGCCGCTTCCTTGATGAACTCTTGAACCAGGATGTTCGCGTCGAGCTGGCGAAACGCGAAGATTACCGACTCAGCGGCCTTCTTGGTTTCTGCCAGTACCACGCCCACCCCCTGCGTCCCCTCGAGCAGTTTGATGATGAGCGGGGCCCCGCCCACCACGTCGATCAGACCATCGACGTCCTTCGTCGACCGCGCGAAGCTCGTCACCGGCAAACCGATACCGTCGCGCGCGAGCAGCTGCAGCGATCGCAGCTTGTCGCGAGAGCGCGAGATCGCTTGAGACGAGTTGAGCGAATAGACCCCCATCATCTCGAACTGCCGCACGACCGCCGTCCCGTAGAACGTCAGCGAGGCACCGATACGGGGAACGATGGCGTCGAAGATCAGCTCGTGCCCGCCCAGCAAGACACCGGGCTTGTGCGAGGTAATGTTCATGTAGCACCGCGAATAGTCGACGATGCGCACGTCGTGGCCGCGTTGCTCGGCCGCCTGCTTCAGGCGCGTTGTCGAGTAAATATGCGAACTCCGGGAGAGGATGCCTAATTTCACGTTCGCTCCTACGGCTTCAGCGCCTTCATCAAGAATGAACGGCCCGGATTGATCACGAACCTGCGTCGGACGGCTTCGCGTCCGAGGAGCATTCTGAACCCCATGAGATCCCGCGAAGTCAGCGTCAGATCGATGGGCCAGGCGTCCCCCCCGAAGCTCACGCTGGTTCGAATCGTGGGGCGCAATTCGCGCTTCCCATTGGAACTTCTGACCCAGCGTTCGTCCGCGAGCTCGGCGAGGCACTCGACGGTCGTGTGGTTGTCCTCTTGCAGAGGGTGCACCAGGAAGTGGACCATCGTGCGCCGCTTACGCCGCAAGAGCTCGACGTCGAAGGCATGCAAAGACGAACTGCGCGCCCCGGTGTCCACCTTGACCTTCACCCGAGGAATTTCGAGTTCCGGCAGCTGGATCCACTCGCGCCAGCCGATCATGGGCTTTTGCATGCGGTCACGATAAGGCGGGCGATCCCGTGCGAAAAGATAAATCGGGATACAGCCGAATCCTGCGCGCCGGTCACGGATGCTAACGGCTTGCGTACTGTGATTCGACGCGCTCGAGTTCGATCGGAGCGCCGAGCAGTTTCGATGGATCGCGACATCGACGGCAGCACCGATCCGGTGCTGATCAGTGCGGCTTTCGAACGCTATCGATTCAATAATCCCGCGTAGATAGAACAGCGCAAACCTGACCGCGGCGTGCACCCGCCTCTTGCATCTGGGTATAACATCGGCTTTACATACGCCAATGGCCCCCGAAAGAAGAAGCGAGCTCGTGGCGGTCCGGTTCACACCAGCGGAGCTCTCCATGTTGCACGAGCTAGCCGAGGTAGACGGACTGTATCAGTCAGACGTGATTCGGTTGCTGATCAGGCGAGCGCACGTGGCGCGCTTCAAGGGCAAGAAGAAGGTCACGAAGGCGCCTGCGCCGAGGAAGACCAACGGCAAGGCGAAAGCGAAGCGCAAAGCACGAGGCTAACCCGGCAAGATCGTCGCGACCGTGAGCCAGACCATGGCCAGAATCGCAAACGAGACCGGGCCTGCCGTGATCAGCACGGCGAGTCGTCGCGCGCGAATCACACGGGCGGGCGAAAGCTCGCGCGAAAGCAACAGGTAGGCGTCCATCGCTGTGCGTGGGACGCGAGCGGCAGACATCGTATCGCGCCATGCGCGCGACGCGCCCCCTGAAACGCATCCGAACACCAGCCCCGCTGGCGACGTCAACAGATCCCAGCCACAGCTGTAGAAAGCGAAGCGGAGTCCGCGCGCGAAGCGCCAGTCGGCGCCCGCGAGCTTCGCGCCCAGCTCGAGCGTGATGCCCCAGAAAGCGTGCAAACCGACCATGACTGCCGCGAGCACGGGCACCGCTGCAACCACGGCACACGCGAGCGGTCCGTTGCTTGCGACGGTGGTAACGACCGCCCCCGCCACATCGGGCGCGACCAAGAATCCGAAGGCCAAGCCGACGAGCGCGAGCGACCCGAGCGCACAGAGCTCGACGACCAACGCGAAGCTGCAGGCCGCGAGCACCGGACCGTCTCGAAGCTTGCCGAACACGAGCTCGGGCACGAGCGCACTCGCACGCGCCGTCGACCACAGTCGGGCCGAGAGCGGACCCGGAGCCTCCCAAGCAATCACGCTTTTGGGGAGCGAAGCCGCGGGCGCGTAACAACCGTCGCAGATGCTGCTCCCGCAGCGAGTGCACACGCTGGCTGGGGGGACCTCGAACTCTGCGTCGGAACGCACCCTATCCGTTTAGCACCAAATCGCCGCTACGCGATGAGCGCGTCGTAGACGCCGCCCTGCATCGTCGACCCGCCCTCGCCCTCGGGGACGCCGAACCAATCCGACGGGATGCCCATTGCGTTCACGATGGTGTTGAGCAGCTTGTTGTGGGGCGCCTCTTCGTAGTCGGCCATGTACACGTACTCGCCTTGTTTGAAGTAGCCAGCACAACTCCCGGCCAGAATATAGGGCAAATCCAGCCAGGAGTGGTCCTTACCGTCGGAGAGCTCGTTCGTGTACAAGATCACCGAGTTGTCGAGCACGCTGCTGCCGCCCGCTTCGCTGTAGCCTGCCAGTTTTTCGAGCAGGCGCGCGTACTTCTGCTGATGCCAGACATCGATGGCGAACAGCATGTCTTCGTAGCCGGCGACGTCAGCGCAACCGTTGTCGGTGCTATCGCCGAAGCAATCATCCTTGACCTTGCCATGCGAGAGCTTGTGGTGGTTGTACTCGTGATCCATGCCGTCCCAGGCGAAAATAGGCCCGCCAGCGCCGTGATCGAACTGCAGCGTCGCGACGCGCGTGTAGTCGCACGCCAGGGCCAACGCCATGATGTCGACCTGCAGCTCGGCGATCGCAGCGTATTGGCCATTTTCTTCCACCGCTTCTTCTGCACCCTCGTAAGGCGACACGCGCTCCGTCAGCGAAGCGTCGCCGCAGGCGATGCTCGAGTTCGTCATGCCCTGTTCCAACTCGCGAATCGACGTGAAATGGGCCTCGAGCTTGGCCTTGTCGGCGGCGCTCAGCGGCCCCTGCTGGAGCGCTTCGAACTGATCCCGAACCAGGTCGAGCACGCTCTCGCGCCGGGCCGAGACCCGCGCTGCCGCTTCGCTGGCGTCAGGGCCGTCGTTGTTGAGATTCATGAACTCGGCGTAGGCGTTCCAGGGATTGTTGATCGCAGCCACCGCCGTACCCGACGCGCTGTACGAGCTGAAGTCGAGGCCTCGGTAACGAGCATTGCGCCCGACCATGAGGTTCAGCGGCGGCCGCCGCGACCCGTCCGCGCCTGGGTTGATTTCAGCAGCGATCACGTGATCGACGGACGGCCCCAGCGCCAACCACTCCTCGTCGTCGGCGAACCGAGCGGTGAGTTTGTGGGCCATGCCTTTGCCGTGATCGTCGCCCCCTCCGCCGTCCCGTCCCCAGCCGCGCGGGCTCATGTGCACCCCACGCGGGTACAGCAACTTGTCACGGAACGGAGTCAACGGCTCGTTCGCAGTCCCCGCCAGGTGCGCCTCCGTCAACGCCCCGAAGTCTCCGTTCGGAAACCAGCGGTCCATGTTGACGCCGTTGCACGCGAAGAACACACCGAAACGCTTGACCGTGGTGTCTTGCGCCTTCGCCGCACGGGGCGCGAGGCTCTCGAGGTATGGCAAGCCCACCAGCGCGCCGCCGAAGCCGAGCAAGAACCTGCGACGCGGCAAGCGCGACCGCATCGCCCGCGCCGTTTCGTAACGGATTCTCATGGTTCCACCTGGTTCGGCCTGCGATGCATGAACGCCTCGGTCGCGCTGACTCTGCCCACCAGCTCGCGCACGCTGAGCCCGCTCTCCGCGAGCTCGGCCGCGGCCGCCTCGTCACCGGCCGCGAGCGCCCGCCCATAAGAGAACTCGAGCCACTTGGAGGCGTAACAAGCGCGCGCCTCCTGGCTCGCCGCCAAGGCGTCGATCAGGTCCATGGGGCCGGTGAAGTCGATGTCCACGTCGTCGATCTCCATGGTCCCGCTGGTGTCGACGCGCACGCCGTTCTCGGTGCTGCGTACCTGGCCGACGGCGTCGAAGCCCTCGAGCGCGAAGCCCGGCGGGTTGATCTGCACGTGGCACTGGAAGCAGCCCGCCTGGCCTGTCAAGAGCTCGATCTCTTCACGCGTCGTCTCGAGTGGCTCGTCGGTTTCAGGCAGTGGTGTCATCGAGGCGCCGGGCGGTGGGTCGTCGATGTCGCGGCACAAAAGCCGTCGCACCACGAACAAGCCGCGATGGATCGGATCGGTGTCGACCGCGTAGGAGTGAGAAGCAAGGAAACCGACCTGCATCAAGAACCCCTTGCGCTCGTCGGCGTTCAAGTCGATGCGGCTCATGCTCGAGGGCGCATCCCCGGCGGCGATACCGTAGAGTGGGGCCAGACCGGCGTCGGCGAAGGCGTAAGGGGCAGTCAACAGTTCAGTCAGGCCACCGCCGCTCTCGATCACTTCACGAACGAAGCGTTCGCTGGCACTGCGAGCCGCCGTCACGATGTTCTCGGGCACCGTGGGAAACTCGTCGCGGTCCGGCGCGATCACCGAGAAGCGGTTGAAATCCCAAGCTTGCGCATGAAACGACACCAGTTGCGCGGTCGCGCGCTCCGAGTCGAGCAGGACCTCGACGGCGCTCGCCACTTGCTCTGGGGTTCGCAGCTCATCGCGACTCGCTCGCTCGAAAAGATCTTCGCTGGGCATCGTGCCCTGCACGAAGTAGGACAAGCGCGTGGCCAGCTCCCAGCTCGAGAGCGCGATCAGTCCAGTATCCGACACGTCGTTGCTGAGCTCGGTACGGTAAAGAAATTGGGGCGACTGCAGCATCGCCTCGACGACCAGCCGAACACCGTCACGGAACGCGTCGCCGCTCATCACCAGCGTCGGACCTTCTCCGAAAAGGGCCTCGAATGCGGCTTGTTCGTCGGTGGTCAGCGGTCGCCGAAAAGCGCGCTGCCCGAACTCTGCGATGAACTGCTCGGCACAGCCGGCTTCGTCGCCGCTGCACGGCACGACCTCGGCGAACACTTCGCCGTCGCTCACCACCCGCTCGGCCAGCGCTTCGGCGGCTGCTCGGTATTGCGGTCCGAGGCGCGCGTCGACCTGCAGGTCGATGCTCGTCTC
This sequence comes from Polyangiaceae bacterium, assembly GCA_025937785.1. GTDB lineage: Bacteria > Myxococcota_A > Polyangia > Polyangiales > Polyangiaceae > JAICQQ01. The sequence goes on from JAICQQ010000015.1 coordinate 16,221, forward strand.
GAAGCCGAACCCGTTCAGCGCGTCGGGCGCGAAGGCCGTGGCCGGCGAATCCGTGATGCCGAACAAATCTTGCACCGTCGCGTCGTATTGATCGTGCGTCAGGCGCGCCACGCGGGTCACGCCCTCGGCGCCTGTCGCGTCACCTCCAGTACTAGCCCCGCCACTACTAGCCCCGTCACTGCCGTCGGTGTTCCCACTGGAGGCGCCGCCGCTGCTGCCATTGGTGCCGCTCGAAGCAGCGTTCGCGTCTCCCAGCTCGCCGCCTTTTACCGGCGACTGACAGCCGCTGGGCGCTGCCAAGAGCGCAATGTAAGCGAGGACGCGTCCCGTGCGACTCATGAGCAATCGCCACGATAGCAGATTCGGTCGTCGCTCGCCCAGCCCAGCTGGCTCAGCGAGCCCGCGCGCCGCCCGAAACGACAACCCCGCACACCGTGAACGATCCCACATCCCGTAGCGAGAGGTCGCACTTCGGTGCCGTGCGCTCACGCGCAGCTGCAGCTCCGAACCCGTCGTCGAAGCACGCCCGAATTGTCGAGCGTCAGCGACTTGGGCGCTCGAAGACCAACAGCTGCGGGCGCACGTCCTCGGGGGCCGCGGTGCGACCGTTTCCGTTGTTGTCGAACACCAAATAGACACGGTTACCGTCGAGCGCCAATCCTTCAGCCACACCGTACCTGCGATCGAGATACCCAAAGCGGTCGTCGTTCTCGGTCGCAGCAAAGCTCCAAGCTTCTCTTTCCACCCAGCCCGCCAAAGCCCGCTCCAACGCAACGACGAGGTGCGCACCTCGGACCAACGCGAAGAGCTGGTTCTCGAAACTCGCGAGGTCGCTGAAGTCGGGCGTTCGCCCCGTAGGCAAATCGAAGGCACTGGCAGCCATGTTCCAGGCGAGCGCACGCGCCAGCTCGCCGTCCGCAGGCACTTCGATCAAACCTCGCTCGCTGCGCTCCGCAGCCACCACGATGCGTCCGTCGTCGAGGCGAGCGATGCCCTCGAGTTTGGCGTTTGGTACCGTGAACAGCCCCACGGATCCGCCCAAGCGATCGAGCGGCGGCGTCGCCCAGCTCAACGTCGAATCACGGGTGAGCCTCGCCACTCGCACCTGAGCTTCGCTCGCCAAGAGCAGCCCCCCGGAGCCGTCGGAACACAGCCCTTCCAGGTCCAATTCCACCACCCCCGGTGGCAGCGCGAAACGCCGATAGCTTTGCACCCTGACACGCTGCGCTTCCACCACCAGCTCGAAGACCTCGTTTTCATGCTTGTCAGAAACGGTCAGGAGCTTCCCCTCGTGCCAGAGCAGCCCCGACGGTTGGAAGTTGTCGCGCCGGTCGATCGGCAGCGCCTGGACCAGCACCAGCTCCACCCGCTCGCGCGCGAGCACCACGCTGGCGGGTGGCGGCGTCGCCGGCGGCGTCGCAAGCGAAAGTACCGGCGGCGCTTCGTCGCGCGCTGAACCGCTCGCTGCTGCGACCGGATCGCGCGGGGCTCCGGTTGCTGGCGCCGCCAGATCGCGCCGTGATGCGCTCAGCCCGTCGGAGGGGGTGCCGCGCCGAGAAGGGGTGCAACCGGCGCCCACCAGTGTTATCGCCAGGATTAGCCGTGAACACCGCGCAACACGCATCGAGAGGGCATGGGAACCCCCCGGGGCTCGTGGTGTCAACGCTCCTGACGATGTGCCTTGCGTGCTCTGCTGCCCGCCCAACGGAGCCGCCACCCCACGCGCGGGGAATGAAGCCCGCGTCCGCAAGCGCAAACACCAGCGTCAGCTCCACGCCGACGTCATCCACGCCGACGTCATCCACGCCGACGTCATCCACGCCGACGTCATCCACGCCGACGTCATCCACGCCGACGTCATCCACGCCGACGTCATCCACGCCGACGTCCACCTCCACGCCCGCTTCTCGGGCGAGGCTCGGTCGCACCGAAGTCGTCAGCGCCCGCCCTCGACCCGCGCCCCTCCCGCAGCGGGCGGGATACCCGGACGCGGTCGTCGACCCGCGGCCCTTGACGCGCGTCTTGCGCGGCGATTTCGAAGCCCCCGAGACGTTGCTCGTGGCCTACGAAGCAGAGTGGGTCGACTCCGTTCGGCAACTCATCGTCGCCGCGGCAGGCCAGGCGCGAGTGCTCCTCTTGACCACGGTCGACGAAGCCCAAACCGCGGCCCTGCGGCAGCTCGCAACAGCTCGCCACGTGGACCTGCTGACGGGCGACTTCGATTCACCGTGGGTTCGGGATTACGGACCCTTGCAGACGCACGAGCTCGCTGCCGGTCCGCTGTGGCTCGACTTCGGCTACACCTGGCATCGACCCCAGGACGACCAGCTCCCGAGCGTGCTGTCCTCACGTCTGCAGGCGCGCCTCGAGAACCCCGGCTTCGACCTCGACGGCGGCGCGGTGATCAGCAACGGACAGGGACTCTGCGCGCTCACACGCACGAGTTTGCTCGACGCAGGCTTTGCAAACCCCGCGTCCGACGAACTCGAAGTCTTCCTGGCGGGACTGGGATGTCACGCGACAGCCGTCCTGCCCGCTGTTCCTGGCGAGCCCACCGGGCACGTCGATGTGGTCGCTCAATTCTTGGCCACGGACCTGGCAATGGTGGCGCGGATGGATCCGAGCACCGATCCCGACCTCGCCCGTGCGCTCGACGGCGTGGCGGACCACCTGGCAGCCACGGCGGAAGTCGCAGACTACCCGCTCCAAATCGTGCGAGTCCCGCTCGGAACCTCGGGTGACACGTTCTTCTCTTATGTCAATGCCACCCGTCTGGAGGGGCGCCTGCTGGTTCCCCGCTTCAACGAGCTGCCCGACGCGCTCGAACACGAAGCGCACGCCGCGCTGGCGCGCGCGCTGCCGGACGTCTCCATCGTGCCCATCGACGCGGACGTGATGGTTCGCCGGGGCGGAGCCATTCATTGCGTCACCTTGGGTCTCGGACCGACCCGGGGGGAGGCGCCCCATTGACCGCCCAACCCTCGACCCGGCGGGCCGCGCCCACTGTGGGTCGCCGGCTTGGGTCGGGCCGCCAACTCTGAGTTACCGCCATGACCCACTGTGGGTCGCCGGCTTGGGTCGGTCCGCCAACTCTGAGTCACCGCCATGGCCCACTGTGGGTCGCCGGCGTGGGTCGGGCCGCCAACTCTGAGTCACCGCCATGACCCACTGTGGGTCGCCGGCGTGGGTCGGGCCGCCAACTCTGAGTCACCGCCATGACCCACTGTGGGTCGCCGGCGTGGAGGGTTGGCAGCCGGTCAGAGTTCCATGTGGCCGCTCGTCATCACGGATCACTGCCGTGACCCAACGGTGGGCGCTCCAGGGTGAAGGCCTGGCAGCAGGGTTCACGCATCCCTGCCACGACCCACTGTGGGCCAGAACTTGGGGGACCTCGCTCGCGCGGGTGAACGGGCTGGAGCCGACAAACAATAAGCAGACATTGGTCATCCCGAGGGCCGGTTCCGTTCGAACCCGGTTCCGTTCGAACCCGGTTCCGTTCGAACCCGGTTCCGTTCGAACCCGGTTCCGTTCGAACCCGGTTCCGTTCGAACCCGGTTCCGTTCGAACGAGGCGCACTTGTTGCCTCTGGGTCCGGCTACAGCGTGTTGACAGTTTCGAACAACACCGCCCTTCTCGGGGCGTTGGCCCGAAGTCCTTTCTGCTTCACGGAGGATAGTTTCGTGCACGCTACACACGGGCGTACGCCAGCGCTCCTCTCCGCAGACGTTCCTCTCCACAGACGTTTTACGGCTCCGCGTGCTTCGCGGCGACAAGGAACATGAAGCGATACTGAACGTGCGTCAAGGGGTAAACGTGTCCACATGCTCTAGTCCTCAACGACGGGTCCCCCTGACGACGCGACCGTTTTGTCGTACGACACCGCGGTTGGATGGATCAGCATAAACCCCAGGGGGGCGAATCCCTCGCCGACCGCGCGAGCGAGGCTTCCAGCTTGGTGCGGCCGCGGCCGAGGGTCTCCGAACGGGCTCGTTCGCATCAGCGTGCGGAGCATTTTCGACGCCGCGCCGAAGAGATCCTGTCCCTCGCGACGTTCGACGCCATCGTCGGGTCGCACCCCTCGATGCAAGACCTGCTCAAGCGGGTAGCTTATGTCGCTGCGACGCGCGCCACCGTGCTGATTCAAGGAGAAAGTGGCACCGGAAAGGAGCTGATCGCGGCAGCGCTCCACCAAAATTCCAAGCGGCGCGAGCGGCCGTACGTGCGCCTGAACTGCGCCTCCCTCGCAGAGTCGGTGCTCGAGAGCGAGCTGTTCGGCCACGAAAAGGGTGCTTTCACGGGGGCCACGATGCGCCGCGAGGGACGCTTCAAGCAAGCGGATGGCGGGACGCTGCTCCTGGACGAGATCAGTGAAATCCCCGCCTCGATTCAGGTGAAGCTGCTGCGTTTCTTGCAAGAGCGGGAGTTCGAACGGGTCGGCGGCAATGAATCGCTGCGAGTGGACGTGCGCGTGCTGGCGGCAGCTAACCGCGACTTGAAGGCGCTCGTGCGCGAGGGTCGATTCCGCGAAGACTTGTACTATCGGCTGGCAGTCGTGCGGTTGGACGTGCCGCCGTTGCGCGCGCGGCCATGCGACATCATTCCGTTGGCTCAGCAGTTCTTGAAGCAGGCCGCGCAAGAAAATGAAGTCGAAGTCACTGGGTTCACGCGGGCCGCCGAACGCGCGTTGATGAACTACGCCTGGCCGGGCAACGTGCGCGAATTGCAGAATGCCGTCGAACACGCGGTGATACTCGCGGAGTCCGAGCTGGTCGACGAACCGCAACTACCCCTCCAGACGCCCGAAACGAACTCGCAGTGGCAGCTGATGATCCCCGGAGTGACGCTGGCGGAACTCGAGCGCTACGCCATCACGGAGACGCTGAGAGCCGTGAGCGGTTCGCCCGCAAAGGCCGCCAAGCTGCTCGGCGTGAGCCGCCGCACGATCCAGTACCGCATGCGTGAGTACGGTCTGAGCGCAGGCACACGCGGCGGGGCCCTCGAGTCCGTAGATCACGACGACGACGACGACGACTGAGACTTCCGGTTCGAGGCACGCCCAGACATGCGGCGCCGAGTCTGGACGGCGTATGTCGCGATCACGCGCCAGTCGACGAAGAGCGCGTAGCACACCAAATAGGACGAAAAGTTGATGCTGAGCGTGAGATGGATGCCCAGGTGAAACCCCAGGCCGCCGACGAGCGCCAGCGTCCGCGCCCGACCTCCGAGCAGCGCGATCACGAAACCGAGCTCCCACAAAAGCACTGACCACGCTAGGAGCTGGAGCAGCAGCGCTTGCTGCGAGAGCCACAGCCCTGCCGAGGTGGGACTGCCCACGTAAGCGTGGTCCACGAGGCCCCAACCCTCGCGGAAGCGCTCGGCCTCGCTCGTGCGCGAGTCCGCGACGAAGCGCTGCGTTTCAGCCGCTCCGCGCGGCGAACCTCCTCCCAGGTAAAAGGCCAGGGTCTCGCCGTCGGTCCATCGCCAGCCCGAGTAGCGCAGCTTGGACACTCCAGCGCTCAGGTACACCAAACACAAGACGAGCAGCAGCGCACGCACGGGCCAGACGCTCACCGGGCGCTCGGGAAACACCTCGGGACAGCGCGCTCGCCGAGGCTGCGTGCACCGGCCGTAGGCCGCGAGCAGCACCGCGTCGAGCGAAAATGAAGTAGCACCGGGCGCGAACGCCACGAACCACAGCACCAGGGTCGGTAGCGCGAACGCATGGGCCGTGTAGCCCCAACTGTTCGCGGCGAGCCCCAAGTAAAGGTTCAGCGCGGCGAGCGCGATCAAACTGGCACGCGTGAAGAGGCCCACGAGCGCCAGCGCTGCCAGGCCGAGCGCGAGCGGTTCGAGCCAGCCGAGCCAAGCCTCCGGGAGCGGTGGCAACGACAACCAGCGGGCGAGCGCGGGCGGCGCATAGAACTCGGGCGGGCGATCGGCGACCGAGCGAAGCCGCTCGAACAAGCGCTCCCAGTAGTACCAGCCGATCCAACCCACCAAGATCACGCGAAACACGCCGATCTGGTAGCGGGCACTCGGCGCAAACCACCAGGCGTCGGCCGCGGCCAGCGCTCGGCGCACAGGGCCTACCATGTTCCCCTCGCCCTCTTGGCCCAGCGTGCGCGGGACAGCGAGCGTAGCTCACCGCTGCCCGGGTCGAACTCGAAGAGCGGCCGGCGTTCGACGCGATCCGCACTGATGCTCGAAGCCTCGAGCCAAAGCCGCCGGGGCGGATGGCCGTGCCGCTTCGAGTAGACCGCAGCGACCAAGTGCATCCAACGGGCGATGCGCCCTCGGAAGTCAGCGTCGCTGTCGGTCCGCAAGTGCCCGCTCGGGTGCCGGGGGTCGGTCGAACCATAATAACGTGCGAAGAAGTGACGGCGGAACCCGATCTCGCCGGTCCCAAGGTGGCGCAAGGGGTCGAGCTCGACCCGGACCCCTACCGGATCCTCGAGGTAGAACGAGAGCTCGAAAACCGGATCGCTCGGCGCCTGATAGCGGGCGAACATGGGCGCCGATGTGAAAGGCCACTCCTCGTGCGGGCCGAGCACGGCCCACAGCTCGAGCCCCACGATGGACGCGATGAGCAGCGCCGCGCCCAGTCGATGTAGCCCTCCAGGCCAGTTCGCGCGCGCTGACTCGAGGGGGGCAGCTCGCTGCTCTGCGTCCGCTTCAGCGTCAGCGCCAGAGAGCATCGCCTTCCCCCGGGAGCTACGGACGCCGCCCGGCCAAGCGCCTCACGCCGAGCGGCAGTGTTTGCGTCAGCGCTGCGATCAGGGCGCTCTGTCCCCGGGGGTCGCGCTGCAAGAAAAAGCTTTGGTTCACTTCGAGCTCGATCCCTAGGTAGTTTCTGACCGAAAACTCCGACCTGAGCCAGGTGCAGAGTCCGTCGGCGGCGCCACGGTAGGGATAATTCCTACGGATTCGGAAGGCCGGCGCTGCACACTCGAGCCGCTCGCGCCAACCCGCCGCGAGCGCCGCTTCCGGCGGGCGAATAGGATCGTACAAGAGCCCGATGTCCGCCGTGCGCACCTGCTCGCCGAGCCGTGGCGTGAAGCTGTGCACGGATAGATGCACCGCGCGGCGCCCGCTCCGAACCGCGGATTCGACGGCCTGCCTCACCTTCAGCCGATGCGGATAGTAGTAGCTGCTCAGCACCCGTGCACGCTCGCTGGGACCGAGCCGGCGCGAGAACTCCGAATACAAGCGCACGTGGTGTGGCGAACGGTTGGTATCCACCAACAGGCGCGTCACGCTCGCTGCGAACAAGGGACAGCGAAATGCGCGACGAAATGCGCGCGCGACGACCAGCGCTCCGATGTCGCTACCGCGATGGCTCCGGAGAGCACGCCGCGCGGCCGCGGAGGAAAACAGCTTGCGGTAGGGCGCTGGCACGTCGGCGCTGGCGTGCTCGCAGCTCAGGATCAACGCGTCAGTACTCATGCGCGTGGAAGCTGGCGCCCTCGGCCAGGCAAGCGGCAAGCCGGTGATATACGGCGCGCTGCAGCGAGGGTTCGGGCGCTCGATTCAACGCGGCCGCGATGCGTTCTGCCAGCGTGCCTTCTTCGAGCACGACGGCGAGCGCCGCATCCCGTGGCCCCGTCGAAGGGTCACGCGGCAACAGCTCGTCGGCCAAACACGCCCAGGTTTCGCGCACGTTGAGCCGCTCGTGCTCGATACCGAACAGCGAGAGGTACTCCCGCGTGGGCCAGGTCGCAGCGCCAGCACGCTCGACGCTGCTCTGATGAAACCGCGCGAGCCGTTCGGTATCGACGCGCTGCTGAGCCAGCGTGTCGGAGTGGCGTTGTTCGACCAGGGAGCGGACCGCGGCGACGACGAGCTCGGCCAGCGCCAGATCTGCCCGGGGGCACTCCTGGGTGTCGGCGGTGCGGATTTCGATCGCCATGCGGTCGAAGCGGGCGATGGCGCCGCGCGCGTTGACCCATTCGTGGGCGAGCACCCCTTCGGGATCGAGCTCGCCGAGGTCACGATAGATGGCCTGAAGGACCTCGGCTTCGTAGCTCTCCCGCGTGTACACGGCTTCGGGCACGACCAACCCCGTCACCGAGGGAACGCGGGCGCAGTTCGTGCGGTACGCCTCCAGTCGGTTGTCGAGCGTCCCTGTGACCCGGCCCTCGACCAGGGGCGAACTCGCCGTGAGCCCCGGGATCAGCGGAAGCACCAGCCGAATCGCCGCATGCAACCTGCCGAACTCGTCGTCGTTCGCGAAGGGAAGGTTGATGTGCATACTCTGCAGGTTCGCGAAGCCGTGGCCGCGGCAGCCGAAAATCCGGTCGAAGGCTGCGTAAATCTCGGCGTTGTCGTGCGGCCACAGCCGGAGTTCGCGCTCGGGGACCATCCAGGGGTGCATGCCAGTCGGGAGCAGAGTGGCGCCCATCGGCGCGAGCAAGTCCAGAATGTCGCGCACCTGTTCGCCGAACGCCAAAGCCAGGCCAGGCAGCGACCGGGTCGGACCGTTGCTCTTCATCTCGATCACATGCAGCGCCAACTCGTTGCTCCACAGTACGGCTCCGCGATCGACTTCTTCGTCGTAGCCCCCGCCCACGAGATGAAGCAACCGGTCCGCGCAGGGCTTCACGGACAGCGTTTCCGCGTCGACGATCATGTACTCGAGCTCGATACCGATGCCTTCGAAGAGGGCGAGAATGGGTAGATTGGCCATATTGCCTCGATACTTTGACGACTCGGTGTTGGGAGGATTCAGTACTTGACGACGGAACGCCCTCGCTGCTCGAGCCTGTCGTAGAAGTACTTGAGAATGCTGAAGTACAACTCGTCTTTCAGCACGGCGTCTTCTATCCCGGCTTCGATGCTGGGGTTGTCGTTGACCTCCATCACCATCAGCCGGCGCCCGACCTGCTTCAGATCCACGCCGTATAAGCCGTCGCCGATCAGGTCGGCGGCCTTCACTGCGAGCTTGACGACGGGGGCCGGCGCGTCCTCTACCGCCAATGTATCGGACCGACCGTACGAGCGCCGGTTGTCCACCATCTGCTTCTGAATCTGCCAATGCCCGCGCGCCATGTAGTAGCGGCAAGCATAGAGCGGGCGCCCGTCCAACACGCCGATGCGCCAATCGAACTCGGACGGTGTGAACTCTTGCGCCACCACGAGCTCGGAGTCCTTCAAGAAGGTCGCGAGGTGGTGGGCCAACTCTGCGTCGTCGCGCGCGATCACCACCCCCGCCGAGAAGGAGCTATCGGGGCGCTTCAACACGCACGGAAAGCCCAAGTCGCGAGCGATGCGCTCCACGTTGTCGCGATGAATCACCACGGTCTTCGGGATGGCGATGCCGTGCCGCTCGAACAACTCCGCCTGATACACCTTGTTGGTGCAGCGCACGATCGACTCCGGATCGTCGATCACCACCAAGCCGTTCGCCTGTGCACGCCGAGCAAACCGGTAGGTATGGTGGTTCACCGCGGTCGTTTCGCGGATGAAGAGCGCGTCGAACTCGCCCAACCTGCCGAAATCGTCCTTTTCGATCTGCGTCACGCGCATCGAGAAACGTTTCCCGGCGCGCGCCAGCCGGCGCAGCGCGCGCTCGTCCGAGGGGCGGTCCACCTCCGCTGGGTTGACCAACACCGCCAATTCGTAGCGTGACTGCTGGATCCCCGTCAGGCGCGGGCGAGCGAAGAACCTGGCGGCCTGCTCCACTACGAATTGTCGATGATTTTCGCCGATCTCGTTGAGGGCGATCGGGCGCAACGAGTGCAGTTGCCACTCATCGGTACGAGCGAACTCTGCGCGCAGGAACGGCGCTGGGAAATGAGCGAACAGAGACTGGCACAGGTGATCGTAGCGCTGCGCCATGTTGCGCCCGAAGTAGATGCTGAGCGTAAAGCGATCCCCGCGTAGCTGGCCCAGGGTCGACTGCAAGCGGCTGCCCAATTCTTCGGAGGCGACGCGGATGATGGCGGCGTGCTTCAGGTCCTGCAGCGTGGTCACCGAGGGCATGGGACGGTGTCCACGCGCGCGAGCCAACAGCGACACGTAGTAGCCCACCGTCTGGTAGCGATAGCTCTTCGACAGATTGAAAACGATGGCGCGCTTCAGATCGAAGTACTTGGGGTTCGTCAGGTATTCTCGAGAGGACACGATCTCGGTCCCCGGGATGTGCAGGGGCCAGTGTTTCGGATTGTCCACGACGATGAGAGCGATCATCTGGGGTGCTTCCCGTGGTTGGGCGTGATGATGAGCAGGTTCGCGTCGTACGTCACGATGCCGAGCAGGATCGAAGCCAGCAGGCGCTCGCTGCTCACACTGTAGTAGCGCTTCTTGTAGCGAGGGTTGTCGTGCAACGGATCGGAGACCAACACTTCACGCTTCTTCCTGTCGTACCCGCTCAGCACGACGAAGTGGCCGACGGGCTCACCGCGCACGTCGTCGTACTCGTCGCGGTACTCGCGCGCACAGTCGTAAAGGTGCGTCGCCAACAGGCCCGTCAGAATCGGGATCTCACGGTTGAGGTAGCGCCGGAGCAGGCCCGCGCTCAGCGGCTCGTAGCGAATCGAACCGCCGAGCCGCAAGAACTCGAGGTAGGCATGGCTCGCGAGCTGCAGCTTGGGATCCGACTTGAATCGACGCTGCGCTTGCAGGCGCCCCACCAACTGGCCCTTGGCGCGGAACCACGTGGGATCGAAGACTTGCAGGTTATACGTGAAGATCTCGGCGGAGTAGCCGCGCGCGAGCGCGTGGCACCCCAGGAGCACGGCTAGCGTGCCTCCGTGCGGCAGCGCCAACACCTCGTCGATCACCTGCTCCAAGGGCAGGTGGTCCCCGTAGTAGCGATACACCGCGTGCAGGCAGGTGGGCCCGCACGTGGTGTTGTCCGGTTGGGGCATCACCACCAAGCGCTGGCGATGACTTCCGCGCGGGCTCACGGGCGAGAGCTCCCCTGCGCCGGTGGCGAGCCGGGGCGTTCGCTCCACTCGCGCGGCATTCGGCGGATGCCAGAGCCGCAGGTCCCCGAAGCATGGAGGCACACGTTGGTGCCGATAAAAGCAATGATCAGGCCAACCTCGCGCCCGGCCTGGCCCGCGCGCCGCGGGCAGCTGGGCGGGCAGCTCGTGCACGCATATCGTGCAGCATTTGCACCCGGCCGCCGGGCACCCGTTAGTCGGCGAGGGTCGAAAGCTCCCACAAGAGGTTCTCGCGCGCCTGGGGACCGAGGCGCTCTTGCATGGCGGGCGTCAGGAACAGCACGTCCGCGGCGATCGCCCGCTCGAGGAACGCGCGGCGACCCCGCCGATAGTCTGCTGGTAGCAAGCAGGAGTACTCGTCGGCGATGCCCCGCGCGTAGCGCGCGTAGTCCGCTGGTGCTGCCCCCAACACGGCCCGATCGCAGTCGACGAAGAGCGCCAGGTCGGAGCCGGCCTCGCGCGCCGGCGGCGAGCTCGAAAGCGCGGTGCCGTGGATCAAGGTGGCCACCAGGCTCACGTCGACGTCGGTGTGCGCGAGCGCCTCGCGTGCGAGCGCCGCGCTGCGTGCCTCGTTGTCGGCGGCGCGCGGCTCGTAGATGGCATCGTGGAACAAGACCGCCCCGAACACTTCGCAGGGCCGCTGCCAGGCGCCTTGCCAAAGGGCGAACCACTCGGCCACCGCGTGCACGTGTCGCAGGTCGTGATAGGCCCGCGGCGGGCTGGCGTAGTGCCTGGCGAGCCGCGCCCAGAAGCTCGGCGCCAGCTGCCTTCCGAGCAGAGGCGGTGCCAGCCCGCGGAGCCGGTGTAGCGTCGTCACCAGAGCCCTCCGAGAAAGCCGCGCGCCATCTGCGTGACGGCACGCGCCCCGCTCCCCCGCGCGATGAGCCCAGGCGCTGCCACCGAAGTCAGGTACAGTCCTTCGATGGCCCCCGCGAGCGCGAGGCTCATGTCGGCCGCGCCACGCCCGCTGCCGCGCCGGGCCTTCAGCGCCCGGCGACACAGTCGCCGCAGCTCGATGGATCGCCGCCGCAGGGCGCGCGTGTACGCGCGGCGCACCTCGCCGCGGGCGATGGCTTCGACACCGATGGTCACCCAAGCGCCCACCAGCGTCGGGTCGGCGTCGGCTCCGAACGCCAGATGAGCCTGGATGAAGGCCACGAGCTCTGCCACTGGTTCACCCCCTGCTTGTGCGACGCGCTTTCGGTAGCGCCGTTCGAGAGTTTCGGCGATCTGCTCGATCAGGGCAAGCAAGATCTCTTGCTTGGTCTTGAAGTGGTAGTGCACGAGCCCCGGGTTCAATCCGGCAACACGCGCGACCTCAGCAATCGTCGCGCCGCTGTAGCCTTGCCACGCCATCACCCGCTCGAGTGCGTGCGTGATCTCGCGGCGCCTTTGCACAGTATTCGAGGGGCGACCCATAACTTGGTTGTGCACCCAATTTATTGATTTGGCAAGCCCTGCACCGCAGCTATACTTTGGTTGATTGACCAAGTTAGACCCTACCCTCTCGCAGGCTGCGCCAAGCCTGCCCCTTGCGCGCAAGCTCGCATTGCTCGGGGTCTTGTACCTCGCGCAGGGCGTTCCCTTCGGGTTCTTCACCCAGGCGCTGCCGGTGGTCATGCGCCAAGCAGGCGTTGCGCTCACCTGGATCGGGCTCAGCAGCCTCCTGGCGCTGCCCTGGGCCCTGAAATGGCTGTGGGCGCCGGTTCTGGACTCGCGCTACCTACCACGGCTCGGGCGGCGCCGGACCTGGCTCCTGGCGCTGCAGGTCGTGACCGCGCTCTTGATGTTGGTGCTGGCGCTGGTGGGTCAGCGCAGCGCCATCCTCTGGCTGCTGGTGGGCAGTTTCGTCACGAACCTGCTGGCGGCGTCGCAAGACATCGCCACCGACGGCCTGGCGGTGGAACTGCTGTCGGCCCGAGAACGCGGCAGCGGCAACGGCGTGCAAGTGGCAGCGTATCGCCTGGGCATGATTCTGGGCGGAGGGGCGTTGCTCGTGCTGTTCGATCGACAGGGCTGGAGCGCCGCGCTCGTGGCGATGGCCGGCGTCTCCTGCGCCGCGCTGATCCCGGTGTGGTTCTACCGCGAACCTGGGGTGACCGCGCCGCTGCCTCGCGTCGAATCTCCGTGGGCGCTGCTGAAGCATCCAACGGTAGGGCTCTGGTGCTGGGTGCTGCTGCTGTACAAGGCAGGTGACGCCATGGCCTCCGGCATGGTGCGGCCGTACCTGGTCGACCGCGGTCTCGGCCTCACCGAGATCGGCATGCTGGTGGGCAGCGTGGGCTCGGGCGCCGGCCTCGTGGGTGCGCTCGCCGGCGGCGTGCTGACCGCGCGCTTCGGTTCGCGACGCTGCCTGTTCGGGTTCGGCGCGTTGAACGCCGGCGCGTTGTCGAGCTACGCCGCCCTGGCTCACGGCTGGCTCGACATGAGCTGGCTCGCGCTTGCCATTGCTCTGGAGCATGTCGCCGGGGGCATGGCCACGGTCGCGCTCTTCACGTGCATGATGCAGTGGTGCCGCGCTGGGCACGAAGGCAGCGACTACACGTTGCAGGCGAGTCTGGTGGTGGTGTCGACAGGGCTCGCTCATGCGCTCGCCGGCGTTTCCGCTCACCATTTCGGCTACGCCGCGCACTTCGCCATTGCCACGCTGGCGACGCTCGCGGCGACTCTAATCACGGGCTGGGTGTTTCCGCGGCTCAGCGCGCCAGGGCTGGTGGAGACTCGCTGAACTCAAATCACGACTTCGCCGCGGCCCACGACGACCGCCGCGCCCCCGACCCAGAGCGCGCTCGCTTGCGGAGGCGCAGCGTGCACCGCGGGCCCGCCGTCGATGCGCACATGGGCCAGCGACGACCGCCCGAACTCTGCTCCGAGCTCGATCGAACAACTCGTGGCCGCCGGCTCACGTTCGTCGCGCATTAGATACGCGGCGATCACCGCCGCGGTCGCGGGAACGGCGAGCGACTCGCCTGCGTCCGGAGCGGACGCAAACACGCGAGCTTGATACTCACCTCCTGCACCCGCGAACACGCAGGCCCGCGCGACGCCAAGTTGCGCGAGGGCTCGCCGATCGGGAGCGAGCGAGCGCAGCTGTTCCAAACTCGCCTGCGCCACCACCTGCTCTGCGGCGCGCAGCGGCGCCTCGCTCTGGAGCAGCGCCCGCTCCAGCCCCAGCGCATCGGTCACAGAAGCAGCGCTCGCGCCGACGCCGGCCAGCACCGGGAAGGGCTGGTAGATCCAGCCGAACACGATGCGCGCGCCCTCGCGTTCGAGCCGGACCGAAACCGGTCCGCGCGGCGTTTCCAGCCGCACTTCTTCCGCCTGCAGCGCACCGCCAAGCACGACCGCGGTGCCAAGCAGCGAGTGTCCAGGCTCGCGCAGCTCTCGTTTGGGATCGAACACGCGCACCTTGGCATGACCACCTGCCGCGGGCGGCTGAACGAACGCGGTCTCGGGAGCGTTCAGCTCGCGCGCGAGCGCCTGCATGCGCTCATCGGACAAACCCGTGGCGCGCGTGAACACCGCCAGCGGCTGGCCTGCGAGCGGTTTGTCAGTGAACACATCACAGAGCACGAAGCGAAGCGGGGTCATGGATCCGGGGGTAGGCAGCGCTCGCGCGAGCCTGGGGCGGAGCGGACCTAGCACATAGTGTCGGCGATGGGGCGAGGTCTTGCTGCGCGACCGCATTTTTTACGTGGCGCAAGCGCCCGCTGCCTGTCACCACTTCGCGGTTCGCTGCAATCTCGCTGTCACGCCGCTGGCACATACCGCTCTCACCATACTCTTACGGACCTCGAAACCGCCGCGCCTCGCGAAATCGCACCAGAGCAGAATGTGGCGCTTCGCCTCAAGTTCGCGAGAATTCGTAGGTATTTGCAGCGCTCGGCACGGAGTTGGGGGAAACCGACGGCGGCTGTGGTTAACCGAGTGTTTCGGAATTTTTTTCAGTGCTCTCGACTGCCCCAGAAAGGTAAAAGCTCCCCGCGAGCGCGAGCCCTGCCAATTGCTACTGAAGTATGGCCTTTGCCCGCTACCACGGTAGACTCGGGCCGCGCTAGGAACTGAACGTGCGAACGGACAGCGAACAGACAGACCTGATGGCCAGCGCTAGAGTCGGCACGACCATCAAGGGCAAGTGGCACATCGATCGTTTGATCGGTGTCGGAAGCATGGCGGCCGTCTACGCAGCCACGCATCGCAACCGCAAGCGCGCCGCGCTCAAGATCTTGCACCACGAGTTTTCCCGGGACGATTCGATACGCGAGCGCTTCTTACGTGAAGGCTACGTGGCCAATACAGTCGGTCACCCGGGCGTGATCCGCGTCGACGACGACGACGTCACCGAAGACGGCGCGGTCTTTTTGGTCATGGAACTGGTGGAAGGCGAGACGCTCGACGAGCGGCTGACGCGCGAAGGTCCGCTCCCGGCTGGCGAAGTGCTCGGCTATTTCGATCAGGTGCTCGACACCGTGGCGATGGCGCACGCCCGGGGTATCGTCCACCGCGACCTCAAGCCCGAGAACATGTTGCTGTCTCACGACGGCCGGGTTCGGGTGCTCGACTTCGGCATCGCCCGCGTGCGCGAGCTGACCATTGATCCCGCGCGGACGCTCAGCGAGGGACTCATGGGAACTCCGGCGTTCATGCCGCCTGAGCAAGCCAGCGGCAGTTGGAGCGAGGTCGACATTCGGAGCGATCTGTGGTCGCTCGGCGCGAGCATGTTCACGTTGCTCACGGGCTGCTACGTGCACGATGCGGAGACCGCCAGCGAGACCTTGGCCGTCGCCATCGCAGAACGAGCGCGGCCGCTCAATGACTTGCGCCCCGATTTGCCGAATGCGTTGTGCCGAGTGGTCGACCGCGCGCTCGAGTACGAAAAGTCCGCGCGTTGGCCCAACGCCACGGTCATGCTGCTCGCCCTGCAAAAAGTCAGAGCCGAGCTGAAAACGGCAGAGAGCGAAGCCCAGCGCGCCGAAGCGGTCCTGCTCTCCTCACGCGCCTCCGATCCCGAGATCGAAGTGCTCGAAGGGTTGGAAGCGAGCCTGCCCAGGCCGCCGCGGACGCTGCCGACCCCCGCGCCGCGTTCAGCCCCCGAGCTGCGCGCGCTGGTCGAGATCGATGACGACGACTGGCCCGATCCGACCCCGGTCGCCGACGCTACGTCGGTCTCGGAGGCCACTGCCGTGCTCGACGCTCCTGCCCTACCAGACTACGCGTCGCAACCATCGGAGCCTCTAGCACTCTTGGACGCGACGTCCGCGTCCGATGCTACGGCGGTGCTCGACGCGCCTGCTTTGCCGGACTACCTGCCACCCCCTCCGCACCCGTCCGCGGCGCGGGGTACCAGCGCCACGCTCGATGCCAGCGCCACGCTCGATGCCAGCGCCCCGCTCGATGCCACATCGAGCCCCGAGGTCACGACAGTCTTGGACGCGCCGCGAGCCCCGGGCGCTCCGCCGTTGCTCGATCCCCCGACCGCCAGCGCGCCGGCACCGGAGAAGCGGGCGACGCCGTCTCAGCGTGGTCCCGCCTCGCGGCGTCCCTCGTTGCCGCGCGGTCCTGGTTCGCAGCGCGGGCCTGCTTCGCAGCGCGGTCCTGCTTCGCAGCGCGGTCCTGCTTCGCAGCGCGGTCCTGCTTCGCAGCGCGGTCCTGCTTCGCAGCCTGGCCCTGCTTCGCAGCGCGCGGCTGCACCGTCGAGTTCCCCTGGCCCGCGCTCCCTCGGCGCGAATCTGCTGGCACGCGACGTGCTCTTCGGCGCGATCACCTTCGAACCTTCGTCGGCCCCCGAGACTCTTGGCTTTGCTGTCTCGGCGACCGCGACCCCGGAGCCAGAGCTCGGGGCCTCCGCGGCCGAGAAACTGCGGCGTGCCGTCGCCGCGCTCGAGGCTTTCGAGGACCAACGGAAAGCCGACGCCCGCCTCTCCGCCGAAGAAGGCGACACCGAAGTCTCCGCCCCCAAGCTCGAGCTGATGGCAGCCAGCCGACCCGACGCGCCCGTCGGGGACGAGAGCCCCGTTGCAGCCGGCGAGGACACCGCGTTCCGGCCGAAAGAAGCTTCGGACGAGGAGCTGACCGTGGTTCGACCGAATCCGCTCGCGGCCCAAGAGCGCGCGGCGTACCGCGATTCCCAAGTCGAGATCGCGCGGCCCAGCCCCAGCGCCGCGCCCAGCGTCCCCACCGCAGCGCCCGCCGCGCTCGACACCTCCCCGGTCGAAGCAGCACGCGAAGCCGCAAGCGTCAGCCCGACCCCGGCCTCGACCTCGACCCCTGGCGCTGCACCGCGCGCGACCAAGAAGGCGTCGCCCCCGCGGCGCTCGCCCGCGGCCCCACGCGCCAAGTATCTAGAGCCCACGGCGCCTCCGCGTGCCGATCGGCGCGGCACGGTCGACGGCTCTTTGGGCCCCACGGTGGCCGTCGTCCAGGCGGGTGACGACGTTGACGCCGAGAACGCCGATGTGCCGCAACGCAAGCTGAGCACGGTGGCGAGCGGAGCTCCCACGATCATCACTCATCGCGCGCCGCCCCCGCCGCCTCCGCCCCGAACGTCCGCGCTCTGGTCGCTCGCCGCGACGTTGGTGGCGGTGGCCGGCGTCGTAACCGGGGTCGTGTGGTTCGTGCAAAAGAACCAGGCGACGACGGCCACGGACGCGACCGCTGGAACCGTCGAAGCCAAACTCCAGGCGGCGCGCACGGCCACGCTCGCCGCGCCATTGCCATCGGCGGTCCCGGGCAATGCCGTCCCGGGCAATGCCGTCCCGGGCGATGCCGTCCCGGGCAGTGCCGTCCCGGGCAGTGCCGTCCCGGGCGATGCCGTCCCGGGCGATGCCGTCCCGGGCGTCCCGGTGAGTGCCCCGCAGGTGCCAGCTCCGGAAGCGAACGCCAAGGCGGAGTCCGTCGAGCTCGAAGCACTCCCCGTGCTGCCTTCGCTGCAAGTGGATCCTGCGCGCGTGCGGCTCGAGCAGGCTCGTGAAGCCACCAAGCGCGAGCTGGCCGCGCAAGAGTCTCCCGAAGCCCTGGTTCCGAAGGCAGCGCCGGCACGGGCGCCAGCACCGGCACCCGTGCCCGTGCGCTGAGGCGAAGGCATCGCACGCTGCCCCGCGCTCAAACGAACAGTTGGACGAGCTCGCTGGGCAGCTCGACGCTCTCGAGTTCTGCAGGATAGCCGAGCTCCGCGCGGACCACGTCGAAGAAGGCGCTGCGGCGCACGTCTTGGCCTTGCAGGCGCGCCGCCAGGACGTCGGTCGCAGCCAGGCTGCTGCCCAGACACACGACGCGCGGGCTTTCCACCAAGTCGTAGTTGCCCCAGCGGCTTCGGTACAGCCCCTTGCGATCCCAGCGCACTGCGAAGCTCAGGCTTTCGACCAAGCCGTGCAAGCGAAACAGCGTCCCGTAAAGCTTCGCAAGGTCGCAGCAAACGCTGGCAAAGTAGGTGATATTGGGCCCGTGCCACGCCGAACGTAGCGGCTCGGGGAGCAGGCCGAACAAATTCGAGATCGCCAAGCGCGTCGGCCCCTTGAAGCGCGCGAACGAGACGAGCGGCGCGCCCTGGAGCTCGAGCAGCGCTGCCGGCACATAAGCCAAGAGCTCTTCGAAGCGAAGCTCGACCCCTCGTTCGAGCAGGAGCTCGCGCACGCGTTCGGGCGGCGCGCAGTGTCCGTCCCACCAGCACTCGGTGACGTTCAAGAACCCCGCGCCGTGACGGTGCAGCACGGACTTGATCCCGGTCTTCTCCAGGTACAGCTGCTCTTGCTCCCGGATCCACACTCGCTCGGCCTCGGACTCCGTCTCCCAGTCGAAGCCGCGATCGCCGGAATTCTTGCTGGCAGTGTGCCCCTCGAGGAGCAGCGCGTGCGGCGACGCCGCAGTGAGCAGCGCGTCGAGCGCCACCGGATCGCTATAGGTGCCGCGGGCGTATCCATGCCAAGTCGGCTTCACCAAGCAGCGTTCGGCGTCGAGGCCGAAGGCGTGGAGCAGCGGACCGAGCTCGCTGGCTGCGCCGATCCGCGCGAGCAGCGTATCACCCAAACGGGAGCTCGCGTCGTGCGGATCCCAGTCGGCGATCGGCGTCGAGCCGTCTCGTCGGTACACGCGCCCGACCGGGTCCGGCGCTCGTTTCGCGGAGGGAACGCGTGTCCGGAGTCGCGCGCGGCGCTCGCGGTACAGTTCGAGCATGCGCTGTTCGAGCCACGCGCGCACGTTCGGATGATCCGCGATCTCGTCGGTCAAACGCCAACCCGAAACCTCGAACTGTGCGACGCAATCTCGAAAGATCACGCGCGCGTAGTCGAGCTGTTCCGCGGACCACAAGAACTGCGCCACGCACAGCCAGGTGAGACCCGAGCGCGCGCATGCCGAAAGTCGTTCGGGGAGCGGCAGCGTCGGGTGACGCACGAAGGCCACCTCGCCCTTCGAGGCCCCGAGCTGCTCCCACACGAGGCGCATCAGCTTGTACGAGTCACTGCGGGTGTCGGGATCGCCCGCGCCGTTGGCGATCAACAAGAGCCCGAGATCGTTCGGTGCACCAAGCTGCATTTCGGCGAGCTTTCGGGCGGCGCTGTCGATGAACGCCTGGAGCAACAACGGGTGGCTCGTGTTCATCGCGTCGTAGTGCACCGCAAGCTCGGGCCGGGCGCGGCGTGCTGCTCGGACGAGTTCGCTGAGCCACTGCTTCTGTTCGAGTCCGAAGTCGAAGGAAACCGGCAACACGAACAGGGTCGACACACCGCGCCCGACCAGTTCCTCCAGGCAGCCTTCGGCCATGCCGGCGTCCGCGCTCGGCCGAAGTCCCAACCGCGGAGGCGGGAGGGCTGCCCAGGCGACGGTCGGCGAGAAGCCGAGCACGCGCGCGCACCCCGAGGCGAGCTCCCGGACGAGCGTGTCGAAAGCATGACCCACGCTCGCGAGCGTGGGTGCATCGAACAAGAGCAGGAAAGCAGCCTCGCTCGCTGCCGGCGCGTTCAACGGCTCAGCCGGTGGTGTTCGATGCGGGAGCGTCGCGCTGGGCCGCGTCACGATTCACAGACGCCCTCCGACGCGATCGTGCTTCACCAGGGTGCCGAGCACGTCACAGATGGCCCGCACGGCCAACAGCGACGTGATGTCCGAGATGTCGTAAGGCGGCGAGACTTCGACCACTTCCATCCCGGCGATGCCTTCTTTGGCGATGCCGCGCACCAGCGCCAGCATTTCGCGCGGCAGAAAGCCGCCTGGCTCGGGCCAGCCCGTGCCCGGCACGAACCCGGCATCGACGCAATCGATGTCGACCGACAAGAACACTGCGCTCGCGCCCTTCCAAGCAACCTCGAGCGCGATTTCGAGCGTCTTCTCGATGCCAATGCGCTCGATGTCGTCGATCGTGAGGATCGTGGTGCGCATCGAGCGGCCGTGCTTGACCCCCGGCCGTGGGCACTGCCAGCCGCCGATGCCGAGCTGCACCAGGTTCGCGGGCGGGCAGTTCGGGATGTTGGTCGCGTGGAACCATGGACACGTGTGCATGATCTCGTCCATGTCCTTCTCTTGGGTGTCGACGTGCCGATCGAGGTGGATGATCCCGACGTTGCCCTCGATACACTGCGCGATTCCGCGCGCGGTGGGGTAGCCGATGGAGTGGTCGCCGCCCAGGATGATGGGGAGGGTCCCCGCGGCCAGGATGTGCGCGACGCCCTTGGTGATCTGATCGTGTGACTTGGTGATGTTAGCGGGACAGTAAATGTCGCCCAGATCGCAGATCTTGATGCGCTCGCGCAGGTCGATGCCGAGCTCGAAGCTGTATGGGGTGTAGAGCGACGAGATGCGCCGGATGCCTTGGGGCCCGAAGCGCGTCCCCGAGCGATACGTGGTGCCGATGTCGAAGGGGGCCCCGACGATGGCGACGTCGTAGTCACCGACCTTGCGCACGTCTTCGACGTAGGGAGCCTTCAGGAAGGTGTTGATGCCGGACCAATGCGGCAGCTCGCCGCGCTGGAAGCAACTGATCTCCCGCTTGTCCTCGATCGAGTCGGCCGGTTCGAGGCCCAGCTCTTTCGCCCGCTTGCATTCCCCCTCCCACTGCGTGGTCGGGATCACCGCCTCGGTGTCCTGCGCCTTGTAGCCTTCGAAGGCGGAGACATCGGGCAAGTCGCGCGTGTGGTTCCGGTGATTAGGAGCGTGCCTGTCGTAAAAAACCATCTCAAGTCCTCGTTTGCGAGCCCCAGGGTCGGCTCGGTTTGTACGCCAAGCATCCGCAGCATGGGAAGACGCAAGCGTCCGGCCAGACAATCACCGAACGAACCTGCTGGTTTGTCCGCTCACCTCCCACCTGGCGAGTTTTCTACATTGTTTCCAAACCCTCCTGGCGCGTGTCTCGCGGCCACGCGCGCCCGCTACACGCTGAAAGATTTTCAGCTATCGTGAAGTGTTTGTCGACACCGAGGGTACGCAGGACCGCACGCGGAGCGAGCCAACTCTGGGGGTGCTTGCTCGCGCTCGCCGCGTGCACGAGCGAGCGTATCCTGGGAGAACCCTCGACCGGCGTCAGCGACGACTCAGCGAGCGCCGACGCCGGCGGCAGCGAGAGTGGCGGCGGCGAGGGCGGTGCGGGCGAGGGCGGTGCGGGCGAGGGCGGCATGGATGGTAGCGGCGCCACTACGGCGAGCGGAGGTTCGCTGACGGCAGGCGGCAACCACGGCACCGGCGGCGGCGCGGGGGCCGAGCCGGTCTCGTGCGCGCGCGGCACCCTCGAGTGCGGCGGGGAGTGCATCGATCCGAGCTCCGCTCCGGAGCACTGCGGGGCGTGCGACAGCCCATGCCCCGCCGACCAGATCTGTAGGGGCGGAGCCTGCGCCTGCGCCGATCCGAGCCAGACGCGCTGCGACGAAGCCTGCGTCGATCTCGCCGCCGACGCCAGCCATTGCGGAGCTTGCGGGGCGGCGTGCCCGGCGGGTGAGACGTGTATGACCGGCATCTGCTCGGGCCTGTTGCACGACGGCTGCAGCGAAGCCCTCGCCCATAGCGTCAGCATCAGCGAGATTGCCGTCTATCAGTCGGGCAAGGTCAGCGTGATGCGAGACGGGCACGCCATCGCCGCCGCCGAGCGCCCCGTCGACGTCGTGAGCGGCAAAGACGCGCTAGTTCGGGTCTCGGTCACCCCCGAGTCCGGCTGGGTCGATCGCACGCTCTCGGCGCGCCTCGAATTGCCTCGGGGTCAGCCGGCGAGGCCGCTCTTCGACAAGAAGGCGATGAGCGGCGCCTCTGACGACGCCACGCTGTCGTCCACGTTCAACATCGAAGTTCCTGGCGAGCTCATCACCACGAGCGCGAGCTACTCCGTCCGCATCGTGGAATGCAGCGACTCGAGCGGCACCGCGCAACGCGCGGCGTTTCCGGAGACCGGCACAGAACCGCTCGCTGCGCGAGCCGCCGGTGCGCTGCGGCTGCGCTTCATTCCCGTCGTCGCCAACGGCAACACGCCGGACACCAGCGAAGCACGCCTCACGCCGATCGTGGAGTACCTGAGGGCGCTCTACCCATTCCCGGCGATCGAGATCTCGGTCGGAGCGCCGATGACCGCGAATTGGACCATCGAAGAGTACGGCGCCGGCTGGACGGAAGTGCTGCAACAACTGGCCATCCGCCACCTCCAGGACGACGCGCCCAACGACCTCTACTACTACGGGCTGCTCGAACCGGCAGCTAGCCTCGCAGCCTACTGCCCGAACGGGTGCGTCGGCGGCATCGGCTACATCGCCGAAGCCAGCCCCGACTACCAGCACCTACGGGTGGCAATGGGGATCTCGTTCGCGGAACCGGTGACCGCGGAGACGGCGGCGCACGAGCTCGGCCATGCGCAAGGGAGGCGGCATGCGCCCTGCGGCGGCGGTGCGGACCTCGATCACGATTTTCCGCATCCGGACGGATCGATCGGTTGGTGGGGGCTCGCCTACCCCGACATGCTCTACCCCCCGCCGACGACCAGCGACGTCATGGGTTACTGTGCCCATCGCTGGATCAGTGACCACACCTACCAAGCGCTGATCGAACGAGCGCACAGCCTCGACAGCGCTCTCGGCTACCGAAAGTCCAACCCCAGCGGTCGCTTCCGGGTGATCGTGCAGAGCCGTTTCGGCGCCGCCTGGGGCGTGGCACCCAGCAGCGAAGTGACGGCGATGGGCGTGCCCGAAGCCGCCACGATCCTCGACGCTCGAGGCAGGGAGCTCGGTCAGGCGACGGTATACCGCGCGCGCATGGGCGCCCTCGGGGGCGCGTCCCTCATGGTGCCAGAGCCGGAGCCGGGCTGGCACGCCATCCGCATCCAGGGGTCGCCCGCGCTGGCCTTCGCGCCGTAGCAGGAATGCAAGCATGCACACCACTGCGCCGTGCCTTGCTCCCGACCGATGAGTGTCTCGTGATGCCTATTCAACCGCCAAGACACGAACAGCGCCAAGTTCGCGAAGATCCAATTTCTTCCTTGTCGCTTAATCCAAGCGCCTACTCGCGTTTCCGGAGTGTCCTTGACGAGCAATGCTTGGCCTGCACGGGCTCAGCGATTCCGAAACCCAAACCCTGCGATCTGCGACCGGCAGCAAGTAAATGCATTCCTTGGCGTGAACTTGGCGTTCCTGGCGGCTCTGGGTTGTGATGCGCCTCCAGTTGGACGAAGCGCGATGTGGTGAATCATCAGGCGGGCACGTGCACGTTTACGGGCCGGAACCATTCAGGAAAACAGGTTCTAGTCGGAGTCGGGCACGATGCCCCAGATGGGCACATCGTCGACGTTCATCGCCACGATGTTTTCACACGGGGCCGGCATCGCGCCCGTAGCCGTGGGTGTGCCTTCGAACGAGTAATCGTTGCCGCGCTGATATGGAGCGTTGCCGGCGATCGAGAACCGAATCGAACCCGTGTTCTGGCCGGGTCCCAGCGTGCCCGCAGAAAACCAGAAGGCCACCTCGTCGGTCGCGCTGGGGTCCTCGTATTCCGTGGCGAGCAGCTCCGCATCGAAGATGTCACAGGTGCCGCCCGTGAAATTGACCTGATTGCACATCACCTCGTCGACGCCGCTGCCCTCGGCGCTGTAGAAGTAGCGGAACCGGAAGCCTTCGAGCGAGATGGGCGCGCTGGTCGTGTTCCAGAGCTGTATGTCCACGACAGTCGCCTGCGGATTTTGATTACAGGCGCCCGCCGAGTTGCAAAGGCAGCGCACCACCACCGTGGGTTGGCAGCGTTCGCCGCTCGAGCAATCGAGGGTCCCGCAGTCGCTGTCGACGACACAGTGCTGGTCGTAGCCACAGGCTCGACAGTCCGGGCCGCCGCAGTCCGTGTCCGTCTCCAGCTCGTCGGGCACCCCGTTGCCGCAATGGTCGGCACGGCACCAACCGTCGTCGCACTGGCCCGATCGACATTGCGTGTCGTTGCCGCAGGGGCCCACGCCGCCACTGCCGCCGGACCCCGCGCTGGTACCTCCGTTGCCGGCGTTGCCGCCGTTGCCGGCGCTGCCGGCGCTGCCGCCAGAGCCACCGTTCGTGGCCGAACCTCCCGTTCCCAGAGTGCCGCCAGTCCCTCCAGAGTCGGCACCCGCATCCGCGCCCTCTCCGGCGGAGCCTGCCAGGTTGCCGGAGCCAGCGCTGCCGCCGCCACCGCCGGAGCCATCGGTCGTGGTGCTCGCGCTGATCGACGAGCCAGCGTCGCTGTTCGAGGTGCCCGTGGAGGTGATTCCCCCCAGCGCAGTGGCCGTCGCGTCCAGCGTCGAGCCGGTGCCCGCGACCCCTCCGATCCCCGCCGCCGGCCCTTGGAACGTGTAGTCTGGGAACGCACACGCACCGACCACCCCGAGGGCCGTCACCGCAGGCGCGAGTTGGCGACTACGACGCAAAAAGTGAACGAGGTTGGACAACGCGGGGGCGACGGCGAGAAAGAGGGCGAATGTACCAGGTTCTGCGCGGTCAAGCACGGCCTCAGCGTTCGCTGATGCCGGCAGCTCTCGACTTTTAACCACGCAACAAACATCGACCCGCGCCGCGCTCGCGGCGCGACCGCCGCGACCTGGCGCGCGTCAAGCAAGGTAGACGCGTTCGAGCGCTCCGCGCGTGGTATTGCCGCGTCGATCGATGGCCTCGATGAAGTAGCGAACGTCTCCCAGCGCTGGCGGCAGCTCGACGGTGAAATAGTGAGCCGTCCTGACAGCCCCCGTGCGCGAGGGATAGGGCCCGCGGTCGAGCATCGGCAACCGCTGCTCATGGCCACCCGCACGCAGCACGAGGGTGACCGCGCGCACGCCTGCGACGTCGCTCACGAACGTGTGCACCGTCCCCACCGCTTCGGCAGCGCGGAGCCCTTGCTGCGCCCAGGTGAGACCGCCTGGGTTTTCGGGGGTAACCCACGCTGGAAAGATCGTGGGTCCGCTGCGATCGATCTCGGCGAGCGCCTCCAACTCTCCGGCGACCAAGGACACGGCCAGGTTGGCAGCATTGGTGACCTGTCGATCCCAGACCTCCTGGCCCGTCCAATACCAGTAGCAGCTCGTCTCCGCGGTGAGCAGCAGTCGCTCGAGTTGCCGGGAGCGGGGAGCCTCCGGATGCACGTCCTCCAGACTGTGCACCAGGTTCTGGAGCGCCGTGAGCACGGCCCAGCTGTTGAGATCCGGGGAGTACGAGTCCCGGTAGCGGCCGAACCATTTCATGAACTGGGGGTCGCCATTGTCAGCGCCGCTCCAAGACCCCGGTTCGATATGAACGCTGCGCGACGGGTCTGGCGGAAAACGCGCAAGGTAGTCTTGCACCGTGCTGAGCTCGAAGCGCGCGTCCGTCTTGAGCCACTCGACCAGTTTGCCGGTGTTGTGATGGTAGTACGAGTCGGCGCCGCCGCCGTAGTTGTCGCCGTCCGAATGCAGCACGAAGAACGGGGGGTGCGCGGGATCGTAGGAGCCCGTGGCCGCGATGTGATCGTAGAGCTGCCCGAGCACGCTCGGATACTGCAGGGCTCCGAAGCCGCCGCGCGCATCCTCGTTGCCGAGGTAGCGTTCGCACGGCACTGCGATCAAGCGCGACTGCTCGCCGTCTGCGTCCTGGTACGCCACGTACTCGGGTTTGAGCAAACTGGGACTGATCTTGCTGCCCGCCCAGACGTTCTGGAGCTGAAGCCAATCGGCGACGGGGGGGTTCACTTGTTCTGCGGGGTTCGGCGGGAGCATCCCCTCGGGTGGCCCCGCGTAAGGGTAACCCTGCGCCGTGCGGAACCTGTGGATCGAGTCGTACATCACGACCTCCACGCCGGCCTCGACCAACGCCGGCAGCATGCGCACGTGGAACGCCGTTTCTGGAGGAAACAATACACGCGACGACGGCACGCCGAACGCTTCCTCGACGATGCGCCGGTGCCACTGGATGCCCCGGACGATGTCGCGGCGCGGAATCAATGGCATTAGCGGATGGAAGAAGCCGAACGCGACGAAGTCGACGCGCGGGTTGCCGAGCGCGGTCGTGGCCCGTGCCAGTTCCCTGAGCTCGCGGTTCCAACCGGTGAACGCACCGCCACAGCGCCCGTCGCGCGCGCATCGATTCAGCTGTTCGATGAGCGTCCCGCTGAAGCTGGCGGAGAGCCCGGCGTGCGGCAAGCCGCCGGCGATGTACTGCTGCACCGCCGCGGGAATGAAGCTGGTGTAGGCGCCGTGGCGGGTTCTGAAGATGTCGTCCTTCTCGCCATCCCAATACTCCGCGTCGGTGGTGTCGTAGTAGGGCTGGTGCATGTGCTTGTGGATGCCGAAGTACAGCTTCATGCCTGCCACGCTCGCCCCCACCAGCGGCGCCGCGGCGGGGGCCTCGACCTTCAGCGCCCGGTACTGTTTGACCCAGTCCTCGGGCCCGGCGTGTGCGACGTCGAGGCGGCGGCAGCCTTCGATCTGAACCGAACACTCGCCCAAGCCCAGCGTGCCCTCCGGCACGACCACGGCGTAGTACCCATCCCCCAAATCCTCGACCAGGGCCCCGCTGAACAAGTGCGCCTGGCCGTGCTCCCAGACGATGACCTGCGGAAACGGGATCTCTCCGTCAGCCTCGAAGCTGATGCGAAAAGCCGGTGAGCGGCCGCTCCGAGCGCTCAACACCTCGGGAACGTCGACATGAACGATGTTCGAAAAAACGGGCATGGGACCTCGGGACACAGGGGGTCCCGAAAGCGCACAGCATGCACCCCCGCCCTGTCAACGCCCGAAGCTGTGCGTCCTGGCTCCGGCCGCATTCGCCCGGGCCAGGCCCTCGCGCGACTGAAATGTGAACAGTGTTCGCGCTACTCGGCGACGAGCGCCACGTTGTCGATGCACACCTCGCTGCCTGACGGCCCGTCGATGGTGAAGCGGATCCCCGCCTGGTCGTCACCATCCATATCGAAGCTCTGCATGAACTTCGCCGGAGACGTCGAGACGTCGATCTCCCCTTCCGCGAACGCGTTGTACGGTTCGACGGGTTGGCCGAGCTTGACGCTGACCGTCGGTTCTTCGCCCGAATAGTACACGACGTAGCTGAAGACGTAGGACGAGCCGGCGGCCAAACTGGCAGGCGCGAATTCGGTCGGCCAGTCCAGGTGGACCGTGCCTTGATTGTTCAGCGTGATGCAATACTCGCCACCCGAGACGTCCACGCTGCCATCGCCCTCGATCTCCCAGCCGGTTTCGCCCGCGGAGAAGTCACCATTGTCGATCAAGGAGCCCTCAGGCACCCCGCCCGTGCCCCCCATGCCCGTGGTGCTGCTGGTGTCCGTCGTCGAATCCGAGGCGCTACCGCCGGCCGCATCCGTCGTGCTGTCGCTGGTGTCGTCGCTGGTCGTGTCCGTGGTGCTTTCGCTGCTCGCCCCGCCGCCACCCGTGGAACCCGAACCGCCACCACTCGTCACGCCGTCGGAGGTGCCACCACCGCTCGTCGCCGTCGCCGCGCTGGTAACGGTAGTGGGGCCAACCGCGGTGGGGGTGTTGCTCACGGTGCTGCCTCCGGACGTCGAGCCCGTCTGCGCCGGGTCTACCCAATCCTCGCCGGGTACCTGGCACGCGGACGCGCCCAGCAGCAGCGGCAGCCACAGGCGCCGGTCGAACCTAAGTAAGGAGAACATAGAGGGAGCTTTTCGCACGAGCAGGCCGGGACGCAACGCGTTTTAGCGCCCCGCCCCCGAGCCCAGCGGGCGACGCTACAATTTTCGCAAATGGCGCCATTTTCACTACGATCGCCCGACTTGCTGAGCCTGGATCGAGAAACGGATCGGGCCCGGGTACTTGTGCTAGTGGATGCCCACCGAGAGCCTCGTGGAGACGCAAACCGGTCCGGAAAGTACAACCCCTGGCGCAACTGCCGGCGCGACCGCCGCTGCACCTCTCACCTGGGTCTCGCGGGCATTTCGCTGGTGCGAAGCCCACTACGGTCTCGATCTTCGATCGCTGGCCGTGTTCCGCGCGGGCATGGGCACCCTGCTGCTAGCGGACCTCGTCACCCGCGCGCTCGATCTAAGTGCACACTACACGGACGCGGGCGTTCTGACGCGCGAACGCTTGGTGGGCGGCTGGGGCCAGCCGCTGTCCTACTCGTTGCACATGGTCGGTGGCGACACGCTGAGCCAGGTGCTGCTGTTCGTGCTAGCAGGCGTGTTCGCGTCGATGTTGCTGGTGGGCTACCGCACGCGACTCGCCAGCGTAGTCTCGTGGATCCTCCTGTGTTCCTTGCAAAACCGCAACACGCTGGTGTTGCACGCCGGCGATGACCTGCTGCGGCTGATGCTGTTCTGGTCGATGTTCGTCCCGCTCGGTGCGCGCTGGTCCGTGGACACCGCCGCGGGCGACCGAGTGCCAGGCCGAGCCGGCGCTTCCCGGAGCTTGCTGTCACTCGGCACGCTGGCCCTGGTGATGCAGCTACTGTCGATGTACCTCATTTCAGCCGCGTTGCAGAGCGGGCCGTCGTGGCACCGCGACGGCAGCGCGCTGCAACTCGTCCTCGGGCATCACGCCTTCGTAACGGCTTTCGGCCAGTGGTTTCGCCAGTTGCCGCCCCACGTGCTGCAAGGGTTGACCTGGCAGCTCTGGTGGCTCGAGCGTTGCGGCCCGCTCCTGTTCTTCGTGCCTTGGAACACGTACTGGTGGCGCACGCTCGCGGTGCTCGCGTTCACGGGGTTGAACCTTTGGCTGTTCCTGACGCTGGAGCTCGGGCTCCTCCCCTGGGTCGCGATGGTGTACTGGCTCGCCATTTTGCCCAGCTGGTTCTGGGACGGGCCCGCTTACCGGCTTTGCGTCAGAGCTGGCGTCCTCGGCAAGCTGCGCACGCTGGCACAGGGAACCCAAGCGTTCTGCGCCCGGCAACGAAAGTGGCTTGGTCCACTGCGATCGCCGGGGCGCATCCGCCCCACGTGGATCGGGTCGGTGGTGGTCCTGGTGCTCGCCAGCGTCGCCGGCTACGGCAGCGCGCACGCGATGACGCACGGGGGCAGCCTCACGGCCCCGAGGTTTGCGCCCCTGCTCATGACCGGCCTCTCCGCTAACTGGGGACTGTTCGCGCCGGATCCGCCGACCACGAGCGGCTGGCTCGTCAGCGTCGCCAAGCAAAAGAGCGGTGAAGAAATCGACGTGTGGAACGACGGGCGTTCCGTCAGCTTCGACCAGCCGGAGCTGCCGTCGGCAACGTACCGGCGCTCGCGCTGGCGCAAGCTCGCGGACACCATGGCGTCCGAGGACCACGCTGGCGTCCGAAGTCATTTCGCCCGCTGGCTGTGCCGCGAATGGAATGAAGACCACACGGGACTTCAGCGAGTCCAGAGCATCACGCTGTACCAGATGGCCCAAACTGCGAACTTCGACGGCACCGGCAACGCATCGGTGTCGAAGCATCAGCTCGCGCGCGAAAACTGCCCCGCTACCCCCTGACCTCGAAACGTCCGACGCCGCGCGAGCGCGCCGTCCCACCTTGGCGCCGGGGCACTCACACAGAGCCTGTCAACTCAGTGGGCACGCACAGCGAAACACCGATGTGGCCCGGCTGAGTGCGTATGGCATGTTTCCGAGACCGCCTCGAGGAACCTCCTCCAGTGAGCAGATCACACGACTCCTCGCGCTTGCGCCGGACAAGCTCCCGCCTACTCGCCTTCCACGGCCTCTGCTGGCTCGTTGCCTGCGCCACCGCCGTCGAAGAGCCGACTTCGCTGGGCACAATGAACACCGACACAGGGCTCGCCTCCACTACCGATGGTTCCGCCGTCACGACGACCGCGACGAGCAACGCGGCGCCTACGGCTACCAGCGCCGCGTCGAGCAGCCTCAGCTCCACCAGCGGTGCGTCGAGCAACACCGGCGTCAGTTCAGGCGAAGCTGCGACGACCACCAGCACGAGTTCGTCCAGCGTGACCAACATTGCGACCGCGAACAGCTCCAGCTCCAGCTCGGCGAGCGCGAGCACCTCGAGCTCCACCAGCGCGGGCGGCGCGGGTGGCGCGACGACCGGCAGCTTCGCGACCACCGTCACCGATGGTGGGGGTGGGACCAGCGCGACCAACACGACCAGCACCCTGACCAACTCGACTACCGGCGGTGCCAGCGAGTATTGCGACGATGCGCTGACCCCCGCCGAAAACGTCGCCGCTGAAGGCACGACCGGCGCGTTCGACACGACCGACGGCTTGTGTTTCAGACTCGATTTCGTGCCGGCGGACTTCGCCGGCTGGGGTTGCTCGAACTTTCAAGCGAGCATGGGAAACCGCACGATCCTCGTCAATGGCACCAGCGTCAGCTGCGGCGAGTTGCCGCTGCCCGAGCCGGTCGACGGCGGCTACTACTTCGACTTCGGCCCCGGAACGAACGTCTCGGCGGCCGTGTATTGGTGGAACTGGGAATGACATTTTCGCCCCGAGCGGCGGCGTGACGAAAGAACCCGACGCCGCCCCGGAGGCGTAGTGTATCTTCGGAGCGTGTTGGGGTCCGGTCGCGACGACATCGAAGAACGCCTGGCTCGGCTGGAGTTGCCCTTCGAAGCCAGCGGCTACGATGCGTATGGGACCTCTCGCCATGCGCTGGCCGTCGCCTTCCGCTGGCTCGCGCCACTGTATCGAAGCTACTTCCGGGTGCGCTGCCACGGCATCGAACACGTACCAGCTCACACGCGCGCGATGCTGGTCGCCAATCACTCTGGCGGGGTGGGCATCGATGCGGCCATGACCATCTGCGCGTGTTTCTTCGAGCTGGAGCCGCCCCGGCTCGCTCAAGGCATGGCAGACCGCTTTCTGAACCGGCTGCCGCTCGCCTCACTGGTGGCGAGTCGCACCGGGCAGCTCACGGGTTTGCCGGAACACGCCGCGCGCTTGCTCGAGGACGACCGCCTGCTCCTGGTGTTTCCCGAAGGCGTGCGCGGAACTGCCAAGCTGTACTCCGAGCGCAGGGTCGTCGCGTCCTTTCCGTTGGGCTTCATGCGGCTTTGCATGCAAACCGCGACGCCGATCGTCCCGGTCGGTATCCTAGGCGCCGGCGAAGCGCTGCCTACGATCGTGAACCTCGAGCGAGCGGGTCGCTGGCTCGGCGTGCCCTACCTGCCGTTGACCCCCTACTTGGTGCCCTGGCCCCTCCCCGCACGCTTCGAGCTGTACTTCGGCGAGCCCTTGGTGTTCGAAGGGACTGGGCACGAAGAGAGCGACGAGGTGCGCGCCAACGTGGAGCGCGTGCGCACGTCAATCGAGTCGCTCGTCGACGCCGGCGCGTCGAAGTACAGGCCGGTCTGAGTGCGGATCTTGGTCACGGGTGCCGCCGGGCGCATGGCGCGGACTTTCGTCGAGGTCTTGCAGCAAGCGGGCCACGAGGTGGTCGGCCTCGATCGCCGAAGCTGGGCTGGCGCCCCCGCGACGATGTATCAGGTCGACCTGCTCAAGCGCGCGGCCGAAGACGTGTTCCGCGAGACGGCACCCGAAGTCGTGGTCCACTCGGCGTCCGTCACGCAGCTCGCTCAAGATCGAGGCGATCGCTATCGCGTGAACCTGGTGGGGACCAAGGCGGTCTTCGACTACTGCCGGCGTTACCACGTGCGTCAGACCATCTTCGTCGGGCGGCACACCTACTATGGAGCGACGTCCGACGCGCCGCTCTACCACGTCGAAGACGACCCTCCCTTGGGCCTCGAAACCTTCCCGGAGCTCGCCGACCTGGTAGCCGCCGACCTGTTCTCGGGCAGCATGTTGTGGCGGGCACCCGAGATGACCACGGCCGTACTGCGCTTCGTTTACACGCTCGGGCCGAGCCGCACCGGCACCTTGGCGGACTTTCTGGGCGGCGCACGCGTCCCCATGGTGCTCGGCTTCGACCCGTTGTTTCAATTCATGCACGAACGCGACGCGGGCGCTGCGCTCTCGGTCGCCATCGAGCGCCGGCTGAACGGTGTCTTCAACGTCGCCGGCCCGAGTCCGCTGCCGCTGTCGGCGCTAATCCGAAACAGTCGGCGGCCGCGCGTGGTGCTACCAGAGCCGCTGCTCAGAGCCAGCCTCGGAAGATTCGGCCTGCCCCGGCTGCAGCGCTCCGCCGTAGACCACATCAAGTACTCCCTGGTCGTCGACGACACGGCCTTCCGCAACGCCACTCAGTTTGCCCCCAGACACGGCCAGCTCGACACCATCCGCGATTTCGCCGAGAGCGCGCCACCCGATCGAATCTGATGGCCGTCTCTTGGAGGGGGGGGGTACGACCGACCCGCATCGAGCGTCTGCACACGCCACCTACCCTGCGAGCGCTCTAAAGTTGCTTGGCCCCCGTCCCGTCTCGGGAACGAGATGCCCGGCCTTCGTCCAATGTTCGAGCATGTCGGTGTTTGTGAGACCGACGCTGCGGTGACAGCCGCGTGATTCGCGCCCGTCGCCTGAGGCTCGGACTGCTCCAGCGCGGTGGGGCCTATGGCTACCAGACCGCGATCATCCGAGGTGCTCACGAACAATGCGAGGAAGAGGGAGCCGACCTGCTGTGCTTCGCTGGCGGCATGCTGACCACGCACGACCCGCGCAACTTCGTATACCAGCTGGCTGATTTCGCGGAGCTCGACGCGGTGATTCTGGTGCCCAGCACCATGGGTGACGCCGCCGGCGGGCCGGAGTTCCGGCGCCTGGTCGATCGCTTTCGCGAAATCCCGATGTGTACCATCGGCAACAAACACGACGGTGTTCCCGCGGTGCGCGTGGACAACGCGACCGGCGTGCACGATCTTACCTGCCACCTGGTCGAGCAACACCACCGGCGCCGGATCGCCTTCATCGGCGCATTCAGCTTCGAGGCGCGCCAGCGCCAAAACGGCTACCTGGCGGCTCTGGCCGCGTCGGGCATCGAACCCGACGAGAACCTGATCTTTCCCGGTGACTTTACCCCCGACGCGGGCAAACATGCGGTGTCCCTCATGGCTCAGGGCGGGCGCCTCGCCTGCGATGCGATCGTCGCGGCCAACGACTGGACCGCGATCGGGGCGCTCGAAGAGCTGGAACGGCGGGGCTACCGGGTGCCCGACGATGTCTCGGTAGTTGGCTTCGACGACATCGAAAAGGCGCGCTTTTTGACGCCGCCGCTCACGACGATCAGTCAGCCTCCGAAAGAGCTCGGCAAGCAGGCCGTGAAGCTACTGCTGCACATGCTCGACGGCGACAAGAGCCCGGCCGATGTCTTCATTTCGACGGAAGCTCGGGTTCGCCAGTCGTGTGGGTGTTTCTCTGCACCGACGAGCATCGTGCCGCAGAGCGTGCGGCCGGCGAATTCACGGGCGGAGCTCGTGTTGAATCATCGACCACGCTGGATCGTCGCCGTGCAAGCCGCTGGCTGCAGCACGACGCCCGCGCTGCAAGACCAGTGGCCAGCGCTGCTGGTCGACGCCTTCATCAGTAACCTGGCGGACAAACGGCGCGGAGCCTTCCTGCACGCCCTGGGAGACGTCATCACTCGAAGCGCGCACCTCGGCAACATCACCTCCTGGCATGCTGCCGTGGGGGCTCTGCGCAAAGCGAGCGTGGCGGATCTAATGGTCACCCCCGAGCAATGGGTGCTGGCGGAGTCCATCTTCGAACAGGCGCACATCTTGGTCGGCGACCAGGCGGAGCGGGTGCAAGCGCGGCGGCGCCTCGACAAGGAAGCGCTGCTGCGCGATCTGGAGGAAATGAGCGCTCAGGTGCGCACCTCGCTCGATGACTTGAGCTTGCAGCACGCCGTCGTCAGCCACCTGCCACGCTTCAAAATCCCGAGTTGCTTCGTCGCCGCCAAGAGCGAACACGAAGGCGGGAACTCGCGCATCATCTTGGCCTACGACCGGCAACGCGGGCTCAACGTGAACCAGAACGACCAACGCTTTCGGCGCGAGCTAGTACCGGCCTGCGTGCTGCCGGAGTGGCGACACTCGTTGATGATTCAGCCTCTGTTCTTCGATGACGAACCCCTCGGCTACGTCAGCCTGGAACTCGGCCCGGAGGATGGTACCGTCTACGAATTCATCGCGGAGATCTTGAGCACGGCAGTCAAGGCCGGAAAGCTAACGCGCGCCATCGCCGACGAGGTCACCAAGCGCGAGCGCGCAGAACGCGCGCGTTTGGCACAAGAGCTGGAGATTGCTGCCCGTATTCAGACGGGCATTCTGCCCAAACACACCCGTGTCAGCGGCCTGGAGATCGCCTCGACGATGCTGCCGACGGACGAAGTCGGTGGAGACTACTTCGACGTGATTCCCGTCGAGCGCGGCTGTTGGCTAGCGATCGGCGACGTCGCTGGCCATGGTCTCAAGACCGGCCTGGTGATGCTGATGATCCAGAGCATCATCGCCGCCACGACGCACGCGGATCCTACCGCGCGCCCCGCCAAGGTGTGGCAAGCGCTGAACCACGTGTTGTGCGACAACGTGCGTTCGCGCTTGGGCCAGGACGAGCATGCCACGCTGTCACTGCTCCGCTACGACAGCGGCGGCAACGTCGTCGTCGCCGGCGCGCACGAAGACATCGTGGTCTATCGCGCGCGGGTCGGGCGCTGCGAGGTGATCCCGACTCAGGGGGTGTGGGCAGGCATCACCCAAGACCTGCCCCCCGACCCGAACCCCGAAAGCGAGTTCGAGCTCGAACCGGGCGACCTGCTCGTGCTCTACACGGACGGGATCGTGGAGGCCATGAGCGCCAGCGGTGACCAGTTCGGCCTCGACCGCCTGTGCCGCCTCGTCGAAAAGGTCTGCATGCTACCGGTGTCGGACATCTGCGAGCAGATCAATCGGTCCGTGCTCGCCCACATGCACGAGCAAAAGGACGACCTGACCCTGCTCATCACCCGCTACGTCGGGCGCGAGTAGCCCGCCTGGCGCCGGGCGCGGCGCCGGCGTTGACTGCGCGGGCAGCGGCGATCCACGCTGCCCGTTGCGCCTAAAGCAGCGTCATTTCGGGATCTTGATCGTACAGTTCGCGGAGCAGTTCGGGCCCGTGACAGGGTCGGCCGGGTCGCACTGCTCACCAGGGTCCACCTTGCCGTCACCGCACCATGCTTCCCTGCGGCATTGGCTGCTGCAGCCGTCGCCGTTGGTCTTGTTGCCGTCGTCGCACTGCTCGCTGCCTTCCTTCTTGCCGTCGCCGCAGATCGGCTCCGTCCGACACGTCGAGCTGCAGCCGTCGCCCGACATGTTGTTGCCGTCGTCGCATTGTTCGGTGTAGGCGCCGCTCGCGTTCTGGTCGCGCACACCGTTGCCGCAGTACTCCCAGCGACACACGGCGCTGCAACCGTCGCCGTTCTGCGCCGGCAGTTGCCCGTCGTCGCACTCTTCCGTCGCTTCGCGGGTACCGTCACCGCACACCGTCTCGAGCTGGCAGGTCGCGTCGCAACCGTCACCGGCGGTCAGGTTGTCGTCATCGCACTCTTCGCCGGGGTCGAAGACACCGTCTCCGCACTCACGCACGGTACAGTCGAGCCTGCAGTTGCCACCGGTCACCGGGTCGTTCGGATCACAGGCTTCGCCCGGATCGCGGGTGCCGTCGCCGCAGCTCTCCCAGCGACAGAGCGAGCTGCACCCGTCACCGTTGGTCGGGTTACCGTCGTCGCACTCTTCGCCCGGCTCCGGCTTGCCGTTGCCGCAGATGGACTCGTTGGTGCAGAACCTGCTGCAGCCGTCGTTGCTGGTCGAGTTGCCGTCGTCGCACTGTTCGCCGCGCGAGGCGTCCTTCACACCGTCGCCGCAGCGCGGAATCTGGCAGTCGCTGCGGCAGCCGTCGCTATCGTCGGCGTTGCCGTCATCGCACTGCTCACCCAGTTCGACGGCGCCGTTGCCGCAACCTTCGATACGGCAGTTCCACGAGCAACCGTCGTTGTCGAGGTTGTTGCCGTCGTCGCACTCTTCGGGCAAGTCGGGGATACCATCACCGCAGAAGGTCTCCAGGCTGCAGACCGAGCTGCAACCGTCGCCGTCGTTCGCGTTGCCGTCGTCGCAGCCTTCGGCTGCATCGGCCACGCCGTCACCGCAGAGGGGCTCGGTGCAGTCGTTGCGACAACCATTGGTGTCGTTGCTATCGCCGTCGTCGCACGCCTCGCCGAAGTCCTCGACGCCATTACCGCACCTTTCGATGGCGCAGCTGTCGCTGCAGCCGTCGCCGTCGTTCTGGTTGCCGTCATCGCAGTCTTCGCCTGGGTCGATGGCGCCGTTGCCGCAACCCTCGGTCCTGCAATCCCACGAGCAATTGTCGCCCGAGGTATTGTCACCGTCGTCGCACTCTTCCCCGGCGTCGGGCACCCCGTCGCCGCAACGAGGCACGCTGCAATCATTGCGACAACCGTTGGAATCGTCGTTGTCGCCGTCGTCGCACTCCTCGACACCTTCCTTGCGTCCGTCGCCACAGAACGGCTCGATCGTGCAACTGGCGCTGCAACTCTGGCCGCTCATGCCATTGGAGTCGCCGTTGTCGCACTCCTCACCCGCGTCGAGCACTCCATCGCCGCACTCGATGATGCTGCAGTTATCGCGACAGTTCCCGCTCAACGCCGGGTCGCACTCCTCACCGCTGTCGAGCACACCGTTGCCGCAACCCTCGAGCACGCAGTCCCAGGAGCAGCCGTCACCAGAAACCTGGCCACCGTCGTCGCACTCTTCGGTGCCCTGCACCTCGCCGTCACCGCAACTGGCTTCGACGACGCAACTCGAGCTGCAGCCGTCGCCGCTGCTCGTATTCGAGTCGTCGCATTGCTCGCCGGGGTCGATGTCGCCGTTACCACAACCGCAGCCTATCGTGACGAACACCGTCGCGGTTTCCTCTTCGTCGCCGCCCAAGAGCGCGGTGTAGTCGAAGCGATCGATGACGTTGCAGGTGCCGTCTTGTGGCGGCGTGTAGGTCACGCAGGACGAGGGACCACCGCAGGCGGCGGGGTCGTCGATGATGATGTTGACGGTACCGCCGTACTCGGTCTCGGTCACTCCGGTGATTTCCACGGTACCGTCGCGGCAGCTGCCTTCGCTCAGGGTGTCGTTCACGAGCACGTCGACCGGGACGTCGACGTCGCTGAGATCCGCGCGGCTGAAGTCATCGCGTGCGCGCGCCGGCGACCAGCAGTACGACACCGGCAAGTCCGCGCCGTTCTCGTCCGTCTGGCGGCACGTGGTGCCGGGGAGGCGCTCTTGGCAGTCCTCGTCGGTCTCACACGCCATCCCGAACAGGTAGCAGGGCTGCGAGGGGTTTCGCGAGCACACCACGAAACCGGAGCCGTCGGTGGCTGCCTCCGAGGCACCCGCCTCTTTGTCCCAGATCACGAGCGGGTCGCCGTTCACGTCCGTGGAACGAATCAACTCGCCCGGCATGGTGGAGCGCCCCCACGGATCGGGGTCGCTGGAGGTCGTCTCGTCGTCGAAGAAGCGGAACTCGAGCGAGCCCACGTTCGGGTCGCGTGTGAAGATACCCACCGAGCTGAATCCGGGCAGGCTGAACACCGAATCGAGCGGCATGTTGGCCGGCGCGATCCAGTCCGCGACCGACCCGCTCAAGTCGAAGCCGGTGATGGTGCTCGCGTCACGCTCGTACACCCTGAACCGGTCGCTGTTGTTCGAGGTGTTGAAGACGGCATAGAGCCGGCCGTCTTCGCCAACGGCGATTCCGTCTGCGTTCAGCACCGAGCTCGGCGGTTCCCCCGTGCTCGAGTCGAGCGTCGGGTTCTCCAAGTCGTCGACCAGGTACAGGCGGTTATTGCCTTGCTTGGCGCTCAAGAACAGCCAGGTATCGGTGAACGGATCGTAAGTCGCGCCGTCCATGCCGCCAGCAGCGTAGGGCCAGGGACGCGCGATTTCGCTGTCCCACGCAACATCGTCACAGGCACCATCGCCGAACGTGGCACCTGGCGGGCAGACTTCGCCGTCGGCCTGGCCGTCGATGTCCGGATGGTTGATGATGGTGCCGTCGAGGCACAGCTCCACCGGAGGCTGCGCGTCGTTCGACTTGAACGCCAGGAACGAGCGTGTGACGGGGTCGAACAGCAACGCCTCGGGGTTCACGTTCGAGACGTTGAACTCGCGCACCGCCACCCACTCGATGGCCTTGTCGCACTCGCTCTCGGCACCGACGTCGCCGTCGCACTCGTAGAATGCCGTGATGCTGCACGCTTCGCAGCCGTCACCCGTGGCGCTGTTACCGTCGTCGCACTCTTCCAGATTGCCGAGCTTGCCGTCCCCACAGGTGGTAGCGGTGCAGGTATAAGCCCCGGCGGCGCCGGTGCACGCCCAACCGGGCACCCATTTGCAACTGCCGTCACAGCCGTTGACCGGACTCGCCCCTTCGTCACACTCCTCGGTGCCGCCCACGATCCCATCGCCACAGGTGGTATCGATCACGCAGGCGGTGCACCCGTCGCCTCCGAGCGCATTACCGTCGTCACACTGCTCGCTGCCCCCGACGATACCGTCACCGCAGCTGTTGAGCACGCACGCTCCGCCCCGGCTCGGGCAATTCCAGTTCTTCTCGGTCCGGCAGAGCACGTTGCAGCCGTCGCCCGAGAGCTTGTTGCCGTCGTCACACTGCTCGGAGCCGGCGACCAGTCCGTCACCGCAGCCGTTCGAGTCGCAGGGTCCGCCGAGCTCGCAGTTGTAACCGGGCTCGAGCCGGCACGCGGCATCGCAGCCGTCACCGCTCGCGGTGTTGCCGTCGTCGCAGCTCTCTACGCCCTCGAGCTGGCTGTTACCGCACTGGTTACAAGCGATGCCGGGGATGGGACAAGACCAGCCGCTGTTGATGTTTTTACAGGTCGCGTTGCAACCATCGGCGCCGACGGTGTTGCCGTCGTCGCAGGCTTCACCCGACTCTTTGATGCGGTTGCCGCACTTTTCGCAGGGCAAGCCCACGCGCACACAGTCGTACGGAGCACCTTCCTCCTGGCAAGTCGCCGAACAACCGTCGCCACCGACGGCCGGATAAGCGCCGTCGTCGCACTCTTCACCTTGCGCAGCGTCGAGCCGCCCGTTGCCGCACGTCGTGCAGCCACCGGCCGAACAGAGCCAACCTTCTTCGATCTGCTTGCAGTCGTTGCGGCAGCCATCTCCGCTCGCGGTGTTGCCGTCGTCGCACACCTCACCGGTCTCGACGCTGCCATTGCCGCACTCGACGCAGGGGCCGCCGGCGCGGGGACACGACCAGTGAACTTGCACCGACTTGCAGTCGGCAGCGCAACCGGTACCGTTGGAGACGCCCGCGTCGCACACCTCGGAACCTTCCACGGTGCCGTTGCCGCAGTTGTTGCAGGCGCCGCCCGTCGCAGGGCAGGTCCAGCCGCTCTGTTCCAAGCACGAGACGCAGCCGTCGCCCGAGTTCGTGTTGCCGTCGTCACACTCCTCGTCACCCGCGACCACGCGGTTTCCGCAGCGGTCACAGACCGAGCGGTTGGGGCTGGTCGGTGACGCGAAGCAGCTCCACCCGGCCTCCTCCTGGCAGGCGTCGCAGCCGTCGCCCGACGCCGAGTTGGCGTCGTCGCACGCTTCCCCCGCGTCGAGCACGCCGTTGCCGCATTTGGTGCAGTTGCCGTCCGTGCAGATGAATCCGGGGTCGATCGCGCGGCAGTCCCCGCGGCAGCCGTCGCCGCTCGTCGTATTACCGTCGTCGCACGTTTCGTGGGGGTCCTGCTGACCATCGCCGCAGAGTTCACAGTCGACGCCGGGCGCCGAGCAGTACCAATCGTCGTCGATGCTGAGGCAGTCCGCGGCGCAGCCCGTGCCGTTGCTCGCGCCCGCGTCGCAGACCTCGCGTCCCTCACGCACTCCGTTGCCGCAGTTGTTGCAGGGGATTCCGCCGGGCGCCGGGCACAGCCAACCATCCTCGAGCGTGCAGCTTTCGGTGCACCCGTCGCTCGCAGCGTTGACACCGTCGTCACATTCCTCCGCTGGACCCTTCAAGCCGTTGCCGCAGGTATCGCACGAGCTGCGGGAAGAACCCGCCGGCTCCGTGCAGTTCCAACCATCCTCGATCTCGCAGGTCGCCGAACAGCCGTCGCCCGCCTGGTTGTTGCGGTCATCGCACTCTTCGAGCGGGTTGTCGGCGTCATCGCCGATCTCACGCACGCCGTTGCCGCAGTTGAAGCAAGCCCCACCTTCTGCGGGGCAGGTCCAACCCGTCTCCGGCTGGCAGGTGCTGCTGCAGCCGTCGCGATCGTAGCGGTTGCCGTCGTCGCAAACTTCACCGCCCGACGCGGTGACGACCGAGTCGCCGCACAGAATGCAGGGCTCGCCGGCTGCGGGGCAGATGGCGCCGGGTTCGATCTGACAGGTGGCGGAGCAGCCGTCGCCGTCGATCTGATTCTCGTCATCGCACTCCTCGCCGATCAGGGCACCCGACTCGATGCTGCCGTTGCCGCACGCGAGGCACGACTGCCCGGGCAGTGGGCAGGCCCAGGATCCAGCCTCGATCGAGCAGCTCGCCGAACAGCCGTCGCCTACTTCCGTATTGCCGTCGTCGCACTCCTCGTGAAGGCCCTCAAAGGAACCCTCTTGCACACTGTTGCCGCACGCATAGCAGGGCCGCCCGGGGACGACGCACAAGAACCCGACTTCCACCTCGGAGCAGTCGGCGCTGCAGCCGTCATCGTCCTCTTGATTGCCATCGTCGCAAGCTTCGGAGCCCTCGAGGAACCCGTTGCCGCAGCCCTGGCATTGACCGCCGTCGGACGGGCAGCTGTAGCCGTCTTCGACCAAAGAGCAATTGAAGAGGCAGCCGTCTCCCGAGTAGCGGTTGCCGTCGTCACAGGCCTCGTGCGCATCTACGCTGCCGTCGCCGCACTGTTCGCACGGTTCGCCGGCGACTGGGCACGAAAACCCGGTATCTATCGAGGCGCAGTCCGCCGAGCAGCCGTCGCCGGCGTCGTTGTTCTCGTCGTCGCAGAGCTCCGCGCCTTCCAGGATGCCGTTGCCGCAATTGCTGCATTTTTGACCGGGCACGTCGCAGCTGAACCCGTCTTCGACGCGGCAGCGCGAGTCACAGCCGTCGCCGGCGTCGTCGTTGTCGTCGTCGCACTCTTCAGTGCTTTCTTTGACGCCGTTGCCGCACTGCTCGCACGCCGCCCCCGGCACGGGACACGAGAAGCCGTCCTCGATTCGGCACTCGGCCGTGCAGCCGTCGCCGTCCTCCTGATTCCCGTCGTCGCACTCTTCTCCGTCCGAGCCGTCGAGCTCCCCGTCACTGCAGCCCTCGAACGGAGGCGCACCGCCCGACCCGCCAGACCCCGTCGTGGTCGTGAGGTCGACCAAACCGGTGGTGCTGGTGTTGCCGCTGGGTGGCGCGCCGGCCCCACCTCCGAATGCGGTGGTGGCCGAGCCATCGTTGCGGATGACTTGCGGATAGTCCTCGCACGCCACGGAAAACACCGCAAACAACGCGGCGGACATCAGCGACAGCAAACGGATCGTGCACATCGGTGTGCGTGACGGAGGAAGGTGCATGTGGGTGGTGCCCCCTATTCAATCTGGGCGGATCGACGACGCTCGCCGGATAACCCGCGCGACCCCAAACGCCCACGCCTAACCCGCGTTAATAGCAGCGTCCCCAAAAATGATTCGCCTGAAAAGGTGCAGTACCTGAGCCCGGTTGCACGACGCGTGGCTGCGCCCGACACACCGCTCACCCGGGGCCTGTCCCTGAATTGGTCCGGCCCGTGAACGTGAACGTGAACGTGTGCGTGCCCGTGCCCGAGAAGTCGAGGAAAGAACTGTCCATGGCGGTCGAACTCCGTCGCCGAGCCTCTCGCGGTCAGGTAACAGCGTCGGTTGTCCGGCTTGGAGTGTTTCCCGGCGCCCTCGGCGATGTTCACAATCGACAAGGACGCCCGGGTGAACTGATCCGACAGGTGCCCTCGTCCTCGCGGTAGTCCTTCTAGGATCGCGTTCGCGATAACGAGAAAATCCAACGCGACTTGATACATTCCAATCCCTCCTGATCGAGCGTCATGCTCCAGCCATCCCCACCTCGGCATCGGTTGCGCTTCTTCGGGCACGGGCACGTTTACATTCACGTTTACGGAGCCATCATCCGAATTCAGGGACAGGCCCCCGTCAGCGAAGCGCTAGGCGCACCTCGTCGGCGCGCCGCCCTGTGGCATCCAGGTAGTGGATGGACCGGCCCGAAGTTATTCGAGCCGCACGCGGATCACAGCGGGATCGTGGTCGCTGCGACCGTCGTGAAACTCGGCGTTGACATGGACCACATCGTAGGCGAACCCGTGCTGGGCCGCGCTTCCCGAGAGAAAGACGTGGTCGAGAGCCTGCGAATTCCCTGCGAAGACGTAGGTATAACGCTCGACCACCGGTAAGCTCGACACCGCGTTGATCAGCCCCGCGCTTTCGAAGGCGGCGAGCGGCCGCGAGAACTCGAAGTCATTGAAGTCGCCGGCCACCAGCACGGCGAGCGCTGGGTCGGCAGCCCGGAGGGCACCCACGAAGTTAGCGACCACTTGGGCTTCCGCGTGCCGCTTCGCCTCGGACACGAGCGTCGGCGGCTGCCACCTCCCGAACAGCGGCTCGTCAGCGGTCTTCGAGCGCAGGTGATTGGCAATCACGACCAGGCGGCTTCCTCTGAACGCGATCTCGGCCGCCAAGGGCTTGCGGCCGTTGACGAATGCCGCGTTCGCAGGGTCGATGCGACCCGGGCTGAATCGCAGCCGTGCCCGGGAGTCGTCGACGACGATCTCGTTCGCGACATCGGCCGACGCGCCGTCCCGCCTGACCAGACTCGCTCCGCGCAGAGCCGAGACCATGAGAGCGACGCGGATGTTACCACCCGGTTGTCCGCCATCGGCGCCATCCGCGGGTGCAACGTCCGCGAACTCGTATAACGGCCCGCCGACCGCCGCGATCGAGTGAGCCAACGAGGAGAGCGTTGCGACGGAGGTCACCACGCCATCGTCAGCGGCCCCCGAGTCGTCCTGCACCTCTTGCAGCACGAGCACATCTGGGGCCTTCAGTGATCGCACCACGATCTCTGCAAGCCCGTCGAAACGCTCTGCAGCATCGACGGCGCTCAGGTTCTCCACGTTGAACGTCGCGATATCCAGCTGGTTCGTCGCCCGATCACCCAGCCCGAGCGTCTCACGACGTAGGTCATTCGCCCCCTCCACGATCAGCGGCACCGAATTGAAGAGCTTGAAGTTCCCGTGTGAGTAGCCCATGACGCCCACGATCGGCTCGACGAACCGAGCCCCGACATCCACCTTGGGGCTTTCGGAAACGAGAGCGTCGTCGATCAGAATGCGCTCTGGATTCGAGTCGCCGGGCCGCAACAGCATGCCTCCGCGCGGCGTCCGCGGGGTCGCCGCACGGCCGTCGTCACCCACGACTGCAATCTCACCTGACGCCGTCGTGGGACCCACTGCGCGCGCGTCGTCGACTCGAATCAACATGTGCTCCAAGGACTCGTAAAAGTCGATCGCGTCAGCGCAGGGGTCGAAGTCCTGGTTCTTGGGATCTTCGACGTCGCCCTCGGGGTGGCTGTCGATCCGTGCCGCCGGCGGGCGGCGGCCCGCCCACCCGATCACGACCGGAGCTGGCAGTTGCGCGCGCCCTGACTCGATAACGACACTGTGAGCGACGATCTCCGTCACCGACAAGTAGTCGAAGGCCGGGTCGCCGGGGCCGCAGTCGCCGCACCCGGGTCGCGCTTCCGTCACGCGACCTACGATCGTCAGCCTATTTCCTCGCGCCACCTGGGCTCCGTCACTGGCGGTGACGAACACTGCCTCACTCGTCGCGGGGTTCGAGTCCGGCGTCTCCGATTGCAAGTAGAAGCCTGTACCCCGAGCGATGGTCACCACGCCGGTGACGCGTACCGTGCGATCGACGAGGCTCGAGCGGTGCCCGGCCCCTTGGATCTGCGCAATCGTCGCTGTGAGGGGGAGCGTGGCATCCCCATCCGCGCCCCCACCCCCACCCGCGAACGCCGATCGGTCCGGGTCGGGGTTGCAAACAGCTGGGCTCCCATCGAGCCGCTGCGGTGTACAACCCATGCCCAGAAAGACCACGCTGGCGATCCCTGCGCTCGACGCGCAGACGCAGGCGGCTCGACGTCGTAGAAACCCTCGGTTGACGCGCACGGACCCAGCTCCTGAATCAGAATGGTTCAGCGTCATCGGCTCAGTCGGCGCGACAGTTGTGTGCAACGCAGCGCCGGCCACCGGGCCCACAGAACGCGTGAACCGCCAGGACCGGGTTCGGAAGCCCGCTCTTCCCTGAACTTACGGAAGGCGGCGCCGACCGAACCGTTATACACAGGCTATCCGCAGCCTGTTGACGACCTGTGCGCGGCGACCACCCAGACCATCGGCGACCGGTCGGTGGTCAGTCGTACTGCGTGTAGTCCAGGAAATTGCCGGTCATCATCAGGATCGACATCATCAACCACGATTCGTCGTAGTACTGCCCACCTGCCCAAGCGTTGTTCTCGCGCACTAGCGCGTAGGCGGTGTCAACGAAGGTGGCGAAAGCGCCATCGTGCATGGCACCCACCGCTGCCGGCCCGATGAATGCGCCCGAGAGTCCACCGAAGGAGTCGGGGAACTCTGGTCGCGGCGTACCATTCAGCTCGTAGCCGTCGACGATGTTCGGAGCGCCGAT
Source organism: Polyangiaceae bacterium (assembly GCA_025937785.1). Taxonomy (GTDB): domain Bacteria; phylum Myxococcota_A; class Polyangia; order Polyangiales; family Polyangiaceae; genus JAICQQ01. The sequence continues at coordinate 61,204 of JAICQQ010000015.1, forward strand.
CCCGCTGAAAAAGCTACTGGTCTTGGCGACGTATGCGCGCGCCCGCTCATCGCCGTGCCAGCAGGCGTCTTGTCCAACGCGGAACGGCGTACGGCACGAGTCGTACTGGTAGTGAAACGGGAGCGAGCTCGTGTGGCTGGCAGGTGTGCCATTGCTCTGGGACCAGGCGGGGACCAGGCCGGTCTGCTCGTTGCCGTTCTCGGCGTTCAGGTTATTGTCGATCACGGTGTAAACGTACGCGACGACGTTGTCGACCCAGCGACTGTCGCCGCTCACCTCGGCGAACACACGGTAGTAAGCCGGCGCGAAGTAAGAGATGTTCAAGTTGTTGTCTCCGCCCCAACCAGAGCCGTTCTTCGGCAGGCGCTCATCGGCGATTTCGTAGGCCCAAATGTCGCCGATCAGCTCTTGGGCGTACTCGAGGTAGCTCCGCTCGAGGGCCCCCCCGCCGCCCCATTGCCGATCGGCCATGACCAGGGAAAATGCGATGTCCTCGTCCGCGTCGGTGGCGGCACCGTGGCCGGCCGGATCGCCGTCGCCACCACCCGAGACGTTCCCGTCGGCATGGATGTACCAGTTCATCAAGAGCGTTGGGTCGCCATTCTCGGAAGTCCACGCGTACTTGAGGGCGTAACGCCAGAGGTCGTCGAATAACGCCTGATCATCCATGTATACGGAGATCAGCATGCCGTAGGCGATCCCCTCGGAGACCGTGGAGTTGGGCTGAAGCCCAGGTTCTGCCACGCGCGCCACCCTGCGAAACCCGCCGGCACCGTCGGCGGTCACGAGGTGAGTCTTCCAAGCGTCATAGAGCGCTCGTACGTCCGCGTTGCTGTAGGCGGCCGGATAAACGCAATGCTCGCTCTCGCGGTTCTGCGGGAACGGAAAGTTGGCGGTGGCCGACGGTGGCGTGGGGCCGCGACCGCCCGTGCCCATCGTCGTGCCGCCGTCGGTCGTGTTCCCAGTACCCCCGACGCCCGCGCTGGATGCAGTCGGCTGACTGGTCGTGGCGCCCGACTGGGTGCTGGTCACCGCGGTGCCCACGGCGCCCGATCCGGTGCTGCCAACGCTGACGGCGTTCCCCGAAGTGTTGGTGGCCGATGTCTGCCCTAACCCCCCTGCCGTACCCGTTCCCACGGTGGCGGTCGAACCGCTGCCCAGCACCGCGTCCTCGGGCGTTTGGTTGGAGCAGCCGGCTTCCGCCAGGAATGGCAGCATGCAGCTCAGGGTGATCAGCGCGAGACGACCTCGATTCATCAAGGCAGAGTCTTTTCTGTAAACCTTCAATCTCCAAACCAAAAACTGACAACGCACCTGTGCTCTGGGTTGGAATCTTCAGCGCAGGGTGCGTGCGTGCGCTGCCGGGCACGCTTGGATCGGAAAGTTTCAGAGGCAGGGGACACCGGCGATCGCGGTTCGCATTTTGTTCCGTGCTCGTTCGTGCTGATCCATGCTCATTCGTCTTCTCCGTCGGTGGCTCGAAGCCCGGCCCAGCTCTCGCCGCGCGAGCTTGCGTTCCCTACGCCGCGGTCTTGGCCTGTGGCGACGAGGCGCGTGCCCGTGTCCCTGTCTTCTACTCGATAGCCGAGGTCGAGGAGGCGTCGATGAGGCGCAGGCGCAGCTGGTCCGCGAGCTCCCAGGGCTCGCGCCTCCCGCGCGCGATCTCGCCAAAGGAAACTCACCCGACACGTGCGCGATACGCCCGAGTCGAGGGCTCGATGAATAGTCGTTCAGGTTGCTGTGCAGCTCGACGCACTCCAAACCTTGGCGCTCAGCGTGGCCCAGGCCACCTCGCCTGCGCAAGTGCTCGACGAGATGGTGCGCGGGCTGGGCATGACCGAGGGAGTCGCGCTCGCGCGCGTCTGGCTGATCGAAGACGAGGGAGACAAGCGCAGCTTGCGGCTTCGCGCCAGCGTCGGCTTCTCCATCGTCGATCCCGGTGTGCGCTGGTCGCGCACAGACGGCGGCCACCAGCACATCCCGCTCTCGTACGGCAAGGTGGGGACGATCGCCTCGACGGGCCGGCCCCTGCTCCTGCAGCGGGGGCCCCGTGACTGGCTCTTACAACCCGAGTGGGCCGAGCGCGAGCGGATCGAATCCTTCGCGGGGCAGCCGCTCGCGTTCAAGGGTGAAACGCTGGGAGTGGTCGCCCTGTTCTCGCGAAAACGCCTGGGGAAGGACGACCTGGACTGGCTGCGCGTCTTCGCCGACCATGCGGCGGTCGCCATCGCCAATGCGCGAGCCTTCGAGGAGATAGCGGGGCTCAAGGAGCGGCTGGAGCGCGAGAACGCTTACCTGAGGCGAGAGATACGCTGGGCGGTGCACCCGGGGCCGCTGATCGCGGAGAGCCGCGCGATGCAGCGCGTGCTGGACGAGGTTCACGCCGTGGCTCGCACCAACGCCAACGTCTTGATTCTGGGCGAAAGCGGTGTCGGCAAAGAGCTGGTCGCCGCCGCCATCCACGAAGAGAGCGCTCGCTCCGAGCAACCGCTCGTCAAGGTCAACTGCGCCTCCATCCCTCGCGAGCTCTTCGAAAGCGAGTTCTTCGGACACGTCAGGGGAGCGTTCAGCGGCGCCTCGCGCCAGCGCGCGGGCAGGTTCGCGCTGGCCGACGGCGGCACGTTGTTCCTCGACGAAGTCGGTGAGATCCCCCTCGAGTTGCAAGGCAAGCTGCTGCGCGTGCTGCAGGAAGGGCAGTTCGAACCCGTCGGAGACGACCGCACCCGCCGCGTGGACGTCCGCATCATCGCTGCGACCAACCGCGACCTGGAGACCGAGATCCGCGCCGGCAGGTTTCGGCAGGACCTGTACTACCGCTTGAAGGTGGTGCCCATCGCGGTGCCCCCGCTCCGCGAGCGTCCCGAAGACATCGTGCCCATGGCTCGCCAATTCTTGCTGGACTTCGCGCGGCACCTGAACGTGAAAGTCCCGCTGCTGACGAGCGACGACGAACGCAGCATGACCACGTACGAGTTTCCGGGCAACGTGCGCGAGCTGCGTAACGTGATCGAACGCGCCGTGGTGATGGCCCGAAGTACCGATCGACGCTTGAGCCTCCATCTGCCAGCGCCCTCGGTGCCCGCGGTCGCCCCAGCTCTACTCGTATCCACAGCGCAGTCCGACGACACTCCCCTCGCGCCCGTGATCCCAGCGGCCCGCTTCCGCGAGATGGAGCGCGAGAACATCGTGAACGCCTTGCGCCACTGCAACGGCAGGATCGCGGGACGCCACGGCGCCGCGGCGCTGCTCGGATTGAAGCCCAGCACGCTCTCGTATCAGATGAAGGCCCTGGGCATTCGGCGCGGCGAGTAAGCCCGAGCGTGAGCGTCAGGAAACACTGGGGCGCGGAAACCCGAGCTTCAGCTCGCGGTTCTCCGTGGGCTCGAAATTTGGTGAGTTTCCCCTGTATTTCCGAAACGCGCTCGATACCCGCTCCGCGTGAGGCAAGCGCCGTTCGGGACGCGCGAACTGCCGCGTTCGAGGCATGGAACCCGTGCGCATCGAGGTCCCAACCACGCAGCAACGTTCGATTCGGAGCGGCGGCACGCTTCTCGCTTGAGGGCTTTGAAAGCGTGAGGTCGGCGCGGATCGCAGCGGCCGCAGCGAACCAGTGGACCGACCCCGCCGCCATTCAGCCAAGGAGACATCATGCCCGCAATCGATCTCGAACCCCACAAGAGCGGAGACTTCCTCGTCGACTACGAGGAGAAGGTCTTCGAAGACGTCAAGGCAGCGCCCGGCGAGAAGGCTCTCGTCACGTTCCACACTGTCGCGTTCGAAGGTTCGATCGGACTCGTGAACCTGCTGCAAGCGGTGCGCCTGCAGCGCAAGGGATTCGAGACATCCGTGTTGCTGTACGGGCCGGGCGTAACGCTGGGGGTGCAGCGCGGGTTCCCAAAACTCGGCGACGAAGCGTTCCCAGGGCACCTCGCCATGAACAATACCTTGAAAAAATTCATGGTAGAGGGCGGCAAGGCGTATGCCTGCCGCTTCGCGCTGCAGGCCCTGTATGGCCACGGCGAACCCAGCTTGATCGAAGGAGTTCGGCCGATCAATCCGCTGGACGTGCTCGATCTGATCCTGCTGCACCGCAAGGACAACGCTTTCATCATCAACACCTGGACCATGTAATCAGCTCGGATGCTTCAGGCGCCATGACTGCACCTCGCAAAGTCATCGCAGCGGCCATCCAGCTCTCGCCCTGTCTGGAGGGCCGCGAGGCGACCACGCACAAGGTCTGCGAAGCTATCGCGACGCACGCCCGGCAAGGGGTGGAGCTCGTGGTGTTTCCAGAAACGGTCATCCCCTACTATCCCTACTTTTCGTTCATCGCGCCGCCCGCGACCATGGGGCGCCAGCATCTACGCCTTTACGACGAGGCGGTGACGGTACCCGGACCAACCACCAGGGCGATCGCCGAGTGCGCGCAGACACACGGAGTGGTGGTAGCGATCGGCGTGAACGAGCGGGACCACGGCACGCTGTACAACACGCAACTTCTGTTCGACGCCGACGGGCGCTTGGTTCAGGCGCGCCGCAAACTGACGCCGACCTATCACGAGCGCATGCTGTGGGGCCGAGGTGACGCCTCGGGCCTGTGCGCGGTGGATACCCGCGTCGGGCGCGTGGGACAACTCGCCTGCTGGGAGCACTACAACCCGCTCGCTCGTTTCGCCTTGATGGCCGATCACGAGCAGATTCACATCGGCATGTTCCCGGGGTCGATGGTCGGACAGATCTTCGCGGAGCAGATCGAAGTGACGATCCGCCACCACGCGCTCGAAAGCGGGTGCTTCGTCGTGAACGCGACCGGCTACCTGGCGCCGGAGCAGGCCGCCGAAATCGCGGGCGCAGGCGGTCTCGCCCAGGCGCTCCAAGGCGGGTGTTTCACGGCGATCGTGTCTCCGGAAGGCGTGCTGTTGACCCCGCCATTGACCGATGGCGAAGGCAGCGTCGTGGCGGAGCTCGACCTATCACTCATCACCAAGCGCAAGCGCATGATGGACAGCGTGGGCCACTACAGCCGCCCTGAGTTGTTGTCGCTCGTGATCGACCGCGCCCCGCAACGCCTGGTCTCGACGCAACGAGCCGCTCGAGCAGGCGCCATCCAACACCCCCGCGAGAACCAGGAGCATGGGCATGACTCAGACCCTGCATCTGCCGGTACTGCCGGCTAAGTCGGCCCCTGCGCCATGCGTCGACCTCGCCAGCGCAAGCGCCGGCTGCGAGACCCTGAACCCCGCCCTCTACGACGAACTCCAAACGCTCGGCGTGCGCTGGCCGGTCGGTCTCGAGCTGGGCGTGGGCCGCATCGGAGGCGCCGGTCCCTCCGACCACAAAGCCATCCAGCTCGGGGGGCAGACGCTGATGGTGCCCGTGTTCACGCAGCGCGCTGCGAGCTCGCCGTTCGCCCTCGAAGTTTCGAGGTCCAGCGACGGAGGAGCAGCCGAGGCGGTCTTGACGCGCGACGGCACGCCGATTTCCATGGTGCGCTTTCCTCGCGTGCCCGCGTTCTACGCGCTCTCGACCGCGGCGGGCGTCCCTTACTTCAAGATCGCCACGCTCCACAGCGACCGAGTGCTCGCGACGACGGTGCTCCAGAACTGCGTGCGCTTCGCCAAACGCGAAACGTCTTGCCAGTTCTGCGCCATCGGACAGTCGCTGTCCGGTCAGCGGACGATACCCAGAAAGACACCGGGCGACTTGGCCGAGGTCGCCGAAGCGGCGGTTCGGCTGGACGGGGTCGAACACATGGTGCTCACGACCGGTACCCCGCCAACGCCCGATCGAGGAGCTCGCCTCCTCGAGGAGAGCGCGAGAGCCATCCGCGCGTGCGTGGCGCTTCCGCTGCAGGCGCAGTGCGAGCCTCCGGAAGACTTCTCTTGGTTTCAACGCTTGAAGGCGGCTGGTGTCGACAGCCTGGGGATGCACCTCGAGGCGGTGACCGAGCCAGTGCGCCAGCGCATCATGCCGGGCAAGGCAGAGGTGAGCGTCGAACGCTACTACGCGGCGTTCGAAGCCGCCGTCGCGGTCTTCGGCCGCGGGCAAGTAACCACCTACGTTCTTGCGGGCCTCGGTGACTCCGCGGACGCCATCGTGCTCGCCGCGCGCGATCTCGCGCGGTTGGGGGTCTACAGCTTCGTGGTGCCGTTCGTGCCCATTTCGGGAACACCGCTCGCCGACCACCCCGCACCCGAGGCGGGGTTCATGCGGGAAGTGCTCGATCGAGTGGCGCGGGAGCTCAGTTCTGCGGGGCTCTTCAGCCAAGACATCCACGCGGGTTGCGGTCGTTGCGGCGCGTGTTCGACGCTGCGGAGCCGCGAGCGACCCAGCCACGGAGGCGCTTTCGGTGCTTGACGCGATCCACCCCTGGGGCAGCCGAGTCCGGGCGTTCTGCTCGCAGAGCATCGAAACGCGAGTGGCGAGCGAGCTCTGGCACATGCAGGGCTACTGGCTGCTGCGGCAGCGGATCTTCACGGGTGAGCAGCGCTTGTTCGCCGACTCCGATCGCGACGAGCACGACGATCACGCGCTACCGATCGTGGCGCTCGCGCTTACCGCGGGTATGCCCGACACCGTGGTCGGAGTGGTCAGGGTCTACTCCGTCGGCAACCAGCAGTGGTTCGGGGGAAGGCTCGGTGTCTGCCCTTCCTATCGCCATCACGGCCTGGTCGGCGAAACGTTGATCCGCACGGCCGTGGGCACGGCGCTTGCCGCGGGCTGCCGTCGCTTCCTCGCGACGGTACAACTGGGCAACGTCCGCTACTTCCAACGTCATCACTTCGACGTGGTCGGCCAGCGCCTCGTGTGCGGAGTAACGCACGCGCTGATGCGAGCACGACTCGCGGACTTCAAGCCCGTCGTGCCCGCGTGGCCGGGCGCGCCCGAGGAGCCTGCATGACACTGGCTGCACTGAATCGTCGACTGCAAGACGCCTCCGGCCTCGCTGCCAAGCGCGACGTGCAGCTGGCCGCGCGCCACTTCCAGAGTCTCCCGGTCTTGCCCGGCCTTCCGGGCTCGCCCCACTGCAGCGTCCCGAACGGCGACGACACCGCCGCACTGCCCGACGCTGCAGGTCACCTGCTGCTGGCGGCAGAGGGCATGTTGCCCGAGTTCGTGGCGCAGGATCCTTGGTTCGGCGGGTTCTGCTCGATCATGGTCAACGTCAGCGACGTCACGAGCATGGGCGGCACTCCGATCGCTGCTGTCGACGTCGTCTTCGCGGGGGACAAGGCCGACAACCCGCGCATTCTCGAAGGCATGCGCGCAGCTGCCGACGCTTACGGCGTCCCCATCGTGGGGGGCCACACCGGGCGCGCTCCCGACCAAGCGATAGTTTGCGTGGCCATCCTGGGTCGCGCTCGAAAGCTCATCACGAGCTTCGCTGCCCGCCCGGGTGACGATCTGCTGCTGGCGGTGGACTTGCGCGGCAGCTACCGCGGGCGCGGCAACAACTTCAACGCGGCCACGTGCGCCAGCAGCGTGCAGTTGCGGTCGCAGCATGCGCTCCTCTCCGAGCTCGCCGAGGCCGGGCTGGTGCATGCCGGCAAGGACGTCAGCATGGCTGGGATCCCGGGCACGCTCGCGATGCTCTGCGAAGCCAGCGGCTGTGGCGCGCGGCTCGATCTCGGCCAGCTACCGATTCCCCCGAACGTGACGCTCGAACGCTGGTTGCTTTCGTTTCCGAGCTACGGCTTTCTGCTCGCGACCCGCGCGAGCCATTCGGCGGCCGTGGCCAGCAGCTTCCGAGAGCGCGGCGTCGCTTGCGCCCGAGTCGGCGAATTTCAGCGGGTCCCCGTGGTCGAGCTCCGCCAGGGCAGCGAACGCGCCGCGTACCTGGATCTGGCAACGACGCCACTGACCGGCTTCCGAGGCTATGCGCAGCACTGGACCGCCCGTGAGACGCCAGCGGAGGGCACGTGCCCCTGAGCATCGGCGTGTTCACGTACTCGACCAGGCCGCGGGGCAGCGTGGTGTGCGCGGCCGCGCTGGCGGAGGCGCTGGTCGAGCTCGGACATCACGCCGTGCTCTACGCACTCGACAAGGACCGCGGCGGCTTCTACCGCGAGCTTGGCTGTGAACTTCGCATGATGCCCGCAGGCCCCGCTCCGGACCACCCCGAAGCGTTGATCCGCCAACGCGTCGCAGAAGTGAAAGACTACGTGCGGCGGCGCAGTCCCCGCCACGACGTCCTGCACGCGCAAGACTGCCTGGTGGCGAGCGGGCTCCTGCACGCCGGACCGCCGGTGCCCCTGGTCCGCACGGTGCACCACCTCGACGACTTCGCAAGCCAGTTTCTCAGGGCTTGCCAGGCGCGTTCGATCCACCGGGCCGACGCCTGCGTGAGCGTCAGCTGGTCGACCCAGCAGTCGGTGCGCGACGCCTTCGGCCTGACGACGCCGGTGATCGAGAACGGTGTGGCTCCAGCGCGCTTCGCCGACCAGGCTCCGGATCTGACCCAGAAGTTTCGGGCGCGTCATGCCATCCCCGACACGGCACCGCTGCTGCTGAGCGTGGGTGGCGTCGAACCCCGCAAGAACAGCCTGAACATGCTGCGCGCGTTCGCCGACTTCGCCAGCGTACATCCCGACGCCCGCTGGCTGGTGGTCGGGGGCGCGAGCATCTGGGACCACAGCGAATACACGCGCGACTTTCGCAGCTGCTTGGCGTCGCTGCCCGAAGCGGTGCAGCGCAACGTCCACCTCTTCGGCGTGTTGTCCGAGGCAGAGCTCGACGCCGCGTACCGCGCCGCCGACGTGCTGCTGCACGCCGCATCGCTCGAAGGCTGGGGACTGTGTATCCTCGAGGCCATGGCGAGCGGCACCTCCGTGGTGGTGAGCCGCGGGCTGCCCTTCGAGGAGTACCTCGACCCGATCTGCGCCACCTTCGTCGAAGCCACGTCGGTCGCGTCGATCAGCCGAGGCCTCGGGCGCGCTTATCACCGCCGCAACACGGTGGCGGGGCCAGCCGTAGCACGCGCGCGCTGCTTCAGCTGGGCGCGCACTGCTGCACGCCACATCGAGATCTACGAGCGCGTGCTCGGCATCGGGGCCCCATTAGCGCGCGCGCCCCTTCGAGCGCGAGACCAGGTGCTGAACTGATGCCCGAAATTCGCTTCGACATCCGCTGGCCCGACGGTACCCTCGAGCGCTGCTACTCGCCGTCGCTCGTGGTCCAGGAGCTGCTGCCCAAAGGCCCGCTGCCGGTCTTCGAGTTCATGGAGCGCGCCCGCGCCGCGCTCCATATCGGGGCCGAGCGGGTACGGCTGAAGTACGGCTTCTCGTGCTCGGCGGCCCTCGACCAACTCGCTGCGCTCGAGCGCCGGGCCCGCCTCGTCGACACCCGAAGCCTGATGGAGGTGCTGGCATTTCACGAAGGTTCGTACCTGCCGCCGTTGGATTTCGGCGCGGGCCCCGAAGCTCCGCCCGCCCCGGAGGAGGATGGGCAAGCCTCATGATTGAACGTTCCCCCGTGGTGGTGATCGGAGCCGGACAAGCCGGCCTCTCGGTGAGCTACTACCTGAAGCAGCGGCGGATCAAACACGTCGTGCTCGAACAGGCGCGCATCGCCGAGGCCTGGCGCAGCAAACGCTGGGATAGCTTTTGCCTGGTGACGCCCAACTGGCAGTGCCGGCTGCCTGACTTCCCTTACCGCGGCGCCGAGCCTGACGGGTTCATGCTGAAGGATGAGATCGTGGCTTACATCGAGGCTTTCGCGGCCGGCTTCCAAGCACCCGTGCGCGAAGGGGTCTCGGTGCGCAAGGTCAGCCGGGCGCGCGACGGCTACCTGCTCGAAACGACGGGCGGGCGTTTGCTTGCCGGCCAGGTGGTGGTCGCCGCGGGCGCGTATCACCGCCCCGTGCTGCCGCACGGTGCAGCAGAAATCCCCGGCGACGTGGTGCAACTCCATGCATCGGAGTACCGGAACCCGGCGGCGCTGCCCGCGGGCGCGGTGCTCGTCGGCGGTTCCGGTCAGTCGGGCTGCCAGATCGCCGAAGACCTGCACCTGGCGCGGCGCCAGGTGCACCTGTGTCTTGGCGACGCACCGCGTTCACCGCGCATGTACCGAGGCAAGGACGTGGTCGCCTGGCTCGACGAGCTCAAGTACTACGACACGCCCGTCGACGTGCACCCCGACGTCGAGATGGTGCGCAACAAGACCAACCACTATTTGACGGGAAGGGACGGCGGTCGCGAGATCGACTTACGCGCGTTCGCCCGGGAGGGCATGCAGCTCTACGGCTTTCTCGAGGCCATCGCGGGCGACACGCTGACGTTTGCTCCCGACGTGAAAGCCAGACTCGACTCGGCCGACGCCACCTACAACGGGATTCGGGCGCTCATCGACAAATACATCGCTGAACGCGGGCTCCAAGCTCCCGAGGCCCCCCCCTACGTCCCGCCCTGGCACCCCACCACGAGCCCCACACAGCTGAACGTGCGGGAGGCTGGCATCACCAGCATCATTTGGTGCTTCGGGTTCCGCCCCGACTTCGGCTTCATCGACGTGCCCGTATTCGACGCACGCGGTTATCCTCGGTACCAGCGCGGAGTGACGGAGAGCCTCGGCCTCTACTTCATCGGCCTGCCCTGGCTCCACACCTGGGGCTCCGGGCGCTTCGCGGGCGTGGCCGCCGACGCCCAATACTTGTGCGACCAGATCGCGGTGCTGCTGGCGCGGCGAGAGCACGCCGCGCGCCGCGCCTGACTTGCTCCTCCGTTCTCCGTTCTCCGCCGTTCGACAGGTTCCCCTGCGACCTTCGACCAGCGCGAGCCACGCGGCCCGTACTCACCACCCAACAGTGGCAAAGCGCCCGAGCCACCGCACGGGATACGGCGAGGGCATTGCATGCGACCAGCGCCCCGTGCGCAGGTGTCCGACGCGAAAACGCACCGCGCACCGTACAACTGAATGAGTGTTTTATTATAAGCACAAGCGCGCTCATGTCAAGGAAGACCGCATCGCCTTCGAAGACTGGAGCCAGGGCACGCTTCGGAACTACGAGCCCACCCAGTCTCAAGAGCCTCCACATCTCGCTGCCCCCGCAGTCCCGTCCTGCCACACTCGCACGGTCCCCGCGTGCTGGTCGCCGCGACGTGGAAGCACCCCTGCGACGTCTCGCACTACGAGTATCGAGCGATCGGCTGCACCGAGCACCGGGGGCGTCGGCGTGACACTCACGGCACCAAAATCGCGTCGAGAAAACTCGCTCACTGAACACTCATTGATTTAGCGCCTATCCCAGTCTCAGGATCCTACACATCTCGCTTCCGAGAAGCAGTGATTGTCACAGCACTCGAGGCGATGCACTCGAGGCGATGAGTCTTCAGCCCCGGCCGCTGACCCCCCAGGCGCCCGTTCCCACCCCCCTCAGCGGCCTGCGGCCGCTCACGCTCTCCCGCAGTCCAGTCGTCCCGCCCCCCGCGCCGCTCGCTGAGTCCCCCACGCTCGTCGCAACGCTGGTGGCAGCCGCCCATGCGGCTTCTCGCAACACATATCGAGCGAGCGGCTCCCGCACTTTCAGCGCCTTCCGCGCCCGCTTCCTGGCCATGAAGCCTGCGCCGTAGTCGCGATCGGCTTCCAACGCGTTATGCGCTGGACACCTGAGGCCAAGATTCTGAGCCGTATCCGCACCACCTTTGGCCCAAGGCTGCTGGTGAGCGAACTGCAAGCCGCGTGTCGCGTTGCAGCGGTGGCCGTCCTCGCCGACAAAACCACAGCGCCCCTCATCGCGTGGCCACACCTCCCGGCGGGACGAGACCGGGAGATGGCGAGTCCGCCCACCCGTCGGGGTTGACGCACCGGCTCGCGCTCCGTCTCGAGGCGGCCGCGCTCGTGCGCCCTTTCGATCTTCAGCCGCGCCCTTTCGATCTTCAGCCGCGCCCTTTC
>JAICQQ010000425.1 GCA_025937785.1 Polyangiaceae bacterium
ATGTTCCAGAACGGCTCCAGCCAGACGCTGGCCCAGATCATGGTGGCGGTGTTCACCATCGGCATCATCGGCATGTGCTTGGATCGCCTGATGATCATCCTGCAACGCTCCGTCTCGTACGCGCGCGTCAGCTGAACCGGTTCCAGGAGCAAGTATGACGATTTTGGAATTGAAGAACGTCTCCAAAGGGTTCGGCACCGGCAGCTCGCACACCGACGTGCTCCGCAGCATCGACTTCAGCCTGGACGAAGGCGAGTTCGTGGCCATCGTGGGCTTCAGCGGCAGCGGCAAGAGCACGTTGATGAACCTGCTCGCCGGGCTCTTGAAGCCCGATCGCGGCGAGGTTCGCTTCAAGGGCAAGCTCAACCCGGAGCCGGGGCCCGAGCGCGGCCTCGTGTTCCAGAACTACTCGCTGTTGCCTTGGCTCTCGGTGTACGAAAACATCCGCCTGGCCGTGGACCAGGTGATGGGGGACCGCTCTAGCCAAGAGCGAGACGAGTGCGTCAGGAAGTACGTCGAGATGGTCAACCTCACGCCGGCGATGGCGAAGAAGCCCGGCGAGCTCTCGGGCGGCATGCGCCAGCGCGTCTCCCTGGCGCGCACGCTCTCGCTGAGCCCCGACGTGCTCTTGCTGGACGAGCCGCTGGGCGCCCTCGACGCACTGACGCGCGCAGTACTGCAGGACGAAATCGCCCGAATCTGGCAGCACGATCGCACGACGGTGCTGCTCATCACCAACGACGTCGATGAGGCGCTCTTGCTCGCGGACCGCATCGTGCCGCTGAAGCCCGGGCCCGGCGCCACGTTGGGCAAAGAGTTCAATGTCGACCTCGCGCGCCCGCGCAACCGCACCGCGCTCAACCACGACGCGGCGTTCAAGGAGCTCCGCAACGCCGTCGTGGGCTACCTGAACACCGTTCGCGACGAATCCAGGGAAATCCGCAAGGCCACGCGGGCCAAGCCCAGCGTCTCGTTGCCCAAACTCGAACCCCTCGATCTGCGCGTGACCTGAGCCAAGGACCTCACCCAAGGACCTCACCCAAGGACTTCACCCATGCCTGGATATATAGAGCTGTACAACCTCGGCAAGACTTACGAGACACCGAAGGGACCTGCGGTGATCGTCGAAGGCTTCAACCTCAACCTCGCCAAGGGCGAAATCGTCGCGCTTCTGGGGCACTCCGGCTGCGGCAAGTCCACGGTGCTCACGATGGTCGCTGGGCTCAACTCCATCAGCGCGGGCGGGGTCGTGGTCGACGGCAAAGAGATTTCGGGGCCCGGCCCCGATCGCGGGGTCGTGTTTCAATCACCCTGCCTGCTGCCGTGGATGACCGCTTACCAGAACGTGATGCTGGGCGTGGAGCGGGTGTTCCCCCACGCCACCAAACAGGAGCGAAGCGCCACAGTCGAGTATTACATGGAGGTAGTGGGGCTGGGCGACTCGATGCACAAACCACCGGCCGAGCTGTCGTTGGGCATGCAGCAACGCGTGGGCCTGGCGCGCGCCTTCGCGCTGTCCCCGAAGATGCTGTTGCTCGACGAACCCTTCGGAATGCTCGATTCGCTGACGCGCATGGAGCTCCAAGAGGTGCTGGTCAAGATCCTCGAGCAAGACCAGAAGACCGCGCTGATGGTGACCCACGACGTCGACGAAGCCCTGTTCCTCGCCAACCGCATCGTGATGATGACCAATGGACCGCGCGCACGGGTCGGCGACCTCATCGAAAGCCCCTTCGAAAAGCCGCGCAAACGCGCCGAAGTGCTCGCCCACCCCGAGTACTATCAGCTCCGCGAGCGCATGATCAGCTTCCTCGAAGACCAAGAACACGCGCGCCACCAGCCCGCGGCGTAGGCTAGTCCAGCGCGCTGCCGCGACCGCGACCGCGACCGCGGCCTCTTTCGCCCCGGGGCAAAGCGGCGTCACCTCGCAGCGTTTTCGGCTGAAGCCGAAGAAATGCGGCCCGGGGGGCCAGAGAGCACGGGACCCGGGAAGCCCGGGAAGCCCGGCGGGCATAATACGGGAGCGCGCCGGGTTCTTGTTACGAACCCATGGCTTTCCCGGCTCTCAGCTGTCGGCAGGTGCAACGCGCGGTGGACGCCCTCGCGGATGGGGAGCTGTCTGCCGAGAGCACGCTGGCCACCCGCGATCACCTCGCGCACTGCCCCGCCTGCCGCCGGCACGCGCGCTGGCAGCAAGCCCTGCACGACGGCACGCGTCACGCCGTGCACGATGGTGGCAGCGTCGCGCCGGGCTTCGAGAGCCGGGTGCGCTCCGCCCTCGAACACGAACGGCTCGAAGAAGCGAGCGAGCGGGTGCACCGAGCCCATCGGTCCGCGCCGCGCAGCGGCTGGCTCTGGGGGCTCGTGGTGGTCGTACCGCTGGGCGTGCTCGCGCTCCTCGTCGCCCGCGAGCCAGCCGCGCCGCACGCGCTGCTTGCTGCCGCTCCAGAACCCGGCCCCCCCATCACCACGCTGGCCACGATCGACGGCGTGGTCGACCAAATGCTCGGGCACCATGCCGCTACGATCCCCATTCTCACGCACAACGAGCCGTTTCGCGATCTCGAGCGCGAGGTGGGGTTCCCCGTCTCCGCTCCGCCCGAGCTCGCGCGCCACGGCGCCACCTGGCTCGCCGCCCGCCACGTCAGCCTCGGCGGAGAACGCGCCGCCGCACTCTCCTACCGGGTCTCGGGCCACCGCTGCACCCTGTTCCTCTACGACGACGCCCGCCTCCCCGTGCGCCGCTCGAGCTACCTATCGGCGCACGCCGTCGACCAGCGCCCCGTGTTCGTCGGCAAGCGCCGCGGCTACGCCCTCGCTGCCGTCGAGCGCCGGGGCCTCGGCTACGCCCTCGCCACTGATCTCGACGTTACTACCGCTGCTCGGTTGGCTGCGGCTATTCGTTGAAGGGGGGCGTGGCCCGGCGGCTCTACAGAATAATCAGGCACATAACCCTGATGTGACGTTCTGGATGGCAGGATCAGGATCAGGTTCTGGAGCCTGAAGCAGGGACGGGGACAGGGACGGGGACAGGGACGGGGACAGGGACGGGGACAGGGACAGCACCAGGAGTCGGGTACCGGCTCGGACCTGACGCTCAGCCCGCCCGCGATCACATGCGAGTCTTTCCGCTCGCGCGATGGCCCGCCCGACGCGCAAGCCGGTTGGACCATCGCAAGAGTGATCGCGAGGCGGGTCGGCGCAGTGTTCAGAACGGCTTTATCTTAGCATACGGCTGGCTACTCACGTCTCCAGGATTGGGCGTGGGCCAGATCTGCGGCGGAGCAGATCTGTCGGCGACCGAGTAGGAAACGACCTGCGCGCGCGAGTTGACGACCTGCCCGTCGATGACCGACCTGCGCGACACCTGATATGCCTGGCGGGGTTCCGAGAGGCCTTTGGTGCCGAGCGTGTACCGCGTGCCCAAGCTGGTCACCGTGGAATCCGGGAACTCAGCTGCAACACGCCGATCGAGGGTTGCCTGGTCCACGCTTCGCGTCACCGCCGACTTGCCTTCGCTGACGAGCACGCCGATGGCGGACGCCTTGATGCCCTTCAACATGCCGCTCTTGTGGATGGCGACGCGCAGGCCGAGTTCTCGCTGGCCCGCGTCCGCCAGCACCACGCCGTTGATCTTGCGTGGCGCGAAGAAGCGGTACTCCTTCGTAGTTTCCGTGGGAGCGCCCCCGCTCGAGTGACCGATGCCCTGCACCATGCGCGAGACACGCACGTCGTTCAGGTCGTAGTCGGACGCTTCCACGACACCTGATGAAATGAG
>JAICQQ010000452.1 GCA_025937785.1 Polyangiaceae bacterium
CCAGGGCCCGGTGGTCTGTTCCGGAGCCGGCGACGACCACAACGCCATCGATCCGAACCTCATCGTCGACGAGGCGGGCACCCCGTTTCTGGCGTTCGGCAGCTTTTGGGATGGGATCAAGGCCATCCGTCTGACCGCAGCAGGTGCACGAGCCGACGACGAGCTCCACTCTCTGGCGTCGCGCGGCGGCGGAGCGATCGAGGCTCCGTTCATCGTGCGCCGCTGCGACTACTACTACTTGTTCGTTTCGTTCGACAGCTGCTGCCAGGGGGCAGACAGCACCTACAATATTCGCGTCGGACGTTCCGAGGACGTGCTGGGGCCCTACGTCGATCAGGCGGGTGTGGCGCTGTTGGACGGAGGCGGGACGCTCTTGGTCCGCGGTAACGACAGCTGGAAGGGGCCCGGACACAACGCCGTGATCTTCGTGGGAACCAAGGCCTACAACGTCTATCACGCGTACGCCGCGTCCAACGGCGCAGCAACCCTCCGCATCTCGGAGTTGGTTTGGGACGCCGAGGGTTGGCCCATTTCGGCCGGACCGTGAGCGAAGCTGCCTCAGACCGGCTAGGATGCCTGCTGGGCGTGGTTGATACGGCTGGCGAAGTACTTGACCAGATCCCGCACGGTGACGATGCCGACGCAGTGACCCGACGCGTCGACCACCGGCAGACTTTGATAGGTTGCGGCCGCTAGGATCTGCGTCGCATGCGCGATCGTGGTCGAGGGCGCGATTCGCTCCGGATCTCGCACCATCACCTGCCCGACGGTGGCCCCTTTGGCGGTGCCGTGTTTCGCGACGTAGGCGAGCGCGTCGACCGTGCTCACGATGCCGATGAGCGCCCGGTCGTCCAATGAGTTGACCACCGGCAAGTGGTGCACGTCGAAACCCGTGAACCAACCGATGGCCTTCTCGAGGTCGTCCTCGGGCGTGGCCACGATCACGGGGTGCTCGCCTCGGAGCAGGTCCGTCTCGAGCCCCGACATGATTCGTTCCACCGTTCTATCGTGTTCGATCGACATCGTTCATTCCTCCAGCTCGGCTCTGGCGTACCTCAGCACGTCGACGTAGGACACGATGCCAACCAGTCTGCCTTCGGCCACGACCGGCAGTGCACCAACCTTGTTCTCGATCATCAAATCGATCACTTCGCCGATATCCGCCTCTGGGTCAACGCTGATCGGATCGCTCGTCATCAGATCCGACACCGCGGCAGCCAGTTGATCGTTGACCTCGCCGGTCAACGTCGCCGACGCGATACCGCGTACGTCCCGATCGCTCAGCATGCCGACGACTGCACCGTTGTCCAGAACTGGCAGGTGGCGCACGTCCAGAGAGAGCAGTCGCTGCATCGCTTCGCGCACCGACTGGTTCGCTTCGATGGCGTAGGGGTTTCGTGTCATGATTTCTTGGACGACCATTGTACTTCCCACCTTTCTCGATGCTTCGGGCGAGACTACTTGCTGTTGGCAGCTCGCATGTGAATCGCAGGGACGTGGCTCTTGGGGGCGGCGCCGTATTCCTGGAGTTTGTACTGAATCTTCCGGACGCTGATGCCCAGCACGTCCGCCGCCTTGCTGGTCGAACCGCCGCACGCTTCGAGCGTCGTGAGTATCGCGTGCCGCTCGAGCTCCGCCATCGTCGCGCCGGGAACCAGGGGGACGCTGCCCGACTGTGGCTCGGCCACCAGCTCCCCAGGCAAGTGGCTCATCTCGATGGTATCACCTTCGGCCAACACCACCGCTCGTTCGATCACGTTCTCGAGCTCGCGCACGTTACCGTGCCAAGAATGCCCAGCCAACAGCGACAGCGCACGATCGCTGATCTTCGTCACGGTCTTGCCGTTGTCTTGTGAGTAGCGCTTGGCGAAGTGCAGCGCTAGCGCGGGGATGTCCCCCGCTCGCTGACGCAGCGGCGGCAGGTGCACGTTGATCACGTTCAGTCGATAGAACAGGTCTTCGCGAAATTGCCCCTTCTCGACCATCTCTCTCAGGTCTCGGTTGGTCGCTGCGATGACGCGCACGTCCACTTTCAGTGTTTGGTTACCCCCCACTCGCTCGAACTCACGCTCTTGCAGCACCCGCAGCAATTTCACTTGAGTGGCCGCCGAAATCTCACCGATTTCATCCAGAAAGAGCGTGCCGCCGTCGGCGCGTTCGAAACGACCCTCGCGCCGCCGATCGGCGCCGGTGAACGCCCCGCGCTCGTGGCCGAACAACTCGCTCTCGAGCAGACTCTCGGCGAGCGCCGCGCAATGCAGCTTGATGAAGGGTCGATCGGCGCGGTTCGAGCTATGGTGAATCGCCGCCGCGACCAGCTCCTTGCCCGTCCCCGACTCGCCGCTGAGCAGGACCGTCGCTCGGCTCGGTGCGATCTGGGAGATGCTCTTGAACAACTGCTGCATTTCGGGCGCAGCGCCGATGATATTACTGAAGCTGTAGCGGTTCTTGAGCTGCTCACGGAGCTGGGTGGCCTCCTGGCGCAAGCGGCAGCGCTCCAGCGCTCGGTCGAGCACCACCAAAAGCTCGTCCGTGTTGAGCGGCTTCGTGAGATAGTCCGCTGCTCCAGCGCGCATCGCCGCCACCGCAGTTTCGACGGCACCGAAGGCTGTCATCACCACGACCTCGACGTCGAGCTCGGGGGTGTTCTTGAGTTTGCCGAGTAACTCGACGCCGTCCATGCCCGGCATCTTGAGGTCGCTCAGCACGAGATCCGGAGCGAAGCTTTCGGCCCGCGCGAGCGCCTTGAATCCGTCGGCGGCGGTCTCCACCTGGTAGTCCTCCTCGCGCAAGATTTCCGCGAGGGCGTTGCGGGCGTTCGCCTCGTCGTCGACAACAAGAATCCGGGCTTTACTCACTGGGTCCTCCGAGTCTGATCCCACAGCGTGGGGGAAGCGCGGTGCAGCGCACCTGACGCGAGAGATGCACGGGACATGCCTTCCGCAGAAGGGCCTGAATCCATTAGAATTAATTCAAAAGTGCAGGGTTCGAAGCCATGTCTCGAGCGCAAACTATGCGCACGAGCGCGTTACCACGCAAATGCTGCACGGGTCGTCCCCGCTGGGGAGCGGGCGATCCGCGTGCAGAGCGGCAGGCGCCCCGCGCCCATCGCAAATTCCGCGCCTCGTGCCCCGAGCTAGGGCTTGTCCCTGAATTGGACGATGGGCCCGTGAACGTGAACGTAAACGTGCCCGTGCCCGAAGAAGCGC
>JAICQQ010000069.1 GCA_025937785.1 Polyangiaceae bacterium
CGCCGTCGAATACGTACACGGCGGTATCGAAGGCACGAACTTGCACGACCGCGTGCGGCACACGTGCAAGCACGTCGGCACCGCGTTCGAGTTGGATCGCGCCGCACACTTCGTGCGCTCGATCGCGAGCGGCCTCGAGGCAATCCACGCCGTGGGCGTGATCCACCGTGACCTGACGCCGGGCAACATCTTGTGTTGTGGCTTTGGCGAAGCCGAGCTGTTCAAGATCTCCGACTTCGGCATCGCGCGACCGCAAGGCATGGCGATGACCTTCGGCGACATCGTGCTCGGCACCCCGGGCTACATGGCGCCGGAACAGAACTCCGACTCCACACAGGCGCGACCTGCCACCGATGTCTTCGGCTTTGCTTGCCTGCTTTACTACGTGCTGACCGGTATGCCTTTGTTCGACGTCAAGGCGCCGGTGCAAGCCTTGTTGAAGCTGCGCGAGCCGCGGCGCAGCATCACCGAGAGCCCGTTTTTGACGCCGGACCTCAAGGAACGCAGCAACGCCTGCCAGGCCGTCGACCACGCCATCGAGCGCGCGACGGCGCTGGACATTTCGGCCCGCCCGCAGACTGCCGAAGAGTTCGCGGCCAGCGTGATTCCGTGGCTCGGCGACCGCAGCACGAAAAAGCCGCGCCGTGGCCGCCCGCTGCTCGACAGTCTGCTCAGCCTCGCCTCCCCTGCCGATCTGAGCGCTTGGAGTTGGAACGTGCGCCACCCGCCAGGGGACGACCGCATCGTGCAATCCGCAGCCTGGGACGTGGACGGGCACTGCTTCGCGATGACCACGCGCGGCCCGGCTTACTGGACGGGTGATGCCTGGGTCGATCGCCTGCCCGAAGACGCGCCGTTGCCGTCGGGGTTGATGTTCGCCCGCCGCTTCGACGCGGGGGGCTGGCTCATGGGCGGGCGGCGCGGCACGCTCGCCGTCTACGGAACCGACGGCATCCGAGAGATGGTGCACTGCCCGGATCAAGAAACTGTGTTCCAACACGCGAACGGTCGCTTCGACGACCTGTTGGTGGCCGTGGCCGAGGGGCGCGGCAAGCCCCCGATGCTGTGGGCGATGGCGGCACACCGTTGGATGAGGCCGCTGCCGCTCGAGGGCGTTGCCTACGTGGCCACGCTGTTGCGGCTCGACGACGATCGCTGGATCATTTCGGGGAGGCTGACGCAGGGTCAAGGGTTCGCGGCTATCTACACTCCGATGCAGTGGGAGGTCACGTATCTGCTCGCGCCGCCGACCCGTGCCTTCGTGGGCGGTGCGTCGACGCCGGAGCGCGGCTTCGCCTTGGTGGTCGGCAGCAACGGGGTGGCGCTGCGCATCGAGGGCGACAGCGCGCAGAGCTCGGTGGCCCACGGCGCGCCTGACCTGAGCGCTGCGGCCATGGATGTCCTCGATCGCGAATGGGCAGCGGGCGCGGGGCAGCTCTTCGTGCGGGACCCCGCCGCGGATCCCAACTGGCGCTTGATCTGGACCGATGACAGCTGGAAGTCTCCGTTCGTGAGCGTCCTCGCCGACGCCGGCCTGGTCGTGGCCATGACCGTCGACGGCGGCGTCATCGAGGGCCGAGCCGGTTGGCGCGCCCTGGGCGCCCGCCGGCAAAGCAGTCAGAGCGGACTGCGCGCCGTGAGTCAGCGCGGCGGCGGAGTCCCGAGCGGGCGTTGAGCCGCTAAATGTATCGCGAAAGCGCGCGTTCGACCCCGCCGCGATAACCCGGCCCGAACAGGTTCACGTGAACCATCAGCGGATACAGCTGGTAGAGCGGGACACGGTCGGCGTGGCCGGACGCCAGGGGGTAGGCCTCGCGGTACGCGGAAAATACGTCGGCACCGAACCCGCCGAAGAGCCGCATCATGGCCAAGTCGACCTCGCGGTGGCCACCGTACACGGCCGGATCGATCAGCACGGGCGCGCCGTCCTCGTCGACGTGCAAGTTGCCGCCCCAAAGATCGCCGTGCAGACGCGCAGGTGGCTCGGGCGGACCGCACAGATCGGGGAGCTTCGCGTACAGCTTGTCGAACTTCTGCGCCAAACCCGAGTCGGCGAGCCCTTGAGCCAGCGCTCGGTCCAAGAGCGGCTGCAGGCGTTCGTGTTGATAGAACTCGTGCCAGGTGGTCCAGGGGTGATTGCGCTGCGACAGCGAACCGATGAAGTTGCTGTAATCCAGCCCAAAACTGGGGGCGCCGTAGCGGTGCAATTCGGCCAGGCCACGGCCGAGCGCCTCGTCGAAGCCGCGCTGGCGCCGCCCCGACACGAGGTACGCGAGCGCCAGAAACGCCGGCCCGTCGTCTTCCTCGCTGGACACCGCGAGCACCTCGGGCACTCTGAGCGCCTTGGCCTCGTCGATGAAGGCCAGGCCGCGGGCCTCGCGAGGAAACATGGTGCGGGGAGCGGAGAGGTTCTGTTTGACGAAGACGGACCTGCCGTCGGTCAGCTGCACGCGAAAGGCGTCGTTGATGTCACCGCCACCGAGCGGCGAGCTCTGCTGGATCTTGGCGCCCAGTGCCTGTTCGACGGCGCTCCGAACCCCCGAGTCCATCACCACCCGTGGTCCTGGCGCAGCCGCGCCAGCAAATGCCGGCAACCGGCTTCGCAGATGTCGAGCACCTCGTCGAAGCCCCCGGCGCCGCCGTAGTACGGATCCGGAACGTCGGAGCCCTTCGGCGACTCCGGATCGTGGTCTCGGAGCAGGCTCAGTTTCGCGCGATCCGCCGCCGACCGGCACAGCCGCGTCAAATCCACGAAATTCGCCTGATCCATCGCGACCACGTGGTCGAATGCGTCGAAATCGGACACCTCGAACTGGCGGGCTCGGCCGCGGAGCTCGATGCCACGCCGCTGCGCGGCGGCCGCGGAGCGCCGATCGGGGCGCTCGCCCACGTGGTAGGCGCCGGTGCCGGCGCTGTCCAACTCGATATGCTGAGTTAGATCAGCAGCTTCGACCAGGTGCTGCATCACGCCCTCGGCCGTCGGAGAGCGGCAGATGTTTCCGAGGCACACGAAGCAGATCCTAACCATGCCTCAATACTTATGCGAATTTTCGGCGGGAAGCCAGCCGCGCGCGCACGCACGTGCCCTCGAGCGCAGCCGGCGCTTTGTCGAGCAGGGCAGCGCTGCGTACGGATAGAATGCCACCCGTGAGCACTCTGTCGGGAAAAACTCTGCTGATCACGGGGGCAACACGAGGCATCGGAAAGGCCATCGCGCTGCGCGCCGCGCGCGATGGCGCCAACATCGCCGTGCTCGGAAAAACCCGGGAACCGCACCCCAAGTTGCCGGGCACGGTGAGCGAAACCGTAGCCGCCATCGAGGCTGCCGGTGGACACGCCCTCGGCTGCATCTGCGACGTGCGCTTCGAGGAGCAAGTGGCCGAGGCCGTGGCACGCACGGTCGAACGTTTTGGCGGCATCGACGTGCTGGTGAACAACGCCAGCGCGATCAGCCTGACCGACACGCGGCGCACGGACATGAAGCGGTTCGACCTGATGCACCAGGTCAACGTGCGCGCCAGCTTCCTGTGCTCGAAGTCGTGCCTGCCAGAGCTGGAACGCGCCGCCAACCCGCACATTCTGAACCTGGCTCCGCCGCTGAACTTCGAGGAGCGCTGGTTTGCTCCGCACACGGCGTACAGCATCGCCAAGTTCGGGATGAGCCTGTGTGTGCTCGGCATGGCCGGGGAGTTCAAGAGCGCGGGAATCGCCGTCAACGCACTCTGGCCCAAGACGGTGATCGCGACAGCCGCCGTCGAGAACTTGCTGGGAGGGCAAACCATCGTCGAACGCTCGCGCAAGCCCAGCATCGTGGCCGATGCGGCGCATCACATCCTGACGCAACCCGCGCGCACCCTGAGCGGCAACTTTTTCATCGACGAAGACGTGCTCCGCAGCGCGGGGGTCACGGACTTCGAGGCGTACGCGGTGACGCCGGGCGCCGAGCTGTTGCCCGACTTCTTCGTGTAGGCCCCCTCACTCAGTAAAACAGAGCTCTAGATGGTAGGCCGACAAATGCTGCTCCAGGTGCTGCGCCATTGCAGGACTCAGGACAATCCCTACGCCGTTCGCCGTCGGGTCGAGATACCACCAGTCCCCGCAATAGTGACAACCTGGGGGGACCTCATCAGCCAATGGAGACTGGTAGAAAGGGTATAGCTCGATCCAAGGCGTGGAGTAGTCGAACGGCACTGGGATATCCCCAAAGTGCGTACGCGCGACGTTGATTTGCTCGGGGCGGACCCCTGCCACCTCGAGCACTGTGGCTCCCGAATGCCACTGCGACCAATCTAGCGCCCCCTTCCACTCATCAAAGGCACAATCGAGCTGTTCGTCGCACTTCCAAGCCTCGGCGCGCGCGGCGCGCTCTCGGCAAACCTCGTGAGGCCCAGGCGTGCGTCGCTGGAGGATGCGAAGCAGAAAGTCGGAGGTCGGGTCATCCACGACTACCGAAGCGCGCTTCCGCTGCGCGCAGTCGAGCTCATAGTCATCGACGAAGCGCGCTGCGCGCGCTTCCGCGACCTCGCGGTCAGGGTGTGCGTCACCCCACGTATCCAGAGTACGGCCACCGCAGGCGCTCGCGCTCGGTACGCATGCCGCTGCCACGAAAAGGCATGAGCGGACTGCGCGCTTGCCCAACAAGCAACGCCCACCAGTCATCGATACCAGGGCTACGACACCGACGTGCCGCGGTCAAGCGGAGCTCACTCAATCAACAGAGCTTCAGTTGGAAGCCCAAAATCCGCCCTCCAAGTCTCCGGCTATCCAGCGACTCAACGCGACTGCAACGCCCTTCGGATCGTAGCGACGTTCCAGCAGTAGGCGCAATCATGACACCCGGTGGCACTAACTCCTCAGCAGCAGACGCAAAGTCGAGAACACTGTGTTGATCTGCTCGGGCTCGAGGCCGACGATTTCGACCACATTCGCGCCCGCGTTCCACTGTGACTAGTCGAACTCTTCCCAACACTCGAAATCGCCGACACTGAGTCCAATGATACATTCAGCCTTTTGTCTTCGTCCGCGATTTCTGCGCACTCGCCGTAGGGGACCGGGGCTCCAGCAGCGTCACCCAGACTGCCACCGCTCCTCTTTCGTCCCTTCAGCCCGGAACCGTCGATAGACTGGCCACTGCTGACGACCGCCAGCTGAAACTAGGTGAGCAAGCGGCAGGGCTTGAAGAAGACAGCTCCCGCATAGCCTAGGGCAGTGGGCGCCCGCGGACGATGTTGCGGCCTACGAGCGCTGCCGCGCCGCGTCGTCCGCGACCTGGAAACCGAGGCGCTTCCGAGGCTTACCTCCGGGGCATTCCGACGCACTTGCCAACGGAAGCGAAGAGGCAAACCCTTACAAGACAGCAGATAAAGGGGGAAGTATGGGTGATTTCAATCCCAACGATGGATCGATCGATATCGACGTCACTCGGTCACTCCGTGAAATAGAACGCCAACGCACCATGCGCACCATCGGCGTGGTGGTCGGTCTCGCTGCGGTATTGACCATCGGCATCGTGGTCGTCATCGCGGCGTACTCGGATGAGTCGGAAGCTATCCGAGAGATCAAAGCAGCTCACCCCGAATCCAACCCGGCACCCTGAGCAGCGGCCGGGAACCGATCGGGAAAGGGGCAAGCGTCGCCCCGAGGCGGGCGTGTGTCTTCTGGCGCCAGCGCGATCCTTTCGCGGAAAAGCAGGGGCGGCCAAAACTACATGGTGGACTGCCGTGTGCGTCCAGGCACCTGGTGTCGGAGGAGCAGACCCCCGGCTCACACGATCCGCTAACAAACCGGCATGGCGCTCCGGCGCAACCTGGCGCAAAATGAGAGCTTGCCCGCACTCTTTGCGCGGAATCGCGCTGCAAATAATCAGGCAGAAAAGTCGAATCCAGTAGCGACAATTCCTCGCCCAGTGAAAAGTTGCAAAGCCACCAAAGTTAGCCCACGTCAGAAGTCTCAGATGCGAGTCGAACGCCCAAAGCTCGCCCGCGGAACCTGGACAATACGGTCCGCGAGAGGCAGCTTTATCGTTGATGAATCCGAGACTTGTACGCGCTAGACGAGGGGTGGAGCGGCGCGTGTTCCTGAAAGCGATCGCGCTCGGTCTGTCCGTGCCGGTGGCGATGAAGATGGCCCGCTTCGCCACCGCCCAGTCCGAGGGCGCGCCCAAGCGGTTCTTCGTGTTTTACATGCCCCACGGGATCGCGCCGGAGCACTACAACCCGCGCGTCACCGAAGGCGACTGGCGTAACTTCGCGCTCGACCAGACGAACGAGAGCATCTTGGCGCCGCTCGAGCCCTACAAGCAGTACGTCAACGTCTACGAAGGGTTCAAGTACCCCGACCTGACCGGGACGCACGAGGGCATCATCAACTGCCTGTCCGGCGTCAATACGCTCGACTCCACCACACCCCGCACCACGGTCGAGCACGTGATCGCCAAGGGGCTCGGTGTGAAGCCCTTAATTCTGGGAGCCTGCTCGCACCGCCCCTACGGGCTCGACGCGCAAGCCATGCTGTTCTGGGACGGCACTCCCATCGATCCGCAGAAGGACCCCTCGAAAGCCGCCGACCAGCTCTTCGGCACCGGTGGCGGTGAACAACAACCCGCGGTCGACCCCAACGTCGAGCTCCGCAACGGGCTACTCACACTGACCGAGGCCGAGCTCGAGTCGCTCTCGGGTTCGCTCTCGGGTCTCACGCGCGAGCAGAACAAGCTCGCCGCTCACCTGGCGGCCGTGCAGACACTCAAGGCCACCGGCGGCGGCACCCAGTCGAGCTGCACCAGCCGCCCCACGTTGCCTACGGTCGAGCAGGTCCGGTCCGAGAGCGCCGGGCAGGTGATTGATCCAAGCGGCGGCAATGACTACTTCTACCAGGAAGCCAACTTCCGCAAGCTGCTCCAGGCGCAGCTCGAGGTGGTGAGCCAGGCGCTCATCTGCAACGCAGCTCAGGTGATCGGCCTGCAGCCGATGTACGCCGTGTGCGAGTTCGACTTCGGGTTCGTCGGGGAAAGCGACGGCAGCGGTCTCAATACCTCAGGCTCGCATCACAACACCTTGTCGCATACGGGCGCGCAGCAGTCGCCCAGCGCGCAGTACAATTCTCCGATCAGCGTCGACAATTACCTGCCGGCGCCCCGGGCGCCCTTCGCTCGCTGCCAGCGCTGGTTTGCTCAGCAGTTGGTAGACCAGGTCGTGAGCATTCTGGCGACCACTGACGACCCTGCCGCGCCGGGCACCACCGTGCTCGACAACACGCTGATCTACTGGATGAGCGAGATCGGCGATGGGGCGAATCACCTGCGCTTGAGCATGGTCGAGTACCCACAAGTGCCCTCTTCGATCCATCTCGTTACCATCGGCCGTGCGGGGGGGGCCCTCGACACCGGCCAGGTGTATCGAGCTGGGATCGGCAGCGACGCGAGTAACGCGGCACAGGTCAATCGTCCCGCCGGCGACCTGCACACCACACTGGCGCGAGCCATGGGAGTCAACGCCGAATTCCCCGACGGCTCGAGCGTGATCGACGAGGTGCTCACATGAAGCCCCGCATGAGAGCCGAACGCCTGGGAGCGCTGCTCGCCGCCCTGCCGCTGTTTGGCGCTGCCTGGGCATGCTCGGGCGAAGCCGGCAACGGCCGCACCAACATGGCCTCGGGCAGCGATGGATCGAACGGGTCGAACGGCAACACCAACGGCAGCGGTACCACGACCACGGGCTCCGGTGGCGCGAGCTCCAGCAGCAACACGGGCAGCGGCAACGGAACGACCGGCGACACCGGCTCGGGCGGCGGAGGGCCGGTGAGCTTCAATCTCGACTGCGACGCACCAGCCGTCGGGTCGCCGACGCTCCGCTTGCTGACGCGCCAAGAGATGGTAACGACGATCAATAGCGTATTCCCGGCTATCGCCGGTCAATGGGACAACACGCTCCCGGCGAACCAGGTCTCGGCCGCAGGCTTCGATAACTCCGTGGGGAACCAGGTCGGCAACCAGTATGCCGCGCTGCTGCTCGAAACGGCCGAGTCGGTGGGTGACGCGGTGGCGGCAGCGAGCGCGCTGGGGAATATCTTACCATGTTCGACGAACGCGCCCGACCGCAGCTGCGCCGAGCAGTACGTCACCGACTACGGCCAGCGGATGTTCCGCCGGCCCCTCTCCGCCGAGGAAAAGGAGCGGTACCTAAGCTACTTCGATGACGCACTCGCAACAACGAACTTCGCGACGGCCATCAAGTGGGTCACGGTCGGGCTGGTTCAGTCTCCGTCTGCGGTGTACCGCAGCGAAATTGGCAGCGACTCGGGCGGCGGCAACCGGAAGCTCAGCGCCTACGAGCTCGCGACCGAGCTCGCCTACACCTACACCGGCGGGCCGCCGAGCGACGAGCTGCTCAGCGCGGCTGCGAGCGGCGACCTCGGCGATCTGACGGCCCTGGCCAGCACCATGCTCGAGACCGACGCCGGCAAACAGACCGTGCAACGCTTCTTCCAGGGCTATCTCGGTTACACCGGGGTCGCTTCGATACAGAAGCCGAAGGTCCAGGGCTTCGACACGGCCAAGCTCGACATGCTCGAAGAAACTCGCGCCTTCATCGACAACGTGGTGTTCCAGTCGGGCGGCGGAGTGCGCGAGCTCTTGACCTCTCCGAACACGAATCCGTCGACCGCGCTCGCGACCTTCTATGGTTTCTCGGCGCCTGCGAGCGACTACGCGAGCGTCGCACGGCCTTCGGGTCAGGGCGTTGGCATCCTGGCGCAGGGCGCCTTCATCGCGAGCCACTCCAACGCCGACGCTTCGTCTCCGACGAAACGCGGTTTGTTCGCGTTCATGAACTTGCTCTGCCAAGAGAAACCCGAGCTACCCGCCAACGTGCCTGATCTCGCTCCGGCCGAACCGGGCGTGAAGACGACGCGGCAGCGCTACGAGGAAGTCCACGCGGGCACCGGCGTCTGCAAGAACTGCCACCAGAACTTCGACCCGATCGGCTTCGCCTGGGAACACTTCGACGAGGCTGGGCGCTACCGCGAACAGGAGCAAGGCTTGACGATCGACGCCAGCGGCCACGTGCTCGACTCCGAGGGCGGCCAGCTCTTCGCCTTCGACGGTCAAGAGCAGCTGATGACGAATCTCGCGGACCAGTCGATCGTGTACCAGTGCTTCTCGGCGTACCTCGCGACCTTCGCGTTCGGGACGACCCAGTCATGCCTCGGCCCGACCCAAGCCGCCGATCTCGAAGCAGGCAGCATCGGTGTCGCCGACGCCTTCGCCGCGCTCGCCGCCGAGCCACACTTCACGACGCGCACCGCCCAGTAGGGCCCAACCTGCGAAAGGCACGCGCCGTGCCCGCTCCCTTTTCGAGACCGAGCCCTGGCAGCAGCCGGCCCCTGACCACGGGTGCCCTGCTGCTGCTGGCGACGGCATGCTCCGACAGCGGCGCGACGACGGACCCGGAAACGACAGCCACCTCGAGCAGCGACGCGGGCGCGACCCACAGCGCCATGAGCAGCAGCGCGAGCGGCCCCACGGCGGCAACGAGCGGCGGCGCAGCGACGACGGCAGCCACTACCAGCGCCGTCACCAGCTCGAGCTCCCCCGCCACCCGTGCAGCGACCGCGAGCACTGGCTCCGAAGCTAGCGCTACGACGGGGAGCGGCGGCGGCAGCACCTCGGGGCCGAACGGCGGCAGCACCTCGGGGGCGACCGGCGGCAGCCCCAGTTCGGGCGGTCCGAGGCCGGGAGACGGCGCGGTCAGCGTCGACGGCCCGCAGATCTTGGTGAATGAGGAGCCCCTGCATCTGAGGGGTGTCAACTGGAACCCGGTCCCCGTCGGTGGCAGCCACCCTCAAGATCTCGCCTACGCGGAGTTTGCTGCCGAGGACATCGCCCTGATGCAAGCAGCGGGGATCAACGCGGTGCGCACGTACGAGCCGCTCACGGATCTCGGCGTGCTCGATGCCCTGGCAGACGCCGGTATCTTCGTGCTGAACACGGTCTTTCCCTACGGCGGTAACCCCGCGAGCTCGGTGGATGCTCCGGTCGACGCGGTCAAAGCGCATCCGGCGATACTGCTGTGGGTGATCGGCAACGAGTGGAACTACAACGGGCTGTACGTAGATCTGAGCCTCGACGCCAGCATCGAGCTCATCGACGAAGTGAGAGGCCGCATTCGTGACCTGGACGCGAGCCACCCCATCGCGACCGTCTATGGCGAGCTGCCGGAGGCGTCGGTGCTCGATCGCCTGGGTGACATCGACGTGTGGGGCCTCAACGTGTACAGCGGCCGGAGCTTCGGCGACCGCTTCACCCAGTGGGCCGAACGGAGCCAGAAGCCCATGTTCTTTGGCGAGTACGGGGCCGACGCCTGGAACGCGACCACGGGCGAGTACGATCCCGAGAGTCAGGCGACGGCCACCCACGACCTCACTCGGGAGATCCTCGACCACAGCACCGTCACCGGCGGAGTTTGTTCGGGCGGAACCATCTTCGAGTTCTCGGACGAGTGGTGGAAAGACCAGAGCGGGTCTGCCAGCGCTCAGGACGTGGGCGGGATCGCGCCCGGCGGCGGCCCATTTCCGGACTCGACCTTCAACGAAGAGTACTGGGGCATCGTGACCATCGAACGCGTCCCCCGCCCCGCCTACGACGTACTCAAAGATCTGTACAGCGAGTAGGGCGGCATGCTCGCCACGCGTTGACGCAACGCGCTCCTGTCCTAGGCTTCCCCGATATGCAGACGAAGGAGCGCTCGTGACGTCGGACATCTCCAAAGCGCAGGGCAACACCTGGCAAAACCAGATCGGCGACGACGGCGAGTTCCGGCGCCGGCCGACCAAGTTCAGAGGTGCTGTGCGCCACGATGGATCGACGCCTTATGCACCCGAGGCCGGGCGGTACCACCTCTACGTGTCGTACGCCTGCCCGTGGGCGCACCGGACCCTGATCACGCGCATGCTCAAGGGGCTCGATCACGTGATCAGCTTCGATGTCGTGGACACCTATCTCGAGGCCGGCGGCTGGACCCTCCGAGGCCACGAAGCGGGCGCGACGGGCGATCGCGTCAACCATTTCCACGCCCTGCGTGAGGTG
Source organism: Polyangiaceae bacterium (assembly GCA_025937785.1). GTDB lineage: Bacteria > Myxococcota_A > Polyangia > Polyangiales > Polyangiaceae > JAICQQ01. Next base: position 11,081 of record JAICQQ010000069.1, read on the forward strand.
TATCAAGCTTCCCAGCCCGATTTCGAGGGATCCGTCACCGTGCCCGTGCTGTGGGACATCAAGACGCGCAGCATTGTCAACAACGAGTCTTCCGAAATCATCCGCCAAATGAACTCGGAGTTCCAAGCGCTCGCGCGCCACCCCGAGCTGGATCTTTACCCCGAAAGGCTGCGAAGCGAGATCGATGCCATCAACGACTGGGTGTACCACGGCATCAACAACGGCGTTTACCAGTGCGGTTTCGCGCGCTCGCAAGCCGCGTACGACCGAGCCGCGACCAGGCTCTTCGATTCCCTCGATCGCGCCGAAGCTCTGCTGGCCAAGGCGCGGTTCCTCACCGGACCCGAGCTGACCGAGGCCGACGTGCGCCTGTTCCCGACGCTGCTCCGGTTCGATCTGGTTTATCACACCCATTTCAAATGCAACCTGCGGCGCATCGTCGACTATCCGAACCTCTGGGGCTTCGTGCGCGACGTGTACGCTCTGCCCGGTGTCTCCGAGACGGTGAACGTCGAGCACATCAAGAAGCACTATTATTGCTCTCACGAGAGCATCAACCCGTTTCAGATCATCCCGATCGGCCCCGACCTCGACCTGCGCGCGCCCCACGATCGCGCCACACGTTTCGGCTGAGCGGTAATCGCTCGAACTTGGCAGCGAAACCCACTGCTCTCCCGGTGCGGGCGCGAACGCACTACCCGGAAGCAGCGCAGTAGTGCTAAGCCTGTCGCCGTGGGCGCGGGTTGCGCCTGGGTAGCACGAGGCATGTCGCAATCAACGATTCCCGTCCGTTCGTTCGATCCCCCCAATCGAAGCTCCTTGCTCCTGCTCAGCGTACTTTTGGGCGCCCTGCTCGCGTGCGGCGACGTGAAACAGAAGCTGACCGAGCTCGTGGTCGAAAAAACCGTCGAGAAAGGCGTGGAGCAGGCGGGTGGCGGCCAGCTGGACGTGAACCTGGGCAAGGTGCCCAAAGACTGGCCTGCGTTCCTGGCGCCCTACCCTGGGTCGAAGGTCCAGGTGGCCGGCACGTCATACATCACCGGCAAGCTCAGCGGCTCGCTGAACCTGCAAACCAGCGATCCCCCTGCCCAAGTGCTCGCTCACTACACCAAGGCACTCGCTGGCTTCACCTTGAAGCAAGACCTGAACATGAACGGTGCGTTGACTCGCTCGTTTACGAAAGACCAGCAGATGGTGACGCTCCACGTGACGGCTGCGAACGGGCAGACCACGGCGAACGTCATCATCGCCAACTTTTGAACGCCAACGCGGCGAGGGCAGCCGCGGGGACCGCGACTACTTGCGCGTGTTGCGGGCGATCTCGTCGGCGTCTTCGGCGATCTTGAAGCCGACGATGATGAGCTCGAAATACACGCGGCCTAGGATGAGGTAGAGCAGCGCCGCGAAGGGGAGAGCGATCAGGATGCCGAGCCCCGCCAGCACTTCACCCTGCACCATCGACATGATGCTCGTGCCGAGGCCGCCGAGGATCCCCAGAGCCAGCAACAGCAGGAACAGGCCGTAGAGGACCTTGATCACCTTGAGCGCGACGAAGGTCTCGAACGAGAAATCGAAGAGTCCGGAGAAGAAACCCTTGGTTTGAGCGCCGACAGCGGGCGCTCCTCCCGGCGAACCGAAGCCTCCCGGACCACCGCCAGCGTGCACGGGCTGCGGGGCTGGTTGCTGGTACGCCATCGGCTGTTGCTGCGGGTAGCCCGCAGGCGGGCCGCCGTATCCACCTTGTGTCATGAATACCTCCGTGAGCCGGCGACTCTAGGGTGCCGATTTCAGGGAGTCCAGGGAAAGTCCGAAGCTGCTGGCTCGCCTCTCGCGACCGGCCCGCCGCTTGCCCGTAGGTTTCGTGATGATGCTATGAGGAGCGGTGACTCTTGCCACGAGTCTGCGGCTTCACACCATGTACGACAAAGGCACCGGGCTGCCTATCCGTAGCGCACACTCAGGATTTCCAGCTCGATTTCACCTGCTGGGCGTTGCACCACCACGACATCCCCCACCTTGCGCTTCAAGAGCGCGCGTCCGATCGGCGACTGAAAACTGAGCTTGCCCTCGGCCGGGTCAGATTCGTCGGGCCCGACGAGCAGATAACTTTTGCGGTTTCCGTCCTCGTCCTCGACTTCGACCGTGGCGCCAAAGCGCACGACGTTGCCCGTCTGCGCCCCGGGCTGCACCACCACGGCGCTCTCGAGCCGTTTCGTGAGAAAACGCACACGCCGGTCGATCTCCCGCAGCCGCTTCTTTCCATAGATGTATTCGGCATTTTCGGAGCGGTCCCCCTGGGCGGCCGCATCCGCCACTTCTTGCACGGTTTTTGGTCGCTCGACGCTGAGCAGCTGACGCAACTCGTCGCTGAGCTTCTTGGCGCCTTCCGGGGTCAGATATGTCGGCGGCATGGTAGGTTAGCTCCGTGAAGGAAAGGAAACGCTGGCTGCCCGTCGCGGCCCTCGTGTTGGGGGGCCTGATCGTATTGCTCGCGGTGGGGGCGGCCTTGGTCGCTCTGTTCGTCGTGCGCCCGATGTTGCGCGAGCGGGTGGTCGAAGAAGCGCAGAAGCGCGGCATCGAGCTGGGGTTCGACGAGGTCGAGGTCTCGTGGAGTCATCTTGCGGTGCATGGTGCGCGCTTTCGCCTGATCGGTGTGAAAGGCGTAGCCGGTACGGTGAAGCGCATCGATATCACCACCGCGAGCTTCGAGCCAACCGGGATCGCGCTCGAAGAGCTGCACCTGGAAGTCTTGGGTTCCGTGCCCAGTCTCGTGCTGGAGACCACGGAGTGGGCGAAGAACTATCCCGATGCGTTCACGCTGCCGCTCAGCGCGAGGCCTGTGAGCGTGCGCTGGCGCACCACCGAGCCAGAATCGCCCTGGTTGAGCCTCACTGGCGGCAAGGTCGGGACCACCGACAAGGGTGGCGACTTCAGCGTCCCCACTGCCAGCGTGGAGGGGGTGACGCTGGGCCCGGTAGGCACCCACTGGACCAAGGAATCGGGTGTGGTCCGTCTCGGGCTGGGCGACAAGCAGGCGAAGGAGACGCCGCTGACGGTCAACGTCGACTTCGCCAAGGACCAGCCGACAGCCTCGATTCGCCTCGAACCCACGCCGACGGAACGCCTGGCAGAGCCCCTGGGTGTCGAGCTGCCCATCGAAGGCGTCCGCGTGAGCTCTGACGTGAAGCTCACCTTTCCGAATCGGTTCGGCACAGGTCCAGTGAACGGCACCATGAAGGTGACACTCGACGGTTACGTGCCCCCTCACCCGCCGGAGCTCGATGGCTTCGTGTTCGGCAAGGCCACGCTCTTCGAAAGTGACTTCAAGGTGAGCGAGGACCGAAGGACGGTCTCGCTCGAGCCGAGCAGCGTGAAAGCGGGCGCGTTTCAGCTCAAGGGCAAAGGGGTCGTGCAACGCCACCCCGACCACGCGCAGGCCGCCTTCGAGTTCATAGGGTACCTGGCCTGTACCGATCTGGCGGGAGCAGCGCTCGAGACGCACCTCGGCCGGGTGCTGAGCAAGCTGCCCAGGGTAGTAGCGCGGCAGACCCTGCAAGGCTCGGTGGGGGTGACGATCCGGATCAACGCCGACAGCCGCGACCTGAAGAACGCGAAAATGCTGAAGCTCATCGGAATCGGCTGCGGGCTGAAGCCGTTGCGTCTACCCACCCCGGAGGAACTCGAGGCATTTACCCGTGAGCTTCCGGGATTCGTGGGCGCCCTGCCCTCACTGGCGGACCAGTTCCCGCTCCCCAAGGGACTTCCGCTCCCGCCGCCCAGCGCGCTGTTACCGCCAGGCTTGCCTTTGCCGACCATCGAGTTCAAAACGGGCAGCCCAAAGCCGGACACGAAGGCAGCCCCGAAGCAGGGTGCCACGAAACCTTTGGAGCAACCGGCGGCTCCGCAAGACTGAGACTACGACACCAACCATGGCAATACTCACGGTTCTAGGCGCTGGCATGATGGGCAGCTCGCTGTGCGTTCCACTCGTCGACCGCGGGCACGAGGTGCGGCTGGTCGGGACTCACCTGGATGCGGACATCATCCAGAGTTTGAAGAGCGATCACGTGCACCCCAAGCTCAAGCTCGAACTGCCGAGTGCGATCCAACCCTTCTACTTGGAAGAGCTCGCTGACGCGATGACCGGCGCTGACGCCATTCTGCTCGGCGTGAGCTCGGCTGGCGTCGCATGGTCGGCCACGGCGATCACCCCTTACGTCAGACCCGAGCGCCCGATTCTCATGGTGAGCAAAGGCCTGAGCTACGACGGCCGCGAGCTCAGCGTGTTGCCAGACGTGTTGAGGTACGCGTTGCCTGCCGAGCTGTCCGCGAGCATCTTCCCCGCCGCAGTCGCCGGCCCCTGTATCGCGGGCGAGCTCGCGCGGCGCGTGGAAACTTGCGTGGTGTTCACCGGGCGCCGGCAACTGGAGCTCGACCGGCTCAAAGCTTGGATCGGCGGCGGCTATTACCACGTCTTCACCAGCACGGACGTGCTGGGCGTCGAAGCGTGTGCAGCGCTCAAGAATGCTTACGCGATGGGTATCGCCTTCGCAGCGGGTCTGCACGAGAAGGCGGGCGGCGCACCCGGCAGCATCGCCAGCCACAACTACGAGGCGGCGGTGTTTGCTCAAGCCATCGTCGAGATGCAGCTCTTGGTGAAGCTGATCGGAGGTTCGCCGAACAGCGTCGTGGGTCTGCCGGGGGTCGGCGACCTGAACGTGACCTGCAATGGTGGGCGAACGGGGCGCTTCGGGCGCCTGCTCGGCATGGGGCTTGGGGTCGAAGAATCGATCCGCCGCATGGAGGGCGCTACGCTCGAGTGCCTGGAAATCCTGGGAGTCCTGCGGCGGGCGCTGCCCGCGTTGAAGGCGGCGGGCGCCGTGCGCGAGGGACAGCTGCCGCTGCTCGAACACATGATGGCGGTGGCGCTCGACGACGCGCCGGTCGCCATGCCGTTCGCCGCGTTTCAACCGATGAGCAGGCTCAGCTAGGGCCCGGCGCATGCACCTCCGCACGCACTCCCGCGCACGGCTCGGAAGCTTGCTCGACGCTGCTTGGCTGCTCGGCGCCTGCCTGCTCACTCACTGCGCCCGATTTGTTTCGGAACCCAGCGCGGCGGAGCCGGCCCCGCTGGCGTACCAAAGCGAACCTGGCCCGCCCGCTTCTGGCGCGACGACGACGGCACCTCTACCCCTAGCGAGCCCTGCCCCTGCGGCGAGTGCGCTAGAAGCGCCTGTCATCCCCCCCGCGCGACCGCTCGAAGTCCCAAGTGACATGGCGCTGGTCCCCGCCGGCAGTTTCCAGATGGGCGCCGACGACGAGGGCGAGCAGGACGAGCGACCCGCGCACGAAGTCACGATCGCTGCTTTCTTGTTGGACCTGACGGAGGTGACCAACGGGGCCTATCGCGAATGCGTCGATGCCAAGATCTGCCGCGCCGCGTCCACGCTCGAGGACTCGCGCTTGACCAACGGCATGGCCCACGTCTTCCGGCGACCGACGCACCCCGTCGCGGGTGTGTCATGGGACGACGCCAAGACCTATTGTGAATGGAAAGGCAAGCGGCTCCCCACCGAAGCCGAATGGGAACGCACGGCCCGCGCGGACGACAATCGCCGCTACGTGTGGGGCAACGACGCGCCCGACAAGCAGCGACACGGTGTCTTCGGCGGCAAGGCGACGACCGAGCCCGTGGGCTCGTACCCGGCGGGCAAGTCCGCCTACGGGCACCTCGATCTGGCCGGCAACGTGTGGGAGTGGGTCGCCGACGACTACGACCCCTTCGCTTACCAGCGCAGCACGCGTGGCAGCGGCACGCCCGGCAGCTGCGCCGAGATCGAGGCGGCCCAGAACCAGCTGCGCAAAGAGGGCAAGCAAGGTTTCACGGGCACCAACCCCATTCCGAACGAGTGCGAGAAAGTGCTGCGCGGCGGCGCCTACAACTACAAGGTCGAGGGCCTCCGCAACTCGAACCGCGTGCATCACCCGGCTCGTTTCCGTATTGCCGTCGCCGGTTTTCGCTGCGCCCGCGACCTGGAACCAAAGCCTCCAGCGCGCCCGCTGGAGCCGAAACCTTAGTGCCTATCGCGGTCTCGCGGTCCCGCGGTGCCTTACGCGCCGATCGCGCTAGCCCCATGGCCCGTAAGCACCGACGCTGACGAGCTCCGTGGCCCGTACGCACCGAGCAACGCTGACGAGCCGCGTGGCCCGTACAGTGCCCCGCCGCGCCACCGCACGGCTGTAGCGGTGATCCTATGATCCTGTGCCCGCGGGACGCACATCGCGCCCGCGCATTTCTCCATTATTGGATGAGTTCTTTAGTATACTAACAACTGTACGCACGTCAAGGTGGATTTGCATCAGGCGTCGAAGATTGGCGCCTGCGATCGGCGGCTCCGGCAGCCCGCTTGCGATCTAACAATGAGCATTCAGTGAGCGATTATCCTTGACGGTATTTTGGTGCCCGTGAGTGGCACGCTGACGCCTCCGGACGCGCTCCGCCGAGGTTTTTGGCGAATTTCTCTCGAAACTGACCCTCACAGCCTGCCAGAGCCCGCTAATCGACACGTGTGACGCTCGGGGGAGTCTCGGACCGACGAGTGCCTGAAAAAGTCCATGGTACTAGTGGGTATGACTGCGACCCATCCACCCGAACCGTCGAACCCACGACTCGAGCGACTGAGCGACCAGGCGCTACTTAGTGATTTCAATGAGCTGGTACGGCAGGACCAGCATCACGTTGCCAGCCTGCTCCGGCACATCGACGTCATCGACAGGCGGAAGTTGTGGGCCACAATGGGACATTCCTCTCTATTCGATTTTCTGGTGCGGCGGTATCACATGTCGGAGTCCACGGCGGGCAAGCGCATCGGTGCCGCGCGCACAGCGCGCCGCTTCCCGATCTTGTTCACCATGGTGGCCCGCGGTGAAATCCACCTGAGCGGCATCCATTGCCTGAAGGCACACCTCACTCGCGAGAACCACGGGCGAGTGCTGGCTTTGGCGAAGCACAAGACCATTCGGGAAATGCACGAACTCGTGGCGCGCCTGGCGCCCCAGCCCGATGTCCCCACGCTGCTGCGCGCGCTCCCGAATTCCCCGAATCCCCCGAGGCCTGCACCAGTTCCGCCTCGCAATCCGGACCCTACGCCCCTTGCTCCTGGTCGTTACAAGCTCCAGGTCACCATCAACCAGAGCACCCGTGACAAGCTCCGAGAGCTCCAAGACTTGCTCGCTCACCAGATCCCAAATGGGGACCTGGCCGTGATCCTCGAACGCGCACTGGACGCGCTGTTGGTCCAGATCCACAAGCGCAAGACGGGCATCACCGCCAAGCCGAGAGCCCCTCGAGCGGGAGCAGCTGAAGATCGAGCGGGAGCCCCTCGAGCGCAGGCGCCTCGAGACCGAGCGCGATCCGGTGAGTCCACCACGACGGGTGGGCGAACCCGCCATCTCCCAGTCTCGTCTCGCCGCGAGGTGTGGCCCCGCGACGACGGCCGCTGTGGTTTTGTCGGCGAGGATGGCCACCGCTGCAACGCGACACGCGGCTTGCAGTTCGCTCACAGGCAGCCCTGGGCCAGGGGTGGTGCGGACACGGCAGATAACCTTGGGCTCAGATGCGCGGCGCATAATGCTTTGGAAGCGGACCGCGACTACGGAGCAAGCTTCATGGCCCACAAGCGGGCGCGGAAGCCTCTAAAAGTGCGGAAGCCGCTGGCTCGCTACGTGTTGCGAGATGCCGCACGGGTAGCTGCCACCAGCGGCGCGACGACGCACGGGGGACCAGGAGGGCAGCGGGAGGACGGGATTGCGGGAAGCAGCGAGATATTGCTGGCGGCTCGGGCGTGGCCGTAGGAGCTAGACCGAGATAGCTTCTCAAGCTACGCGCGGCATGACGTGCACTTCTCGCGCTGGTCGGTGCGTATGGGCTGCGGCTCGGTCGGTGCGCGCTCGTCAGGCGCTGGCGCGCTTGGCTGCGGCTTCGTCGGAGCGGCGAGCGTGCTCGATCAGCACCATGCCGAGCGACGCCTTGACGGAATCGATCTCGTCGACCTCACCCGGCACGAACTCGAAGGTGCCTTGAGTCAGGTCGAGCAACGCGTGCAGCGCGTCGACGCCCGCATCGCGCGAATCGAGCTCTCTCATGCAGGCGCGCACTGGACGACCCGCCTTCAGCAGGATGTAGCAGCCGAGCTGTTCCAGCCTGAGGGTACCGCTCTTCTGCTCGAGTTCTAGGAACGAAAGCAGCGCTGGGAGCCCCACGTGCTCGAGGTTTCCGCGCAGGGCGTCCACCGCGGCCAGCGGTCGCATGGATACCATCGAACGGCGGATGCAGCGCTCCACGCGAGCCATCAGATCGGCCTCTGAAAACGGCTTCTCGACGTAGTCGTCCACCCCGAGGCGGTAGCCGTGCAGCCGATCTTTCTCGGCGTTCAGCGTCGTCAGGAACAGCACCGGAGTCCGCGCGAACCGCTTGCGCGCACGCAGCATCCTCAAGAGCTGCCAGCCGTCGGTCTTGGGCATCTGCACGTCGCTCAAGATCACGTCGGGTTCGTGCTTCAGACACAGCGCCAAGCCTTCGAGCCCGTCTCCGGCTTCGAACACCTCGTGACCGCGATCGCGGAAGAGCTGCGCAGCGAGATCGCGCTGGATCTTGTTGTCGTCGATCACCGCCACCTTCAGCCGGCGCTTGTCGCGGGTTTGGGAAGTTTCGTCGGCGGAAGGATCGGAACGCAGCACGAACGCTTCGAGCAACGGCGTGCACTGCGAGTCGAAGCGGAGTTTCGCCCAAGATTTCCCCGTCGGATCGTCGCTCGGCGACACCTCGACCACCGTGACAGGAAGCTCGAGACTCGCCTCTTGATTGTCGATCTCGAGCTTTACCTTGGCTGCGTCGTACGCGGCGAGCGGCAGCGACGTCCGAACCTTCACCGAGCGAGTGAGCAGTCCACCGCTGAAGGCCAACACGAGCTCGTCGTGGTTTGGGTAGCGAATCACTCCACAGACTTTGCGCGACACGGGACTCCGGAAACCAAGGGTGTGAGCTCTACCCACACGCCAAATGGGGGGCCTACTCTTCCGTTACGGTCGCTCTCCAAAGCCAGCTAAGTACAGAGCATCAATCCAAGCCGAACCATGTGAACATGCCGTGCTGCGTAAGCTTGCTCGGGCCTGTCTCTGAATTCGGATGATGACCCCGTAAACGTGAACGTAAACGTGCCCGTGCCCGAAGAAGCGCAACCGATGCCGAGGTGGGGCCGATGGCTGGAGCGTGACGCTCGATCACGAGGGTTTGGAAGCGTATCAAGTCGCGCTGGATTTTCTCGTTGTCGCCAACGCGATCATAGAAGGACTACCGCGAGGACGAGGCCACCTGTCTCGGGCACGGGCACGCACGCGTTCACGTTCACGGGCCGGACCAATTCAGGGACAAGCCCTAGTGAACCGCTCAGCAGCGATGTTGGCGGAATCGGACAGGGTGACCGGGTGCTGTCGACCCGCTGCATCGATGGCTACTCGTTCATTGCATTCGGATCGCGCACCTCGAACTTGAGTGAGTAGCTGATCACGGTAGGACCCTTGGCTGGACGCTCGAACGCGACCGACTCGAACACGTCGACGACGCACGCACGAAACGCTTCGCCCTGCATGCTAGTGCGAGGCTGGCGCACCTCTGGTCCACCACCTTCGCGCTTGATGAACAGGTCGACGCCGAACACGCCGCCCTTCTGGGGCTCGGCGACCTGGCGATAGCACGTGAGAAACGACTCGAAGCGCGCCGCGACCGCGCGCTGGAACGGCTCCTTGCTGGCAGCATCGTTGGAGCCGCCGCCGATGTGGAGACCCACGTTGCGCACGGTCACTTCGGGCAACGAACGCGCTGGATCCGGTGGAGTATCCGGCATCACGCTCGCCGCGGACGGCTGCTCCGCCGGTGCCTGCTCGACACCGGGTGCCCGCCCAGCCTTGGGTGTCGCGACCCCCGTGTCCGAGCGCGGCGCTTCTTCGGTATTTGCCGCAGTGGGCGCGGCCGCCGTGCCCGGAGCGGCGCTCGGCGAACATGCCAGCGAGGCAGGAAGCCAGAGCGACGCAGTCAGGCATTTCTTGACGTCGAGCCACATGGGTGCGGAGATTGTGACAAGACGCGGCGTCGGTCGAGGTGAAACTGCCCGGCGCCCATGGCAGAGAAACGTTCCGTGGTCCTGGGAAGAAAAGGCTCGCGAGCCGAGTGCTGCAGCAGGCTCGCTTACGCCCTCGCGTTCGAGCTCTCCCAGCTCGGCTGCAACCCGACGCGACCCGACCTCGACCTTCCGGCGCCACCCCGAGCGAGCGCGTCGAGCATCGCGCAACCCGAAGCGCGCACGCGCCCCGCGCCCAGCGCGCCGCCTGCCCCGCCGCCGAAAGCCGAGACGAGCGCGCAAGCGGCGGCCCTGACGCGTCAGTACGAAGAGACCGAGCCCGTCAGCTGGCGCCTCAGCGAGCTTTCCGACGTGGCACCCGCCGGTCCTGCCACCGCTACATCGACGGGGGTCGCGATGGTCACCATGGACGGTTCTTTCGAGATCGGCCGCTGGCAGCTGGACGGCGTCGTGGAGCCCATCGCGCGTTCGAAAGACGAGTTCGCTCCCTACGCGCGAGGTCCCGCCTTCGCCGGACGCCACGCTTACTGGATCCGTGGTAAGTCGCTGGTCCGCCGCTCGCTCGAAGCGAGTGGCACGCCCGAGCTGCTCGCAGACGACGCGCGCGAAGGCACACGGGTCGCGGCCGCCGAGGTCGGCGCCGGTCGCAAAGCCGTGGTCGCCTACATTGCCGAGACGGAAGAAGAGCTCGTGGCGCGCCTCTGGCTCGAGGGAGGCAAGCGGCTCCCGTTGACTCCCGAAGGCAGCCAGGCGACCAGCGTGAACCTGATCCCCAGTCGCGACGATTTGCTCGCCATCATTCTCGAAGGCCGCACCTCGATGTCGCCGGTACATGCGCGCCGCCTGCTGCTGCGGGGCAAGATCCCGCGCGTGGGCGACGACGTGGTGGTCTGGGTCGGTCCGCCTTCACAAGCGTTGTCCGAGGTCGTGTCATTGCCCACGGCTGAAGGCGGCGCCTGGTCGTTCGTGGCGTTGGAGCGCACCGTCACCGATTTCGGGTTGGCCCGTTTCCTCGTGGAGCAGGAGCCCCGAATGGACGCCAAGGTCGACTGGATCGCCTACCCCAACGGGATCAACCCCGCTCCCATCGCCACCGGGCAAGCTTGCGGTCAGTCGCTGGTCGCGTTCGCTCGGCCCAGCGAAGCGCGGCCTCGCTCGCCCCAGGAGCTGCACATTGCCAAGCTGAATGGTTCCGGGCTAGCTGCCTCGGAGGTCGTGGCCCGTTCGCGCGCCTTCAACAACGTCTCGCTCGCCCCCGTCAAAGGCGGCGCTCTATTGACGTGGACCGCCGATTGGCGCACCTGGGCCCGCACCATCTTCTGCAAATAGCCCGCGTGTTCGCGGCGCTTCCCTCCGGCGCGCTTCAGCGCTACACGGCGCTTTCGTTTCTCACCAGGAATGGAACCAGTGGCCGCATCCAAGAAAAAGCCGTCGACCAAAAAGCCTTCGACCAAGGCGAGTTCCCGCAAACCGCCGAGCCGCGTCACACGCAAGACGGCGGACAAGCACCTGCTATATCAAGCGAGCGTGCAGGCACCCGAGATCGAAGTCGATTTCATGGTCAGCACCTATCGCGCACTCAGGAAGAAGCAGCCCGTGAGCATGCGCGAGGACTTCTGCGGCACAGCGCTGCTTTGTGCCACGTGGGTCAAGAGCGATCCGAAGCGTCGTGCGACCGGCGTCGATCTCGATCCGTCCGTACTCGCTTGGGGCACCAAACACAACATCGAGCCCCTCGGCGATGCCGCAGCGCGCGTGCGGCTGCTCGAACAAAACGTGCTGCAGAAATCGCCGGGTAAGTTCGACGTGATCAACGCGATGAACTTCAGCTACTGGATCTTCCGGACGCGCAAGGACATGCTGAGCTACTTCAAAGCGGTGTTCGGGGCGTTGAACTCGGACGGCGTATTCGTCTGTGACGCCTACGGTGGTTGGGAAGCGCAAGAGCCCATGCTCGAACCTCGCCGCGTTGCCGGCGGCTTCACGTACGTGTGGGACCAAGACAAGTTCTGCCCCGTCACGCACGAGATCGTGAATCATATCCATTTCGAGTTCAAAGACGGCACCAAGTGGAACAAAGCATTCACGTACGAATGGCGCTTCTGGACGTTGCCCGAACTCCGCGAACTTCTGGAAGAAGCTGGCTTCTCGAAGGTCGAGGTGCATTGGGACGTGGCGCCCGAGAACGATGAAGAGGACTACCGCGCCGTGAAACGCGCAGAAAACCAGGCGGGTTGGCTCGCGTACCTGGTCGCCGCCAAATGAGTTAGAGCACGCCGAGGAGCTGCACGCCGGCTCGGTCCTCGCCGACCAGTGGCACCAGCATCATGCCCGATTGTTGCAGCTTCTTGAGCGGTGTCGCGTAATGCAGACCGTAAGCGAGACCGAAGCCCGACCCCAAGCCCACCAACATTCCAGCCAAGACATCCGTGAGCCAGTGCGCGTCGGCGACCATACGCAAGCCACCATTCGTGCTGGCCGCGCCGAGCGCTAGCACGCAGACGCCGATATCGGCGACGGGGTGCCCGTACATGGGGAGCGCCGTGTGGTGAGCACAGGTCGCGCCCGCGCCGAAGAAGACCGACGCGGCGTGGCCGCTGATGAATGACTGGGTCACGCGCGGCGCATCGCTCTGACAGAACTCTTCGGAATACTCGGGGCCGTGCTCTTCACAGCCCTTCAGGGCCGGCCGATCCCGTCCCATCCAATCGTGCGTCACCCGGTTCATGGCGCCCATCACGGCAATGCCCTGCCAATTCAAGAGCGTCATCTGCCACGCGACGTCGACGTTGAAGTCGTCGAAAAACAGCGGCACGATGATGGAATCGGCGAACGGAAAGAACTCGGTGATGTGCCAGAGCGTGTTGCTGGCGTTGTTTGCCTTGCGACGCCCTGCGTGCCCTTCCGCTGCGAACAAGTTGCGGGCAGGTTCGTCTCCCGGCAGCGGATCGTGCCACCCCATGTCCACACGCCTGGGATCTTGCAGCACCGAGTAGGTGAAGTAGCCCGTGGCAACCAGGGCAATACCCGCTTCCCAGTAACGGAAGCGCGGGAAATTCCATTCCAGTCGGTGTTTGGGGGGCTCCTCTGTGAGCGCACCTTTTCGAGGCGCCCCAACGCTCGAGCCCGAGGCTGCCGGCGCTTCAGGCGCGGCGCTGTCGGCAAGCAGTGGCTCTGTGACGAGCATGGCCACGACGAAGGCTGCCCCTGCTCTGCCGCGTGATGCAATCATTGGCCAGAGCGTTTCCACAAGTGGAGCCCACCGTCAATCGCCCGGTGGGCTTTCGCATGAGGCAGCGCGCGCTATATGTTCGGTGTGAGCGCCCGCGCCGCAGTCGGCTTCCACCAAGATGCAGCAGGCGACTGGGTAGCGACCCTCGCGTGCGGCCACACCCTGCACGTCAGGCACCGTCCCCCGTTCCAATTGCGCCCGTGGGTGACCACTGAGGCGGGACGCCACGAAAAACTGGGCGCCAGCTTCGACTGCTCCTTCTGTGAGATGCCGGAAATACCGACCGGCGCCCGCGTGTACGAACAATCTCGAGAATTCGATGAGACGAGCACACCGGCCGCCTTGCTCGCAAGCCATCGGCTTCGCCCCGGCGTGTGGGGACGCATCGTGGTCCTGGAAGGGCTGCTCCGCTACGAGCTCTTGGAGGGAAAGGTCGGCGTGTGGATCCTGCGACCGGGGGTCGTGGGACCCATCGCTCCCGGGCTGGCGCACCGCGTCTCACCCTGTGGTCGCGTTCGCTTCCAGCTCGAGTTCCTCGCGCTCGGTCCCGACGAATCTTCCAAAGATCCCGACTAGGTAGAGGCGCCGGTGGGTCTCAGCCGCACGCGGCTGCGTGGGCCATGAGCCAAGCGACCCCGGTCATGCGTCTAAGACGCCATGCGGATCGAGTGGTCGGGAATGTATCGGAGCTTCTTGCTGATGGGCGGTGCCGTCGTCTTCGCGTGCGGAGGGGAGCCACCACCGGTCCAGGCCCCGGCGGGTGGCAGCGAAGCAGCGCCTGCCGCGGCGCCGGCTAGGGAAGAGGAAACCCAGAGCAGGCCTGACGCCGTCCCAGCTCCGCCGCCGGCTCCGGCCGCGGCAGCACCGGCAAGGTCTGACATTCTCGAAGGCGAAGACGAGCTTGCTCGAGCGGAGCGGGACCTTGCCGCGGCCGATCGAGAGCTCAGCGGGCAGGCGCCGGCCAAGGGCGAAGCCGAACAGCACGACGACGCGCCGGGCCGCGGGTCGGCTGCCACGAAACCCAAGAGCAGCGCCTCCCAACAAGAGAAACCCTGCGCCACCACCTGCCGGGCGTTCGCCTCGCTCGTGCGCGCGCGCGACTCGATCTGTCGCATCGACGGCAGCGACGGCCAGCGTTGCACCCGCGCCACGGAGATCGTCGAGCGACACACCGCGCGCAGCACCAGCTGCGGCTGCGGCTAACCTGCACCCAAGCTGGCGCGCTCCGGAGGGTCTCACGAGGTGAGGTTCATGATGCCACCCAAACTCCCCCTTTTTGCTGCCTGCTTGACGTGCGCTTGCACACTGACGCTCAGCGCCAGCGCGCAAGAGCATTCGGTTTCAAACACTCCCGACGGCTACGCGGTGGAGTTCAGCGACAGCGATCTTTTGGGCCAATCTCTCGACCTCGCCGGGTTACTCATCCCGATCCGCGGGGTCACCATGCGCGTGCTCTTGATCCGACCGCGCGCAAGCTTCGTGCCCGAGCTCTCGAAGTCCATCGAAGCGCTCTAACGCTCGATCGGGCGGCCCCGATCGCGTTAGAATCGAGCTCTGAGCTCACTCGACGCACGGTCCGCTGACCCATCACCGGTGGGACGCCTGGCGCCTAGCCCCACGGGTTCGCTGCATCTGGGCCACGCGCGGAGCTTCTTGCTGGCCTGGTGGCACGCACGCTCCCGCGGGGGTCACATCGTGATGCGCATGGAGGATCTGGATGGCCCGCGCTGCGAGCCACGCTTCGTCGACCAAGCGCTCTTCGATCTGGAATGGTTGGGCATCGACTGGGACGGGCCGGTGCTGCTGCAGTCGACGGGGCTGCCCCGTTTCGCGGAGGCGATCGATCGACTGCTGCACACCGGCGCCGCCTACCCCTGCGTCTGCTCGCGTGGCGAGATCCGCGCCGCGCAGAGCGCCCCGCAACGAGGCGCTGCGGAACCGCGTTACCCCGGCACGTGCCGGGGGCGCTTCGCCACGGCCGCCCAAGCGCTCTCGGCGACGGGCCGCGAGGCGGGGGTGCGCTTCCGTGTTCGGCCCGGCAGCGTCGTCGTCGACGATCGTTTCGCTGGGAGGCACGAGTTCGACGTCGAAGCGTCGGTGGGCGACTTTCTGATCGGACGGCGCGACGGCGCACCGGCATATCAGCTCGCCGTGGTGCTCGATGACGCGCAGCAAGGCGTGACCGAAATCGTGCGCGGCGATGACCTGCTCCCGAGCGCGGCCCGACAGCTCTTGCTGCAGCGCGCGCTGGGGTTGCCCGCCGCGGACTACTACCATGTCCCGCTCGTGCTCGACGACACGGGGCGCCGGTTGGCGAAGCGCCACGACGACCTCGGCCTGAGCCAGCTCCGAGAGCGCGGCACCGACCCGCGGGCACTCGTGAGCTGGGTGGCGGCGAGCGCGGGCATCGTCACCGGCGAGCCCCTGAGCGCACGAGAATACCTGCCCCTGTTCGAGCTGACCCGCGTGCCTCGCACGAGCGTGATCGCGCCGACTCGGTTCTAGTGGTACCAGGCTGGGGAAGCGTCGTCGATTAGCGCCTGCCCGACGTGGCGGTAGCGCCCAGGGTCGCGACGATGCTGCCGACACGCCAGAGGTCCTCATGCGTCAGCAAGCCGACGAAGGCGTCGCGTTCGAACACGGCGGCGGGCCGACCGTCCGCGTCGCCCACTCGATCTTGCACTTCGACCAGGGGCAGCTCTGCGTCGACACGGAGCACTTCGGAGTGCATCGACCCCGCGACGAACGCGCTCGGCCCGCGGCTGGCAGCCGCAGACACGATCTGTCCGCGCGAGATGGTCCCGACCAGCTGCCCTCCGTGCAGGACGGCGAACTGGGTTTGTGGCACCCTGAGCGCTCGCTCCAACGCGCTGCCGATCGGGTCGTCCGGTGCCAGGGCGAGCTGACCCGAACCCACCACGTCCCGCGCGATGAAGCGGCCCAGCGCGATGCGAATGCGCGAAATGCGTCGCTCGTTGTACGCTGCTACGAACACCAGCAGGCCGAGGATGCCAAGCATGATCTGCTGAGAATAGATGGCCGCCACGATCACGAGCGCCGCCAACAGCTGTCCGAAAATCGAGGCCACCAGCGTCGCTCGCGCTCCTCCCCAGACGATGGTCAGGAGTGCTCGCGCGACACGGCCGCCGTCCATGGGTAACGCGGGAACCATATTCAAGACCGCGAGCATGGCATTGGCCAGGATCAGACCGCTCAAGAGGCCGGCAAATGAAGGGCCGAGCTGGTGAAAGTCTCGGAATCCTTCACTGAGCACCGCGTGTGGTCCGAAGGCAACGAGCGCGACGGCAATACCGATGCCCGCGAGCAGTGCGTTCACGCATGGACCGGCGAGAGCGATCAATAGCTCGTGACGCGGCGTGTTCGGTCCTCGACTCAAGCGAGCCATGCCGCCGATGGGGAGCAGCACGATCTCTTTCACCCGCATGCCGAGTCGCTGCGCCATCAGGCTGTGCCCCAGCTCGTGGAGCGCCACACAGCCGAACAGACACGTCATGAACAGCAGCCCGAACCACACGCCCCGCGAGCCGTGGTACTTGCCGTACTGCAAAGCTCCTAGCAGGAGCACCAACGCCAGAGTCACGTGGACCCGAATGTCGATTCCACTCACACGGGCCAGTCGAACGGACCACTTCATGCGTACCGTCTATCTAAGGTGAAAGTGACGCTGAAGCGAACCGGGCGAAGCCACGCCTGATCCGGGGGCGGGTCATGCCGTTCGACCCGTTGGCCCGGACGTGGGGGTGCGCCGCTCTCCGCTTGCTCTGCTGCAACCGCGATTTCGGAGTTGAAAGGCGGCCGCCTGAACGTTCCGTTAAGTGCCTGGGAACCTGTCAAATTTCCTTGGCACACTCCGTGCTTATAGGCTGCCCGTAGGCGATGCTTCGGAATGCCCCCCCCACCGGAGGATCGCCTCCCTAATCTCTCAGCGGTCCGGAGGCACCCCCCTCCCTCCGGGCCGCTGTTTTTTTTCCTCGTCTCTCAGCGGTCCGGAGGCACCCCCCCTCCCTCCGGGCCGCTGTTTTTTTCCTCATCTCTCAGCGGTCCGGAGGCACCCCCCCTTACCTCCGGACCGCTGTTTTTTCGTGGGGCCTCGACCGGGCCGAGTGAGCCAGCGAAACTAGCGGGCCGTGGCCCGTCGTCTGTTTCTCTTCGCTCATGGCGCAGGCGCGCCGAGCAGCTCGCCGTGGATGCGCGGCTGGACGCAGCGCCTCGAAACCTTGGGGCGAGTCGTCATGTTCGACTACCCCTACATGGCGGCCGGGCGTCGTACTCCGGATCGGCTCCCCGCGCTCATCGATGCGCACCGCGCTGCTCTGGGTGCCGCTCGGGAAGGGCACTCCGGCCCTGTCATCCTGATCGGCAAGAGCATGGGAGGCCGGGTGGGTTGTCACTTGGCACTGCAGGAACCCGTCACCGGCTTGGTGTGCCTGGGATACCCGCTGAAAGGCGCGGGCAAGGCCGGACGGATGCGGGACGAAGTGCTGCTCGCCCTGACGACCCCGATCCTGTTCGTGCAGGGTACCCGCGACGGGCTCTGCCCTTTGGAGCTCCTGGCTGGAGTCCGCCCCCGCATGCAGACGAACAGCGAACTCGTGGTCGTCGAATCCGGCGATCACTCGTTGCTCGCGACCAAGGGCCACCTCAAGGCGCAGGGCCTGACGCAAGCGGACATCGACGCGCAAGTACTGGGCGCGATCGACACCTTCACGGGTGCCCTTTGACTGCCGCTCGGCGGCTATGCGACGAGCGCTTCAGCCTGCGAGCTGTGCCGCCGCAGCAAACGCGAGCCGCGTGAGCGTCTTCGCGTCACTGCTGCGAAACGGGTGATCGGTTCGGGCTAGCTCGATCATCGCGACCACGCCTTCACCCTGGAGCACCGGGAACATGGCTACCCCGACCGGCGCGCACTCTGGGCGCCACAGCCGCGTCCCGATCGCGCGCGCGGCGGACGACGCCCCCACGTGCTCCAGCACGATGCGACCCTGACGCGCGGTGGCGTAGGCAGCATCGTATTGCCAGATGACCTCACCGAGGCTTCCCTCGGGGTCGAGACCTTGGACGCACGAGGTCACCGGAAGCCACAAAGGCTCGCGCACGCGGTGCGCCACACCGACGTGGGCGGCCAGGGCGGCCATGGCCGCATCCAATGCAAAAGACACCACCTCTTCCACGTCGTGCGCGAGACTGAGACAGATATCCGCGAGCTCTTCCGGATCCCCCTCCGCTTCGCCCAGCTGGCTCTTCGACCAACTGCGCACCTCCCGGATCTGGTGAGCTTCGCGCCAGGCGGCCCAGTCCTTGTCCCGGATCAAACAGTCGGGGGGTACCTTGCCGCATTCGAGGCCGCGCAGCAGCAGGTCGGTACTGACCGGGCCCACCACTTTCGCGCCGTTCGACACCAGCCATCGGGGACGGCGCACCGCCCCGCCAATACGAATTTCACCGTTCAGCATGTGTACCACTCGCTCCGTTGACAACCGGGATTGCACGAAGCGAATTGTTCCGTACCGCCATGCCCGAGGTCAAAAAAGCGACGGCCGTGGGCACTTCATGAAGAGGGCTCGGCTCAGCCGGGCGCTGGTTCGGGCTCACCGTGCGCGCTCTGAATGTAAGTGCGTTCCTTGTACCAGATCGCCACCGGTACGAAAAACACTGCCGTAACCAGCATCACGCCGGCAAAGAACAGATAGTAGCTCGCGCCGGCAAGCCCGGTACCGGGCTGCTCGGTGACCAGGTTGACGATCGCCGTAAACAGGTTTCCGAGCACGACGCTGCCGAAGTAGAGCCCCATCACCAGCGATTTCATTTTCTTGGGAGCTTGGGTGTACGAGAACTCGAGCGACGTGATCGACACCATCACCTCGGCTGCGGTCATGAACACGTAGGCCAAGAACTGCCACCCGATGTTCGGCCTGCGCCCCGCGCTGAGCTCCGCCTCGATGTATGCCGGGATCAGGAATGCGATCACGGTCACGAAGAAGCCGATCGATATCTTGCGCAGCGGCGTCAGCTTGAAGACCCGATCGGTGTACGGGTAGATCACGTAAGAGAACAGCGGAATGAACAGGAGCACCAGCACGGGATTCGCCGCTTGGGGTTGCTCGGGCAGCCAGGTGAACCCCAGGAACGTGAGATCGAGCCGCTTGGCTTGCAGCACCCACGATGAAGAGGTTTGGTCGAAGAGCGCCCAGAACATGGCGACGAACGCGTAGATGATGCAAAGGCGCAGCATGACCGACACGCCTTCGCGGCTGAAGGCTTCGCGCACGAAACGCATCCCCGTCGGGGGGATGTGTGCGAAGCGCTGGCGCCCCGACCAAAAGGTGAAAGTGGCGACCGCCATCAGTACGCCTGGCACGCCGAAGGCTACGTCGGGTCCGTAGCGCCGGAGCAACTCCGGGGTGAGCATCATCGAAGACATGGCGCCGAAGTTGATCGCAAAGTAGAACCAACTGAAGACGCGGCCGAGCAGCGCCTCGTTCCGCTCACCGAACTGATCGCCGACGTGCGCCGATACACATGATTTGATGCCGCCGGCTCCCACGGCGATCAGGCTCAGCCCGACCGCCAAACCCACCCGAGTGTCGTCCAGCGCGAGCGCGAGGTGACCGAGGCAGTAGAACAGCGACAGGCGGATGATGGTCGCGTACTTGCCCCAGAAGGCGTCCGCGACGATCCCGCCAAGCAAAGGAAATGCATAGGCACCGGCGACGAAGAAATGCATCCAACTGGTGGCCTCGCGATCGCCCATCGTCGCGAGCTTTCCGTCGGACCCCATCAGGTAGTCGGTCATGAAGACGGCCAGAATTGCCTTCATTCCATAGAAGCTGAAGCGCTCCGCCGCCTCGTTCCCCACGATGAACGGAATGCCGGGTGGCATTTTCTCCGTGTCGAGCGGCGCCGTTCGATACGTTGCTTCAGCCATGCGTCGAACCATACACCATTCCCGGGCGTCATCGGGGGCGGGCTCGGGCACGTCTGGGGGAGCTTACTCGTCCGGGTCGGCGGGGGCGCCTCGGGCGAGCCCACAATGCAGGCAGTGGTAGACACGAGCCGCTTCCCACCACCCCGACTCGTCGGAGGCCGTGAAACGCTTGTTGCAGCGCGGACAGCGGAACCCCCGCAGGCACAAGGCGGTTAGGGGAACCGGAAACAGGATCACGATGAACCACGTTCGAAGGCGCCAAGCGAGCGCGAGCAGGCCGAGCAACCAAAATGCGCCTAGCAGCTGGCCGCAGCGCCGCCTCCACGCGTATTCGCGCCAAGCCGCCGCATACGGCGAACGCCGTGGGCTCGGAGCACGATAGGGGGAAGGCCCGTCCCACATGCAGCGATCCTTTGCACGGATTGCTGCCGCCTTCACGATCCTCCAGCGATTTTGTCGACAACTGATGGCCGATGCGCCCGACGAGCAGAAACGGAGGAGTTCATGACCGACATCCACCCCATCGTGGCGTCTTGCGCCGCCGTCGACGCGATCACGACACTGCGGCCCCCGCTCAGGCCTGAAGCGCTCGCCTTCCGGCTGAGGGGAGTGCCCGCCGTCGGGCGCTGGACGCGTTGGTTGTCCAGCGTCCCACTGATCACCGCGTGGGTCCGTCCACGGCTACACGTCGACCACGAGTGTCTCGTGATTACCTGGGGCCCTTGGGCACGGCGTGTCCCGCTCTCGAGCATCGTTCGAGTCGCGCTCACGAACCGCGGCATCGCCTTGGGCCTCTCCGATTCCACGAAGGTCGAGCTTTTCACCGTCGGCGGGTTGATGCGCCGCCGGCCCCGCGCGCCGCCGCAGACAGGGCACGACGCATTCAAAGCACGCTTGTGCGCCCACGTGCACGCGTGTCGCGGGCGCGCCCTGGCGCGAGCCCTGACGAGTTACCGCGCGCGCGGAGGCTAGCGCACGGGCGCAGCCGGGGGCGCCGGGTAATGGCTGATGGCAACGCGGTTGCCTTCGGGGTCGCGCGCATACGAGGTGAAGCGGCCGCGTTCTTCGAGAGCCCCGCCGAGCGCGACCAGCCGTGCCTCGACCTGCTCGCGCTCCGCAACCCCGACGCTGAAGGCCACCAAAAATAGCCCGCGGCCGATCCCCTGCACCGCGCGAACGTCCGCGTGCGACGACTCTATCATGAGCAGGGCGCCTTCGAGGTCGAGCCACACCGAGCGCAGGCTGCCATCCGCATGGTGATGACGAGCCTGCTCGCGCAGATCGAAAGCGCGGCGGTAGAAGCCCGCCAGCGACTCAACGTCACGGGCCCCCAAAGCGAGATGGTGGAGGCGCACCTAGACGTTCACATACGCTAACGAACCGCCGCACGTCCACTGGGGTCGACCTCGAATCGGCCAGCTGTCCAGCGTTCACGGAACCTTGATATGTCGGGGCAGCCGACGCACAGGCACCAAAGTTCACAACGTGGCACGCCAGCGTGACTCGAATGTCAGTCCGCCGTGAGTGTAAGGGGGGCGCCTCCGGCGCGTTTCACCAGCATGTTGCCGAGTTTTTCGCCAACCCGACCCCAGGCGAGGCGCCTTTCGACGCCACCGAGAAAAGACGGAATGAATCGTGCACTCGCTGGGTTCAGCATGAGCAACGGAACCCGCCCGAGGGGTTCATCACCGAGCGGCCAGCACATGTCCACCCCCCCGAAGCAGATCGCGACCGCACTCCAAACGTCCAGGGAACGCGTCGTCGCGCCAAGCGATATCGACGAGTCGACGCACGTCCGGCGCTTGCCCACGGAGCGCGCTGCCACTTCGAAGCGCGCGCTCGCTCCAAAGCGCAGCGCCGCCCAGCGCAGCGGTTACCCGCGCCCCGCCGTCGAGGGGGACCTCGATCTCGAGGGCGAGTTCGATCTGCAAGACGACATCGATCAGCATGACACCATCCCCTGCCGACCCCCGGTAGCGACAGCTCCGGCGCGTCCGAACGACCTGGAACGCACGTTACGCTTTGCGCGCTTGGTGCGCGACACGCTCGCCGACGATCATCCGCTCGCACGCTTGCTCGAACTCGCTTTGATGCGGCGCGACGCAGCCTTGCTGCAGGGTCTGCTGAAAGAGCTGCACCGCCAACAGCTTTCCGCGGCCACCACCGAGGTCGACGAGGCGCCCCGCCGCTCCGAGCGGGTCACCCTACTCCCTCCCCCCCCGAAGTCTGCCTGAGGTGGAGTCGCGCTAGTCGAGTGCGCGCGCTGCGTCCATGAGGGCGACCGCGATCACTTGGTCTGCCTGATCGCTCTTGTAGCGTGCCCAGACGCGGCCCAGGTGCGGCTCCACGCGAAGCACCTTGGCCTTGGTGTAACGGCCCACGACGGGCACGAACACCAGATCGTCCTCCTCGAAGCGCGGCTTCAGGGGGAGGAAGGTGCAGTCACTCTGTGCGAAGGCGGCAATCTTTCCGGCGAAACCATAGCCGAGCACTCGGCCGCCCTGGCTCGCGGTCACGATGTAGCGCATGCGATGCCCGCCCTCCTTGCAAGCCGCGGACGTCCCCACTTCGCCAGCGGTGGTCAGCTTCTTGAAGGTGTTCGGCGGAAGCGTGTCCGCGCGCTTGCCCCAGCCGCTGGGGTTGTCCAGGCTCATGTCCAGGTAGCGAACGCTGGGGCTTTCTTTGCTGCCGCCCTCGACCACGAGCGCGCGCTGCATTCCGGTTCCGGAGGCCCAACTGGTCAGGACTACCTCGCCGGGCACGACGGTCTGGCCGCGCGGGATGGCGATGATCAGCGAGTTGGGGATGACGCTGACGCTTTTCGCGAGGGTTTCGAGTTCAGAAGCTGCGGCACCAGGCCGCTGCATCCAGCCGCCGTAGTAGATGTAGGTCTGCTTGTCGGCCCCCTTTTCCAAGCCAGAGTCGATCCAAGCGCGCGGCGGAGCGAGGACATAGTCGCCCTTCGCCGCCGTGGTCGCGACCTCGGGGAACTCGAAGGGTATTTTCGCGTCCCCCTGTCCCAATACCAACGGGACAGGCTCTGGTGCTGCGCTGGGGCGCGGTGGAGCCTCCGAGGGGGCCGCCGCTGTCGAAGGCGGGGCGGCCGGTGGGCGCTGTTCCGGCGGCGAGCGATCACAACCGGCCGCACTCGATAGCAGCAGGACGCACAGACATGTGGTTTGGGCCAAGGTCGACAACAGCGAGGACTCCGCTCGAGACAAGTTGTGTCCGGGTTTCGAGCAAAAGCGGTCGAGCGTCAACCCGTAGCCCGACCCGCCTGACAATTACCTGACCCGGGTCCTGAAAAGCCGCCGCTGGCTGCGCACACGCGCGCCTCGCGCACAGCCGTAACCATCCGATTCTGCGTCCCCACACCGCCGCACGGGGTTGCAACAGAAAACCAGGGACCACTCAAAAATGCACCCCTCCTGACCGTTCAATCAGCGTGATGAGGACCACGATCAAACTGGGTTGGCTACTGCTCTTGGGTACGACGTTCGCCGCCACCGGGGCCAGCGCCGAGCCACGTAATCTGAAAGCGCTCGTGCGTACGCCCACGCCTCAAGAGCTGCTGCCACCCGTGACGCCGCCAGGAAAGTCGCAGACTCTCCCGGATAGCGTCGTCGTGGTTACCGGCTCGGACGCGGACGTCAAGCGGATGCCTGGGACGAAGCTGGCGCTGGAGGGGAACAAGACCACCCACGCCCACGTCTACCAGGTGAACAAAGGTCGCTTCGAGATCATCATCCCGGACACCCAGAAAAACCAAGTTGCAGTGCTGGTGGTTGGACCTCGCGGGCAGTCAGCGGTGGTGAGCGGCGGACACGCAACGGCCTACGTCGATGACGACTCCATCCGTTTCACCGCCGACGGTTTCGGCATGCTGACCGGAAAGGGCAGCCGCTGGAAGAAGCTATCGTCCGGCATGGTGCGCAAGGTCAACCTGCAGTCGGGTGCCTCCACGGACACCACCATGATGTCCGCACCGGACGTCGACGTTGCCAAGCCGCTCGCCTGGACTTTGTCGGATAAGGAGTCGACCGCCAGCGTGAGCTTCAAAGCTCTCGCCCACGCCGAGCGGTATCAGGTGGCGTTGCTCCGTAAGGAGGGCACGCAGCTGTCGCTGGTTTCCAGCACGATCACCCCCACGGCGCAGGCCGATCTCAGCGGCGTCACGCCGGGGAACTATCTCGTGCTCGCTCGAGGCATCGACGAGACTGGTGCGCCCGGCCCAGCGTCTGCCGTCGAACCCCTACGCGTGATGGGCATCGAGCTGCCGCCCGGAGCCGAAGCCACCGACAGCGCGATCCTGTTGCCACCCAGCCAGCGCGTGCCGTTGGTTGCCGCTGACGGTTTGAAGATGACCTACGGCAGCAGCAACTACTTCGTGGATGCGCCGAACACGGTCGGCCTGGCGCGCGGCGCGACCACCAAGGTCCGCTTCCGCGAAGCGAACTCAGACCAAGAGCTGGAGCTTACGCTCGCGCCTCATACGGTGAACGCCGACGTCAACATCGGGCCGCAAACCGCTCGCTGGCCCCGCGACGCCGTCACGGTCAAGATCGGGCTCACCGACGCTACCGGTCAACCGCTCGCCAGCGACCAAAAGGTCAGCGTCGAGGTATCGATCAACCTCCAGCAGCAAGAGGTGCAGTTCAAACGCACAGCCGCCGGCCTGGAGGGCAAGCTGCAGCCGCCGAAAGGCTCGAGCGGACCCTGGGTGGTGCGAGTCGAGGTCAAGGACCCACTGGGTCGGGTCGCCGGGCACAACTTCCTGGAAGTCGTGAGCGGTAACTAGGGCCTGTCCCTGAATTGGATGATGGCCCCGTGAACGTGAACGTAAACGTGCCCGTGCCCGAAGAAGCGCAACCGATGCCGAGGTGGGGCCGATGGCTGGAGCATGAGGCTCGATCATGAGGGATTGGAAGTGTATCAAGTCGCGCTGGATTTTCTCGTTA
>JAICQQ010000206.1 GCA_025937785.1 Polyangiaceae bacterium
ACCGACTTCAGCCCAACCTTCCGCTTCGCCCCCCCGAGCTCAACTACGCTCTCGGCGTGGTGCCAGCTGGCGAACGGAACACCACGTGCATCCGGACAGGACGCGCTCGCGGACCCGGGTTCGATTCCCGGCGCCTCCACTACTCATCAAGCACTAATACTGCCTGTTCCGTACACGCGGTGATTTCATGTGCCGCGTATGTGCCGCGAGCCTGCATCGGACTCGCACCAACGCACGGTGCCGCGGCTGTCACGCCGCCTGCATCG
Organism: Polyangiaceae bacterium; assembly: GCA_025937785.1. Taxonomy (GTDB): domain Bacteria; phylum Myxococcota_A; class Polyangia; order Polyangiales; family Polyangiaceae; genus JAICQQ01. The sequence goes on from JAICQQ010000206.1 coordinate 267, forward strand.
CGGGGAAATTTGGGCCCCCGCCCGCCAACCGGCGCGCCAGCCGCTAGTCTTCGCGACTGGCGTCCCCTCGCGGTTCGGAGCTATACTCCACGGATGAACAGCGTTCGTGACATCCTCGACGCCATCCGCGCGCTGCCCCGCCCCGACCGACTGAAGTTGGCCGAAGCGCTGACCCAAGAAATTGAGGGCGAGAAGGCGGCGCACGCGAACTTCAAGCCGCCGCCGGGCTCATTGCTTGAGCTGCGAGATGGATTCTACGTTTACACGGGCCGCCTCGGAAGCAGCGCCTTCGATCACCGAGTCGATCGAGAAGAACGAATCGACGAGCTGATCTCGCGGATCGATGCTCATCGCGCTTGATACATCCGTGCTCGTCGCAGGGGCGCTCGAGGACCATCTGTTTCACGCGCGAGCCTGGATCTGGCACCAAGCGATCCACCGCGGAGACGTTCAGGGCATGGTCTGCGGGCACGCGCTCGCGGAGCTGTACTCGGTTCTGACCAAACTGCCGAACGGTCTCCCACCCGCAGAGGCCCTGGTCGTAGTCGGCACGATTGGCTCACAGGTGAGCGTCATGGGACCCACCACGGAAACATATGTGGCGGCCATCGAACGCTGCTCGTCGCGGTCGCTGAAGTCCGGAGCCGTGTACGACGCGCTCCATCTCGTCGAAGCCGAGCGTGCCGGCGCCGACCTGCTGCTAACGTTCAACCCTAGCGACTTCCTCCGATTTGTAGATCGCGACAAGCCGCAGGTGGTCGTTCCGCCAGATCCGCCGTCGCTCGAGCTGCCGTTGACGTAGCGCAACGAACACCTCTAGCCGGTGGCGAGTGCGCGGGCTCGTCAGTCGCTCTCGTTGCCGTGGCGTTCCGCGGCAGCCCACACGCGTTCGATGATCGCGACCATGCGTTCGTTCACCATCTCCTCGATCCGAAGGTAGATCCGGAAATGCTTCGGAGTGATGGCTGCCCTCAGCCGGTCTTGCTGCTTCGCGATTCTCTTGCCGAGCTTGCGGATGCGGGGATCGTTCGCGATCAACAGATCGGTCAGTTCTGAGGGAGTGCGCGCCGCATTCTGCGGATTCGGTGCCATGGCTTTAACAGCATGAGCGCAGACCCTCTTATTTTCAAGCGATGACTTGATTCCTCCCTGGACCGTCTCAGCTCACCATTCGGCGGGTGCCAAGCCAGGTCGACCGAAAAGCCGTTGAAGTCACGAAGGAAATCGGCCGGCGCATCGCGCAACTCCGCAAGGAAGCCGGATGGTCGCAGAAGGAATTCGCCGCCGTCCTCAATTCGACGGTGCAATGGGTCAGCCTGGTCGAGAACGGGCGCCAGAACTTGACGATCCACACGCTGGTACGTCTTGCCCACAAGCTCGGGGTCGAACCGCGGGACCTGTGGGACGCGGCCGCGCCTGAACCAAAGAAGTCGAAGCGTGGACGGGGGCGGCCGAGAGGATTCCGCGCAGAGTAGGACTGCCGAAGATTCTCCACAAGCCACGTGGAGAATTCGCGACCGGCGATCCAGATTCATCACAAGCATTGTGACGAATTGGCCTTCCGCCAACGTCGCGCTGCTTCCTTGAAACGCAACAGCACCCGAACGGCGTCAGGCTGCCGCCGCACGCTGGACTATTGGCGACCCGCCGGGAAGGCCAACGCGGAGGAGGGTTCCTCGTCGCGCACGCAAACTGCGTTGGAGCCTTGCTTCGTTGCGTTCCAGCCGAAGACCGCGATCATGCTCGAAGATCAGGCTCCGGCTCAATGGCGGGGCTGCCGTCACGTTAGGCCCGAGGAAGCGCTACACTGGGCAGCCATGCCTCCCCTCCCTCTTTGCACGCTCACGGCACGAGAACTCCACCACATCAGTTCGTCGACCATCGGGCATTACGAGCAGTCAGCCGCGGCGTTCTGGCAGGGCACCAAAGACCACGACGTGAGCCAGAACGTCGAGGCGTTTCTCCGTCACGTGCGCGGAGCGCCGCCGCTTGCTCTCCTCGATCTCGGCTGTGGGCCTGGGCGGGATCTGGCCGCGTTTCGCGCGCGGGGCCATGAGCCGGTTGGTCTCGACGGTGCAGCCAGCTTCGTGGCCATGGCGCGCGCACACAGCGGTTGCGAAGTCTGGCAGCAAGATCTGCTGCGTCTCGATCTGCCCCCGCGGCGATTTCACGGCATCTTCGCGAATGCTGTGCTCTTCCATGTTCCCAGTCAAGAATTGCCGCGGGTGCTGGGCGAACTGAGGGACGCGCTTTTGACCGGCGGGGTCCTGTTCGCTTCCAATCCACGAGGACCAGATCTCGAACAGTGGCACGGGGCGCGCTACGGCACGTACCTGAGTTGGCCTCGCTGGCGCGACAGCATGACGGAAAGCGGTTTCGAGGAACTCGAGCACTACTATCGCCCCGAGGGTAGGCCGCGATCCGAGCAGCCGTGGCTCGCCAGCGTCTGGCGCAAACGGACCAGCCCGGATGGGCCGGGCTAGCGGGCATGACTCCACCAACTCGACGCGGAAGCGCCTTCCCTTGATCTGACCGTCGCGCAGGCTCGCGAGCGCCCGTTCGCTGACAGCCCTCGACACGGCAACGTAGGCGAAGCGATCGTGGATCTCGACTCGTTCACTGCGCTGAGCAGCGCGGGCGACAAAGGCAACGACGAAAACCGGGGGCAGCGGAGGTCATGGGCGGTGCTTTTCTAGCGTGCCCAGAAAGTCGCGTTTCCCGATGTTCACGCCGTTGTGCCGCAGGATGGCGTAGGCGTGGGTGACGTGGAAGAAGAAGTTCGGCAGTGCGTGCGACAGGAAGTAGTCCTGGCCCAGCATGTAGCTGCCTTCCCAGCGCGGCTGCGTCACTCGGCGATCCGCGGCGCCGTCGAAATCAGAGGCCTGGAAGGTCTGGAGGTACGCGAGCACGGTCTTCACGCGAACGCTCAGTTCGTCCAAGCTCTGTTCTGTGTCCGGAAAGCTGGGCGCTTCCTTCCCCGTCAGCTTGGCCGCAGCTCCCTTGGCTGTATCACACGCGGTCTGGACCTGACGAGCGAAGGCGAACTGATCCGGGGCAAGCCTGGCGCCAAGAAAGACCGTGGGATCGAAAGATTTCGCCTGCGCGTGAGCGCCGGCGGCGGCGAGCCACGTGTCGAGCTGCGCCAGCGTTTTCATCATCTGCTTCAGGGTTTCGTAGTACATCGGCGCAGCCTAACCTGGTTTCACGATTTTCAGCTCGCTTCTCTTAGCCGGCTTTGGGACGGGAAGGACGCAGTATCCCGCTTCACGTGGATCGGACGATGCTTTCGAGTTCACTGCTTGGGTACACTCAGGGCTGTGGTAGGTTGCCGAGCCATGCTCGTGGTGAATCCCTGGCACTGGTTGAACGATGACGGCACGCTGCCCCACAACGAGCCGCGCCTGCTCCGCAGGGTGCTGCGGGTTGCTCAAGTCATCGAATATGGCGGCACACTCAAGGCAGGAGAAATGCGCGAGACGCTGCTTCTGTGCAACAAGCGGCCCAAGCGAAAGCCCTGTGGCGGCCTGATCTGGGTGATCAAGACGCCCGACGACAGTATCGTTGCGTTCTGCATGCTCTGCAAAACCGACGAGATGACCGTGCACCACTGGCAGGACACCGAATGGGCCGCCGGCGTCATGAAGCCGGTACGTGCGAGCTTCGAAGCCGACCCCACCCTGAATTGAGGCTTGGCTGGCGCGCGGCGCTCGGAGCCCCGTGGTACGCACCCATGAGCAGACTCATGCAGGCGTCTCATGCCAGCTTCCCCAACCGCAACCCGACCAGCATCGCGCCGACGAAGACGAGCGCCCACGGGGCACCGGCTCCAAGCGAGCTCAGGGCGGGTCCGGGACAGGTGCCGCCGAGGGCCCAGCCGACACCGAACACGGCAGCTCCCCCGAGAAGACGCGCGTCGATGGCGCGGGGCGGGGGCAGATCGAGGCACGGGGTAGCGCGGCGTCGATCGCGGGCGAGGGCCAGGCGGTAGGCGCCGTGATAGACGAGCACCGCGCCCGCGAAGAACACGATGAGCGTGGGGTCCCAGGCGCCGAACCAGTCGACCCAGCCCAGGATTGTCGCCGGCTGCGTCAGGCCCCCCAGCACCAGCGCGACGCCAAGCCCTAGGCCCGACGCGGTGGTCCAAACAGCATCGCGCGCCGTCATCCGAGGCCTGCTTGCTCGATCGCGATGTGCGTCAGGGCGCCCGTGAGGCTGAAGGTGGCGACGGCGACGGTCGAGCGCAGCGAGAGGCGGCCGATGCCGCAGATGCCGTGGCCACTGGTGCAGCCATTGCCGATCCGCGCGCCGAGACCGATCAGAAGCCCGGCCAGGGCCAGCCTCGCGAGCGATACGGGGTGGCTCCGGACGATGCTCTCGGGTGCGAGGGCGCTGCCCGCCAGGCCGCCGAGCATGAGGCTCAGCAGAAACACGAAGCGCCAGGTGCCGTGCTGGTCGTGCTGGTCGTGCTGGAGTGCACCAGCGAGGATGCCGCTGATGCCAGCGATCTTTCCGCGCCCGATCAGAAGTGCTCCCGCGGCGGCACCGAACAAGCCGCCCGCGGCGAGGGTTTGAAGGTAACCTTGCATGGATGACAGCGTAACGACCCGTACCCGGCCAGCCATGACCCGGCGTTCGTCGCGCTTGATTGAGCGTTCGCGACAGGCTATCGCCGTCTCCGCTCATGGACCTGCTGTCCGATCTCCTCGAATCCGTGCGTTTGAGTGGATCCGTGTTCTTTCAGGCCAGCTTTTCGTCCCCGTGGCGCGTGCGCTCCGCGTCCACCGAGGCGCTGGCAGCCGCGCTGCGCATGGGCAACCAGCAGCTGATCCTGTTTCACTACGTTGCCGAGGGCGCCTGTTGGGCGGAGGTCGAGGGTGCGCGGGTCGAGCTCGCCAGCGGCGACGTGTTCGTACTGCCGTTCGGACACGAGCACGTGATGGGTCAGGGTGAGGCGCGGGACACGCGCGAGGTGTCGCAGCTCTTTCCGGCGCCCCCGCCCTGGCGCAGGCCACCGCGCATCACGACCGGCGGCGGGGGTGCGAGCACCGAGATCGTGTGCGGGTTCTTGCACGCCGACGCGGCGCTGTTCAACCCGCTGTTCGAGGCGCTGCCGAAGCTGCTGGTGGTGCCGGCAGCGAGCGGGCCGCGAGCGGCGCTGCTGCGCGCCAGCGTCGACTTTCTCGTGCAAGAGCTGGCTCAAGAGGGGCCGGGCGTCGCGTCCGTGACGGCACGTCTCAGCGAGCTCTTGTTCGTCGAAGCGCTGCGGCAACACACGAGCTCGCTCGGCGGAGACGAGGTCGGCTGGCTCGCCGCCCTGCGCGAGCCTGGCATCCGGCGCGCGCTCGAAGCGATGCATCACGAGCCCCAACGGGACTGGAACGCCGACGAGCTCGCCAAGCTGGCGGCGATGTCCCGCACCGTGTTCTTCGAGCGCTTCAGCGAGCTCGTGGGAACGGCGCCGACGCGGTACCTCACGCGCTGGCGCTTGCAACGCGCGGCGCATTGGTTGCTCGACAGCGACCGCTCGATGGCAGAAATTGCGGAGCGGGTCGGCTACGGATCGGAAGCAGCGCTCGGGCGTGCGTTCAAGCGCGAGTGCGGACAATCCCCCGCAGCTTGGCGCAGTGCGCACCGCCGCTGAAGCTCGTCCCTGGATCGTCCGCTTCGGACTTCATGCCCGCGCGGTGGCGCCCCAGGATGCTCGCGGCGGCTTTCGCCGAACGTTCGCAGCGAGCCGAGCGTGTACATTCGCGGGACAAGTCCGTAACATCCGAAGCATGCCGAAGCGCCGCAAGAAGGCCGGACCCTTCGAACGAGGTGCCACCTATCGGGCGACGTCCGCATTCGAAGCCGAGCGCGACCGCTTCGATCCCGCGGAACGTCTGGTCTACTTTCGACACGCGGTCAGCGTCTACCATTCCATGGAGGGCTGGTTCTTCTACGTGGATGGAGGCCGAGGCCGGCTGCGCACTTGGGACCTGCCACTCGGGTCGCTGCCGAGACGAGTGCCGTTCGAGAAGGTGGCTGACGTCGACCCGCTGGTGGTCGCTGCCGAAACCGGAACCGTCAAACCGCTCGCCCGACTGCTGCGAAACAGGCGCAAGGACGACCCGTTCGTGCGGGTCGCGCTCGAAGCCGCGGTCGACGCGGGTGAAGCCGGGGCTGCCGCCGCCATCGTCCGACACGCCAACCTCTCGACACGGCTGAAGGTTGCGGCCCTCTGCAGCGCGGCCAGCGAGCGACGGCGCGACGTCGCCCTGGCCCTGCTCGACGCGGGCGTGCCCGCAGCATCCCGTGCCCTCTGGCCCGCGGTGTGGAGCGGCTCGGCCAGCATCCTGGCAGCGCTGCTCGCGCGCGGCGCCGAAGTGCGAAAATCCGGGCAATCGCTGGCGTCGATGCTCGAGTACAGCGAACGCCAGAACCACCACGGGGTGACCAAGCTCCTGCGCAAGCTCGGGTAACTCTTGTTTTTTCTTTGCTCGAATCGAACTTTGATTCAGGCTACTGCCGTTCGTTCCTTTAAAGACGCATGACACGGCCGCGCACCAACATCTGCCTCAGCATGATCGTGAAGAACGAAGAGAAGGTGCTCCCGCGCCTGTTTCGTTCGTTGAAAGACGCCATCGACTACTACGTCATCGTCGACACCGGCTCCACCGATGGGACGATCGCGTTGATCCAGCGCGAAATGGCAGCCTACGGCATCGATGGCGAGGTGCACGAACGACCGTGGGTGAACTTTGGCGTCAACCGCCAGCAGGCGCTCGATCTCGCGGTCGAGGCCAACAAGGCGGACTGGCTGCTGTTCATCGACGCGGACGAAGAGCTTGGTGTCGGGGACCCCAAGTTCTACGAAAAGCTTCAGCCAGGCGTCAGCTACAACATCGAGAAGCATCATTCCGGCGTGCGCTACGCGGTGCCCCACCTGGTCAACGTCCGGGCGACACGCTTTCGCTGGGAAGGCCCCGTGCACAACTACTTGGTGACCGTCGAAGGCCCCAAAGAAAGAGTGCTGCTCAAGGACATCTGGATCGTTTATCACGCCGGCGAAGGCGCGAAATCGCACGGCATGACCGAAGAGCAGAAGTATCTGCGCGACGCGAAGTTGCTCGAAGATTACCTGCTCGAACACCCCGCCGACCCCCGCAGCCAGTTCTACCTGGCACAGTCCTACAAAGACGCGGGCCACCTGGAACGGGCGTACGAGGAGTACGGCAAGCGCGCCGCCCTTCTGGGGTGGGTGGAAGAAAAGTTCATGGCCCAGCTCGAGCTCGGAAGGCTCGCAGTTCGCTTGGAAAAACCCGAGGCAGTCGTGCTCGAACAGCTGCTCGCAGCTTACGAGATGCGGCCGACGCGGGCTGAGCCCGTCTACGAGCTCGCCCGCTACTTCCGAATGCAGAAGGCCTACGGCAAGGCATTTCTGTTCGCCAAGGCGGGCGCGCCCATCCAGCGACCGGACGATTCCTTGTTCGTCGCGCAGAGCGTCTACGACTGGCAACTGCTCGACGAACTCGGGGTATCAGCGTTCTGGGTCCGCGAGTACGAAGTGTGCAAGGCCGCGTGCCAGCACATTCTGCATCGCGTCTCGGAGGGTCTCGCGGTCCCGCCTGCCGACATCGATCGGATCCGAGAGAACCTGCGTTTCGCCAACGCCAAGTTGCGAGAGTGAGCGGCGAGGCCTTTAGCCCCGCGGCGAAACGGCTCGCATTCTGGGTTGGAAACGTTTTCTAGCTAGTGAGTATCAGACGGCTCAGGCAACCGTAGGACGATCGGAGGGCACCCCTGCGTCAAAGCTGAGCGCAGCACCTGCATTCCCGCCCCCTGACGAGTCGATCATGAGACAGGCGGGTTCGTTCAATAGCCGCGGGTGGGGCCGAGCTTCGGCTGAACCCGCAAGATTTCAAGCAGGGGGTTCGTGGCTGCCTGAGAGATTTTGCTGAAGAAAGCGTTTCCATTGGCCTTGGTCCTGGTCCAGATTCGACTAATGTTGCATAGTCTGAATCCCCATTCGGGGATTTTTCAGTGATCAGGAGCCGGACTTGCTTTCGGCACGCTGCCTCGACAACGGACGCAGCTGCCCCCGACAGATCGTTTCTTCGTGACTCAGGATAGCGCTCGAGCCTGTCTCAATGGTAGGAGCGTGTACGCGACCCTGCTTCGGTCCCTCATCACTGAACGACGAGAGGTTCAAAATGAAAAAAGCGCTTGTATCGATCACCGCCATTGGGTTCGGGCTTCTGAGCAACGGTTGCTTCGGAAGCGACGATGAAGAGGAGACCAGCAGCAGCGGGACCACTTCTCCGAGCACGGCGACCGTCACCTCGTCGATGACGGTGGCAGCGGCGGTTACGAATAATACCGCGTCGGCGAGCACCACGGGCTCCACGGGCACGACGATGGGCAGCACCACCGGCGGTACGGGTGGCACCGGCGGTACGGGTGGCACGGGTGGCACCGGCGGTACGGGTGGCACGGGCGGCACGGGTGGCACCGGTGGCACGGGCGGCACCGGTGGGACGGGCGGCACGGGCGGTGACGGCGGCACGGGTGGAACCACCACGACGCCGCTGTCCGGCAAGGCGGCCGACGGCTACCTGGTCGGCGCGACCGTCTGCCTCGACACCAACGCGAACATGAAATGCGACGAAGGCGAACCGACGGCGACGACGGCCGCGGGCGGCGCCTTCACGCTCGAAATTCCGAGCGGTGTCGATGCGTCCGCATCACCCATCGTCGTCCAGGTCGGCGAAACGACGATCGACGAAGACACGGGCGCCGCGGTCGGCAAGCCTTACGTGCTGAGCGCACCCGCGGGCGAGTCGGATTTCATCAGCCCGCTCACCACCGTCGTGCACGGCATGCTCCAGCAGAACCCGGCGCTGACGCTCGATGACGCGGTGACGCAGGTCAAGCTGCGCATCGGCGCGAGCAGCGACGTGAGCCTGTTCGAGGACTACGTCGCCGCGAAGCAGTCGAGCGACGATGCCGCAAACGAATATGAGCGGCTCCATCGCATCGCGCAGGTCGCGGCGAGCACGCTGGCCGCGAACCACGAGGTGATCATGCAGGCCGCGACGACGCAGGGCGTCGATGCGGACGAGTCCGGCGCGGCGCTGCTGGCGCTCGTCACCAGCCAGGCGCTGGACGGTCTCGAGGTCGCGGCGGCGGCCGTCGACGCAGCCGGCGAAGACTTCAACGTCGCCGACATCGACGTGCCGACCGCGGACGTGACGGATCTTGCCCAGCAAGTCGAGCAGGCCGAGACGCTCGCGAGCACGACGAAGATCTCGATCGAGTCGTTGATGACGCAGGGCGCGTACTGGCTGTGGTCCACGACGGACGAGGGCGAACCCGAATACGAATTCGGCTTCGTGAAGAACGGCGCCGAAGCGAATCGAATCGACGAGAGCTGGTCCGCTTACGACCTCGGCGGCGCGGTGTGGGTCGAAGGCACCGACGAGGACGAGGAAACGGCTTACTACCTGACGGCGAACGGCTGGGTGGAGAGCGGCGACATCGATGTCAACTACACCGTGAACTATCAGAGCGACGGTTCGGCGCTGTTCGACCTCGAAGACACGGACTTCGCGCTGAAGTTTTCCGCCGCGGAGCTCGACGTGTCGGGCCAGTCGATCAAGGACTACCTGGGATACGAGTCCCACGTGATGGTCGCGGACTCGATCGCCGGTGATCCGGTGTTTTCGAGTGGCGCGAAGATCTACCAGGTCAACTTCCTGGTCCTGAACGACTCGTACGTGCTGCCTAACTGGTTCGACTGCGAGCAGCCGGCCGTCGACGGCGAAGGCAATTGCAACGTCGTCTGGGGCGCGCTCCCGAGCGGTCCGGCGCACACCTTCGCCGAGCTGCTGTATCCGGCCGGCGCGCCGCCGGCGGGCAACTGGTTCAGCGTCGGCAATGGCATCGAGGTTCGTCTCGTCGTGGGCGGTGGCGTCCACGTCACGGACCGCATCGATCCGGAAAACCCGACGGTGACGTTCACGCCGGGCGCGTGGCAGTACCGCACCGTGCACGGCGAGCAGCTCATCATGATCACGATGCCGGAGCAGTTCACGTCGCGCCTTTGGGATCGCGGCCAGCAGATCCTGGCGGTTCGTGACGGTTTCGTGCGTCGCGGAACGTTCATGCCTGCCGGCACGCCCGAGACGATCGGCGAGATCAACTTCAACGAGACGGCCTTCGAGGACATCCGGGTCAACTCGAGCATCTATTAAAAGAAGGGGACGGTCGCGAGGCTAGAGATCGTTCAGCCTCGCGACCAGTTCCACCTGCCGACCGACGCCGAGCTTCGCGAGCATGCTCTTGATCTGTGTCCGAACCGTGCCGACCGCGACCTTTCTCGCCTGCGCGATGAGCTCGGTGGATTGGCCGCGAGCGAGCAGCAGCGCGACATCGGTTTCGGCGGAAGTGAATCCGTACACGCCCCGGAGCAGCGCAGTCCTGCGGCTGTCGGCGCCGCGCGAGCCGCGCGCGACGACGACCACTCGCGGCGCGGACGTGAACTCGAGCGCGGCCGAGGGCAACGTCATCACGTCGAGCACGATGGGCGGATTTACCTCGTGCGTGTCATGCACGAGGATCGTTGAAACGGCGGGCGCGCCGGGCGCGGTCAGGCCGCGCGCGGCTTTCTGGATCGCTTCGGTCAGTGCCCTGTCATCTTCGTCCCGCGACGCGCGCAGCCTGCGGTCGCGAAGCGAGAGTCCTCGTTCGGCGCGCAGGATTTCTTCGGCGGACGTGGTGAGCGCCAGCACGGCGCCGGTACGCGCGCATACGAATGCGGGAATCGACAGTGTTTCGAGTGCGCCGCGCATCAGTGCGGCGCCATGACCTTCCAGCGCGATCTGCATCTTCACGGCCGCGCGCACGTGGGGCGCGAGCGATGCGAACACCTCGCGTTGAGCCGTATCGATGTGACCCTCTCGTTCCGAGCGCGCGACCGCCAGACCGATGAGCAGGTCACTTTGTCGCTCGAGCGTCGTCAGGCAGATGTATGGAATGCCCCAGGGCCGCGCGAATTCATTGTAGTGAGGATGAATGGCATGTTCGTCCGGCGTGATGAAGTCGCTCTCGGTGATCACGTTCAGCAATGGAGCGTTCATGCCCGCCTTGACGCGCGGGTTGATCTCCGGGTCGCCGATGCGGTGCTCGTCGGACGCGGCGAAAATGCCGGGGTCCATATTCGTCATGATGTGCACCGGAAGTGCCGCATCGTGACCTATCGTGATCAATTCGCCGGCGCGTGATCCCGTCGCGGCGGCCAGCATCTCGAGTGCGCCGTACCAGCGGTCCCGGTCGACGGCGGCGTTGTAGAACTCGTCCGCAATGGCCAGCCATTGCTCGTCGTCTTTGAGCATTTCTCTAGGGAAGATGCGGAAGTGCGGCGAGTGTGCCCGGAATCGCCGCGTGAGGTCGGAATCGGATCACACGCTTTGCGTTCCGGTGTTTCCCTCATGAATATGCGCCATCGAGAAGCCCTTACGGGCGCGGCCGGCGTAGCATCGCCGAATGAAACCGTACGAACGAGACTTCCGCGTCGAAGGCAACTTGCTGCGCGTGACGCTTGCGGGCAGCTACCCGAAGGAACGCCTCGAGGGACGCGCGAACGTCTTCGATCCGCTGATCGAGGCATGCCGGGACGACAAGTGCCGGGGTGCGGTCATCGACGCGCGTGAGCTGGACGTCGAGCTGGATACACTCGAGCAATTTCGCGCCGGCATGGATGCGGCCTCGCTGAACCAGTACGGCTTCTATGTCGCCTTCGTGGCGCGCCAGGAAATGCACAGCGGATTTTTTCGCGACGTGATGCACAACCGCGGCGCACTGGCCGCGATCTTCACAGACATGGATAGCGCGATGAACTGGATTCGCGAGCGCGTTCCGGCCGGGGGTTGAGTCCGGTAGTCAGCGCATCTTCAGGTCGAGCACGAACGGGAACTGCGACTTGCAAGGCCTGCCGCCGCAGATCGCGGGCTTGTACTTCGCCATGAGGAGTACCGAGCCCGCGTAGTTCACCATCTCGCTCGCGTTGACGCCGCCGACGCCGCCCATGTCCGCCACTTCCGTCGCCTTGCCGTCCGGTCCGACCGTCACGACCAGGTTCAGCGTGCCGCGGGCCTTCACGATCTGCTGACCCTTCTTGATGCTGTTGAAGATCGGCTTCAGCCCTTCGACCGGGAACGGCGGCTCGTCGCCGGGCGCCATCGACTCGTACAGCCCGTGCAGCTCCGCCCTTTCTTCGGGCGTGAATTCGCCATATTTCTTGTTGAGCGGGATCTTCGAATTCCACACGAGGTCCTTGCGGATGATCGTCCCGGTCTTCGAGGTCGCTTCGTTCGTGAGTTGATGGGGGCCATTGCCGGCCGCGTTGCCGGCACCATTGTTGACGATCGGGTGGCTCGACGAAATCTGCGCAATGGCGCCAGTACAACCGAACGCGAGCAGCGCTGCCGTCCAAATCGTCTTCGACACGTTCATTGTTCGTCTCCCCAGAGAAGGGTCTGGTTTGCGAGTTTACCTGTTGAACCCGCGGCCCGCGGACTCGTAGCCTTCCGGGCCATGAAATACCTCCTTGCTTTGTTCTCCGCAACCGTCATTGCCCAGACCCCACCCCCGGTCACGCCCATGACCCCGGACGTGGTCGAAAAATACGAACAGGTGCTGCCCTCGGCCGACTACGTCCGCCGGGAGCTGATGGTGCCGATGCGCGACGGCGTGAAGCTCTACACCGTCGTCGTCATGAAGAAGGGCACGAAGAACGCGCCGATCCTGCTCTCGCGCACGCCGTACAACGCGACCCGCGCGACGAGCCGCGTGGCCAGCCAGCGCATCGTCGACATCCTCGAGATCATGGATGCCGAGTTCGCCGAGGACGGTTACATCCGCGTGTACCAGGACATCCGCGGCATGTATAAATCCGAAGGCACCTGGGTTCTCAACCGGCCGCTGGCGGGACCGCTCAACGACACCGGCATCGATGAGTCCACCGACGCGTACGACACCATCGAGTGGCTCGTGAAGAACACGCCGGAGGCGAACGGCAACGTCGGCGCCATCGGTTCGAGCTACCTCGGGTTCACGGCGTTGATGACGCTCATCAATCCCCACCCGGCACTCAAGGCGGTGATCGCGCAGAGCCCGATGGTGGACGGGTGGATGGGCGACGACTGGTTCCACTACGGCGCGTTCCGCATCAATTCGATCGGTTTCCCGCTGCAGCTCGGATTCAACAAGGGCCGGGGCGGCGGCGGATTCGCGCTTGGCGGCGGCGACGACTACACGACGTTTCTCGAAGCCGGTTCGGTCGGGGACTTCGTGAACAAGGTGGGCGCGGGCCACGTGCCCGGCATCCGCAAGTTCCTCGAGAACCCGGCGTACACCGAGTTCTGGTCGCTGCAGGCGGTCGACAAGTGGCTCGCGGCGCGGCCGCACACCGTGCCCACAATGATAGTCGTAGGGCAGTGGGACCAGGAAGACAGCTACGGCGCGCCCGCCGTGTACCGCGCGCTCGAGCCCAAGGACACGAACAACGACAAGGTCTCGTTCGTGATCGGCCCGTGGCGCCACTCGGGCTTCAACCATTACGGCTACGACCTCGGCCAGCTCACCTTCACCGGCGACACCGCGCTCGAGTGGCGCGTGAAGTACGCGAAGCCGTTCTTCGATCATCACCTGAAGGGCGCGCCGGATCCGAAGACGCCGCCCGTGCTGACCTACGCGACCGGCGCGAACCAGTGGAACGTGTCGCCGCGCTGGCCGATGGGCAGCCCGAAGTCTATCTACCTTGCCGCGAACGGCGTCGCGACGTTCGAGAAGCCGAAGGCGGCCGGGCGCGAGGAATACGTGAGCGATCCGGCGAAGCCGGTGCCGTTCCTGCCGCGGCCGATCGACATGAGCGACGCGACGCAGTGGAAGCCGTGGCTCGTGCACGACCAGCGCTTCGTGACCGGCCGTCCCGACGTCGCGGTGTGGACCAGCGCGCCGCTCGAGAAGGCGGTGCACATCATGGGCGCACCCGAGGTCGAG
>JAICQQ010000373.1 GCA_025937785.1 Polyangiaceae bacterium
GCCGTCGAGTCCGCTGACGGGCGTCGGAACCTCAGGAGCATCCGAGTGGGTGTGGCCGCGTCCCAACTCGCCGAAAGTATCGTCCCCTCCCCAACACACCACGCTCTCATCGGCGAGCAAGGCGCACTGGTGACCGATCCCGACACTGACTTGGATGGCGCTCTCGATGCCGGGGACCTGACGCGGCCGCTCTTCGCAGTTGCTCTCGAAGTAGACGACGGTGTCGAGCTGCATCGCGTAGGGACCGCAGGCCTGCGAAGTGAACCCCAACTCCCCCCGCGCGTTCTCGCCCCAGCACCATACCGACCCGTCTGCTCGGACGGCACAAGCAGCGCCTGACAGCGAGAAGTCCACTACCTCGTCGAGATCCACTACCGCTACAGGGGCGTTCTCGATGTAACCGTCGCCCGACCGGTCGTTCCCGAGTTGCCCGTGGGAGCCCACGCCCCAGCATGCGAGCGTGCCGGCTTCACTCAACGCGCACACGGTGTCCCAAGCACTTCTGAGACCTACGATGCCTGTAAGCCCCGGCACCAGCACCGGGAAGAACTGCTGATGCGCTGAAGTCCCCTGGGCGCTCTGCCCCCAGCACGCCACCTCGGCGTCCGGCGTGATAGCGCACGCCGAGTCCACACCCACCGCCACGCTCGTCGCAAGAAACCGCTGGTCGGGGATCGCCAAAGCGCCACCCTCGCCGGTGGTTGTGTGGGTCACTCCGCCCGAGCCGGAGGCGCTTGCGGTCGTGGTGGGCGAGCCTCCCGAGCCTCCCGAGCCCGAGCCTCCCGAGCCCGAGCCTCCCGAGCCGCCGGCAGTGACCGTGCCAGCCGTGTTGGTCGAGGGCCCCCCGTTGCCGCCTGAGCCAGCATCGTGGTTAGGTGAAGACGTCGTCGAACCACAGGCGCTGAGCCAAAGGGCCGAGGCCATGAGGAGCGAGGTGCGCGCGGGAGCCACGCGGAGCGTCAAGCAACTTGTGGGCCATGCATCTAGGATGGGTGATTTGCGTGAGCACTCGGCCGCGCAACGAGCGACTTCTGCGCCTGGTTGTGCCCGGATGTGCCAACCTGAATCCGAGCGTCCTCTCCAGCGCGCCCTCGCGCGCAGGTCTCGCGCGTTCGGGCGCTCCTTACCTCCCGCGGCGCGACGAGCGACGACGACGGACGAGCACGCTGCCAGCGGCCACGGCAGCGAACCAAAGAGCCCGGCCGGAAGAACCGCCGCCGACGACGCGACAGCCGCAACCAGCGTCTGGTTGCGCGCCTCCGTGGGACCCCTCGGCGGGCTGCCCGCCTTCGCCCGCAGAACCCGCTTCGGCTCCGTCGCCCCCCTCACCAGCCGCGCCGGCTTCGGAGGATCCCCCCCCCGTGCTGGACGTTGCCGCGGCGCCAGCACCTTCCGTGCCTCCTGTGCTCGACGTTGCTGCGCCTCTCGTGCCTCCCGTGCCTCCCGTGCTCGACGCTGCACCACCGACGCTCGACGCTGCGCCGCCGACGCTCGACGCTCCACCGACGCTCGAGGCCGGGCCACCGACGCTGGCAGACGCTGCGCCGCCAACGCTCGAAGAGGTTGCGCCGCCGACGCTCGACGCCGTGCCGCCAACGCTGGCAGAGGTTGCGCCGCCGACGCTGGAGGAACTTGTGCCGCCAACACTGGAGGAGGTTGTGCCGCCAACACTGGAGGAGGTTGTGCCGCCAACGCTGGCAGACGTCGCGCCGTCGGTAGACGCCGTGCCGCCAACGCTGGCAGAGGTTGCGCCGCCGACGCTGGCAGACGTTGCTCCGCCAACGCTCGAAGAGGTTGCGCCGCCGACGCTCGAAGAGATTGCGCCACCCGCGCCATCGGGTGGGTCCCCCTCGCAGGCATCGCAGCTGCCGCCGCAGTCCACGCCCGTTTCGTCGCCGTTCTGGGCGGTGTCGAAGCAACCGAGGCGCGCCACCGGGGGTTGTCTGCCATCGAGCTGCTGCAGGAACGCGACGAGCGGCCCAAGCTCGAGTGCGAGTGCGTCCGGATCGACGCCGGCGACGTGGTGGGCTTCGATGGCTGCCTCCAGCGTGGCTGCCGATCCATCATGAAGGTAAGGCCCGGTGCTGAACACGCCGCGCAGGGACGGCACGTCGATACCCTCGAGAGGACCGAAGAGGCGCTGGCCGCTGGCGGCCTTCAGGGTCCCGATGTCGTGGAGCATGCTCCGCTCCTCGTCCGCGAACGTGGCTCCGTAGTGGCAGCCATTGCATCCCAAACGCAGGAACGCCTGGCGCCCTTCACCGCCGAGCTCGGACAGCTCGTCGCCCTCACGCTCGGGGCTGTCCGGTACCTCGGCGAGGGAATCGACGTACGCGGCCAAGGCATCGAGTTCGGCGCTCGAGCCTGCCTTGGGATCGCCGAGTGGCTCGCGGAGGCTGCCCGCCTCGTACACCGCGTCCGCGAGCAGCCCCGTTCCCGCAGCCAGACCCCTGATTTGGCCCTCGAAGTCCTGCACCTCGTCGAAGTTCCCGCTCCAATGCAGGAGCCCCACCCGATCTTTCATGCCCTGCAGGCTGATCGTGTTGCGTAGCCCCTCGCCTTGCCCCGAAAGATCCCAGACCCTGCCGTCCTGCCCACCTTCGGCGTGGCAGGTCGCGCAACTCAGGTAGGCGTCTCGCGCCAGGCGCGGGTCGCTGGCGTCGTAGAACAGCTGCTTGCCGAGGAACACCTCGACGGGCAGCGGCTCCGTCGCCGTGGCGTCGAGGGTGGCCACGACGTCGGCATCGAACTGACCGTGCCTCACCAAGGGCGTGAGATCGACGACGCTGACCGAACGATCCATGAAGTTTTCGACGTAGAGCCGGCGGCCGTCGGCAGACAGCACCAGCGCCTGGGGCGCTCGTCCCACGTCGATGCGGAACAACTCGGTCCCGAGGATCGCGTTCAGCACGGCCACCTCTCGGCTCGTCTCCAGCGCCACGAAAGCGTAAGCACCACTAGGGTGCACGGCGACCGCGCGAGCCAATCCCGAGTTGTCGAGATCGACGCGCCCCTCCACGATTTCGCTCTCCGTTTGCAGGTCGATCCGAGAAGCCACGGCGCGCACCGTGTTCTGGAAGTCCAGAGGCATGCCGTCCCGCAGCGTTCCACGCGAGATGTTGTCCTGCTTGGACGGGATCCACACGGTCTTCCCGTCGGGGGACGGTGCTGGCGCGCCCAAGTAGTTCACGATGCCTCGCCCCTGGACGGAGCCGTCGACGCGTTCGCTGAACCGAAGCGGCACGACCCGTGCCGAGTCGAGCCCCGGCAAATCGATGAAGCGCACCTCTCCGTGCGCGGTGGCCGTGTCGACGCTGAGCGTACTTTCCCCGGGCGCCGGGGGGCTGATGAAGCGAGAGACCAACAGCCGTGCGCCATCCGCCGTCAGCGCGAGGCCTCGCGGCGTGCTCCCGACAGCGAGCGACTGGGTGATCTCCAGCGTGTCGGGGTCGAACTCGACGACGGCACCGGCCCCCTCGAGGCTCACGTAGCCGCGGCCGTCGTGGGGCGAGAAGAGGATGTCGTGCGGGCGAGCGCCGCGCGCGAGTTCGAGTTCCGCTTCGATGCTGAGCGCTTCGGGATCGACGGCGACCAGCGCGGACTCGTCCCGGAGCGTGACCCAGAGCCTTCCGTCGTTGGCTCGCGCAATCCCCCGCGGCGCCCTGCCCACGGGGACTTCGGCGATCTTTTCGAGGGCGTCGGTATCGAACGCCGTCACGGAGTCGTGGTCCGGGTTGACGACCCACAAGCGATCTTCCTCGGTGCCACCCGACGTGGCGAGCAACGACGACGTCTGCGGGTCCCCCGCGACGAGCGCTGGCCCCACCGCTTGAATGAAGCTGGTCCTGACGCGGCGCCCGTCTGAAAGCCGAACCGTCAGGGTCACCAGATAAAGCCCGGCGACCGGAAAGCGGTGCTTCACCGTGGGGCTCGTGCGCTCTGCCGTCGGCGCCGATCCGTCCCCGAAGTCCCAGCTGAACGTCGCTCCGGAAAGCGGCGGAGCCGGTGTGTACACGGCACTTTCCCCTGCCTGGAGGATCGGCGCCTCGACGCTGATTTCGGGGATCGACTCGCTGTGCACCACGAACGTCGCGTCGGCCCGAAAATCGTCGGCCGCCTGCTCGGCGTCGAGCCAGAGCTCGAGGCCGCGGTGCCGGATGACGCGCGTCGGTTGGCGCTCCGATCGCAGCGTCACCCCGGTCCCGCCCAGCCCGTGCTCCGGGCAGAAGGTCGCATCGCGAGCGAATTGGGCCGTGTCATCGTTCGCATCCACGCGGAGCCGATCATCGACGGGGTGTAACCACTGACCCGGGACGGCGACCGATTCGAGCGACACGCAGCTCGCGCGCGACAGGCCGTCGCGCACGATGAAGCGCGTGGTCCGCAGGGCTGCTTCCGAAAGATCGGGAGCTAGCGCGCGCAGGATGCCGAGCTGCTCCTCGTCGACCGCCAGCGCGTGCCCGGACAGATTCAGGCTCTCGAACGTCAGCTCCAGGCCTCTGGGCAGCGCCACGGGGACGGGCGGCGCCGCCATGGAGGCCCCCAGCGCGATCACCACGGAGCGTGACGGCACGGAGGCTTGGTCGAGAAAGAAGAGGTGGTAGTAGCCTGGGGGCGCGCTCCGGCCACTCTCGGGCAGCTCTACCGCCACCCGGCTCGCCTCTTGCAGAAAAGGCAGCTCGATGCGGCGCTGGCTGGTGTTGAACGAGTGCGTCACGCTGCTCGTACCGAGGAGGACCGCCTTCTCGACGCTCGGCGTGCCGGAGAGATCGACGTTGATGACCTCCCCGTAGTCGGCGGCGAGGGTACTCACGGCGATCGGCCGACTGCGAGGAGCCAGCTCGGCCCCGCCCCCCCGCGCACGGAACAGCGAGGGCGGGTAGTAGATCTCCGCGTTCAGGTTGTTGACCGGGCCCGGAGCGCCACCCCCGGTCGCCAGCACCGTGCCGTTCGGCAGCAAGAGGGCCGCCGAGTGATAGACGCGGATCACGCTCGCGCTCGCCCCTTCGGTCCACTCTCCCGTTTCTGGGTCCCAGAGCTCGGCCGCGTACACGGCGTTGGTCCCGCCGTTGTTCGCGAAACGCGTGCCGCCGGTCACGACGACCTTGCCCTCGGGCAACAGCGTGAGGTTCGCCCACTGGCGCGGGTGCTGCATTGGCGTCGTCTCGGTCACGACCGGCTCGTCACCCGTGATGTCGATGACCGTGGCCAGCGCGCTGCTCGGCGTCGAGTGCCCGTCGTGGTAACCATTGCCGCCCACCTGGAGGATACGGCCGGGCGCGAACATCGCTGCCGTGCTGGTCGGCCCGATGTTGGGCCTCGTCGTGGCATTCACGCCGGTCTTGAAGCTGCCCAATGACGTGATCGCGCCGTCGCCCGCTGTGTCGAGGCGCCACATCTGCTCGGACGAGATACCGAAGACGGCGCCGTCGGGGGCGACCCACGCTCGGGGGTACCAATAGCGGTGATGGTCCGGCCCGAACGCCTCGCGGCTGTACGCCCCGAAGAGGCTGCGAAACCCCGTCGCGGGTTCGTA
>JAICQQ010000151.1 GCA_025937785.1 Polyangiaceae bacterium
CAACGCTCCGAGATCTCGTAGAGCTCGCCCAAGATCTGCCGCTCGAGCGTGGACTCGGGCTTGATCGTGGCTGCCATCTTGAAGGCTTCGATGGCTTCGTTCTGCTGCTCCAAGCGATCGCGATAGATGAGACCGAGCTGGTGCCACAGCGTGTGCTCGAGGTCCGTGTTCCCCTTCCCCGAGATGCGGTGCAACATCTTGCGGTAGCTGCGCTCGAGCTGCTTCCAGTTCTTCTGCGACGTGAGGATCTTGTTGATGCGCTCGAACGCCTCCAGATAGTCCGGGTTCAGATCGAGAGCTTCGTTGAACAGCTCGACGGCTCGATCGGGGTCCTCGAGCTTGTCGCGGTACAGCTGAGCTTGGGTGAAGGTGTAACGCGCCTTGAACTGCGGGCGCTCTTCCAGACCCGAGATCGTCTGCAGCGTCTCGACCATCTTCTCCCAGTCCTTGCCCTTCTGGTAGAGCTGCAAGAGCTTGTGGAGCAGGACGTGATCCGTCGGCCTCAGCTCCAGCGCCTCTTCTAGCGCTTCGATGGCCTTCCGGACGTTGTCGTCCTTTTCAGTCCAAATATCGCCAATTTCATTGAGGATATTGTAGCGCCCCTCCTCGTCGTAGGTGCTATCGAGGATCTGGCGCTTGTAAGCAGCGACCTGCTTCCAATCCTTGGCGGCGGCGTAAAGCTCCACCAATGCGTCGAGCGTCGGCCGGTGCTCGTTGTTCAGCGCCAGCGCCTTCTCGTAGTTGTTCACGGCTTGGCGTGCCTGGCCCTGCTCACCCTTGATACGACCGAGGCGATAGTAGACGTCCGTGCGTTCCTCGACGTCATCCTCACCGAGCGCCGTCAAAACCTTCTGGTAGTTCGTGAGCGCCGTCGGCCAGTCTGCCAGTTGGAACGCCACGTCGGCGATACCGCGGATGGTTTCCTGATCGGTGAGATCCAGCTGGTGCGCGGTCTGGTAGGCCTTGATCGCGGCCTCGTTGCGTCCCACCGCGGCCAGCACCTTACCCTGGAGCTTGTAGAGCATTTGCTGCTCGTGCCGCTCGCGGTTCTTGGCCTTCTTCGCCAGCATGTCCGCGAGCGGTTCGGCCTCAGCGAAGCGCTCGGTGCGGATGTACTCCTCCACCAACGGCAGAGCAGCCTCTTCGCAGTCGACGTCACACTGAATCGCGAGCTCGTAGGCTTGGATTGCCAGGTCGTGCTCGCCCAGCATCTCGTCGCGAAGCCGTCCCAGCTCGACCAAGAGCTTGGCTCGCTGGCGCGGCAGCTCGGTGTTGGTCTGCTCCTGTTCCAGGTAGCGTGCGGCCCGATCCCAGTCGGCTTCGTCGACGGCGATGGTGCGCAGCGCTGCCAGCGTCTTCAGATGCGACGGGTCCAGGTCGAGCGCCATCTCGAAGCGCTCCTGCGCCCCGGGACGGTCACCCAGCTTCTGCTCCAGCGCCTCGCCGATGCGGTAGTACATTTCGACCCGCTGCTTACCGTCTGCGGTCAGCTCGGCGACCCGCGTCATCGCGTCGATCGAACGTGCTGGATCTTGCTGGCGATCGTAGAGCCGGCTGAGCGCGTCGTATGCGGCGATGTTGGTGTCGTCCAGGTCGACGATGTTCTGGTAGGCGTCGATGGCTCGATCGACGTCGGCCACCTCGTCGACGTACACCTGCGCGATCGCGCCCCACAACTCGACCTTGGTGCTCGAATCGCCGGCCTCGTTGATGTGCCGCTCGTAGGCGCCGATCAGGTCGAGCCACTGCTTCATGCGGCGATAACAGCGCTCGAGGGCGACGTACGCGCGCTCTTCGGTCGGCGAAATTTCGAGGGCCTGCTCCAAGCGCTGCGCCGCGATGTCGGCTTTGAGGAACTGCTCTTCCTGGATGGTCGCCAGCTTGAGCAGAACCTCTACGCGATCGCGCTCGGTCTCGACGACGTCGAGCTGCTGCTCGAGGACGTTGACGAGATCGGGCCAATCTTGCAGCGTCTCGTCCACCCGCTCGAGCCCGCGCAGAGCCGGCAGACTGCTACCGTCGATCTGCAGCACGTCGCGGTACATTTGCCCGGCCTTGTGGAAGTCCGACAAGGCTGACTCGTACAAGCCGCCCATGCGGATCTTGGTCGTCGCGATCTCGTCCTGATCCGAAAGTGCTTTGACCTTGGCGCCGAGGACGTCGACGAGGTCCGCGTGCTGGCCGCGGGCGTCGTAAATCCGCTCGAGCGCCACGAGCGGCGGCAGGTAATGCGGATCGCAGTCCCGAGCCTGCTTGTAGTAGGTGACTCCCTTGTCGGCCTCACCCATGTTGCGCTCGAGCAACTCGCCGAGGTCGTACAGAATCGCCTTGCGGTCCTCGTTGGCCACCGCAATGTTGAGGGCCCGGGTCAGCGTCTCGCCGACCTTCTGCCATTGCCCACCCAGGCGATGAATGGCAGCCATCTGGCGCATGACCTGCACGTTCTGCGGGTCGAGCGCCATGATCTGCTGGTAGTACGGCTGCGCGTACTCGAAGTGGCCGAGGTCTTCGCCGTACCACTTGCCCAGCCTCAGGCAGAGTTGGATTTTCTTCTTGGGCTCCTGCTCTTCCTGGAGCCAGGCGTTGGCCGAGCTGATCAGCTCTCCCCAACGGTTGGTCGTTTGGGCCATGCGCTCCAGGTAGCGGCTCGTCTCGTCGTCCGAGTAGTCGTCGCTGAACGCAGTCACCAAAGCGTCGAACGCCTGGTTCGGATCTTCGAGCTTGTCTTCGAAGGTCCGAGCGATACGTCGCAGCAAGTCGCTCTTCTGAGACACCTCTTCTCGGGTTTCGAGACGGTTCAAGTACAGCTCGATCAGCGGTTCCCAGCGTTCGCTGGCCCGATGCAGCTTCTCCAGCGCTTCGAAGGCGTCGTCGTGCGCCGCGTCGATCTCGAGGATCTTCTCGTAGTCCGGCGTCGCCTGATCGTACTCGTTGACTTCCTTCTTCCAAATGTCCGCGACTTCGAGCAGCTCACGCACCTTCTCGGCCGGATCTTCGAAGGCGTCGGCACGCTGCCGCTTCACGCCCACGACGTCCACCCAGCGCTCGTCGGCGCGGTAGATCTTCTCCAGCTCGTCCATCGCCTCGAAGTCGTTCGGATTGACTTCGAGCAGGTTCCTCCAGGCCTCGGAGGCCTCGAACACCTGCTCCAGCACGCCGCCGTAGATCTTGCCGAGCTCGCGGTAGACCTCGGTCAGCTCTTGCGGCTCGAGCAAAGCCGCGGCGCGGTCGATGGTGGCGTGCAACGCGCCGACCAGCTCGTGCGGATCTTCGCGGGTGCGCCACACGTGAGCGATCGAGCGCAGCGCCTGCACGTTCGAGAAATCGATATCCAGCACGCGCTGCCAGGTCTCGAGCGCCTCGTCGTCGCGATTCAGCTGTTCGGCGAACAAGCGAGCGCGGCGCGTCAGGATGTTGACGCGCTCTTCGTCCGTCTCCGCGATGTCGAAGTGACGTTCGAGCACGTCCGTCAGCTCCGCCCATTGCCCCTGCGTTTCGTAGAGGCCAGCTAGAGCCCAGAGCGCTTCTGGGTCCTCGCCGCGCAGATCGAGCACGCGCTTCCAACCTTCGATCGCGCCCTCGACGTTGCCCAGGCGCTCAGCGGACAGGTGCGCAATCTTGGCGCGGATCTCAGCTTCCTGGACGTCGCCGGCCGCGTTCTCGAGCTCACGCTGATACACGCCCGCGAGCTCTTGGAACTGTTCCGACTGTTCGTAGATACGCCCGAGGGCTGCGATGGCGTCCTCATTGGCGGGCTCGAGCTCGTTGAAAATGACGCGATACGCACGCACCGCGTCCTCGACCTGACCGAGTCGCTCCTCGTACACGGCACCCAAGCGCCCATACAGCTCGATCTTCTCGTGGTCTTCTTGGGCGGACGCCGCGCGCTGCTCGAGCACGCCGGCCAGCTCCGCCCATTGCTCGAGCGAGCTGTAGATGCGGTCGAGGTTCGCGAGGGCGTCATGCTCGGCGGGGGCCACCGTCAACACGTAGCGGTAGGTTTCTTCCGCCTTCGAGACGTCGGCGAGTTCTTCTTCGAAGACGCGCGCCAGGCGTTTGCCTACCGCGGCCTGCGTCGCAGGCGCTACCTCGCTGCCGAGCACGTCGGCGTAGGCGTTCGCCAGCTGTTCCCAGCCGCCGTCCAGCATCCCGGCTAGACGCTCGATCTCTTCACTCGAACGCTCTTCGAGCGGGCTCTCCTTGATGGCGCGCACGTAGACGTTGAACGCCAGCACCGGATCGAGCAAGCGCTCCTCCGCGTCTTCGGCGATACGTTGGTACATCGCGACGCGCTCTTCGACGTCTTCGATCTGCGTGAGCTGCGCTTCCCTGACCCGGATCAGCTTCTCCCACTCGCCGGTCGATTGGTACAGCGGCTCGAGAATCTCCCCGATCTCCAGCTGCTTCACGCCTGACTCGAACAAGGCCTCGAGCGCCTGCAGCGTCTGAACGTTCTCGGGCGCGGCGTTGATGACCTCGCGATAGGCGTCGATCGCCTGGTTCAGATCCCTAAGCTCATGCTGGTACACCTGGCCCAAGCGGAACTTGAACTCGAGGATTTCCTCCGGGCTCTCCCCGATCTCGGCTTCTTTGACGAGAATCTCGGCGAGCTCGGTCCAACGTTCCGTCTGGGTAAACAGGCGATCGAGCGCGCGCACCGCGCTCTGGTTCTCGGGATCGGCGCCGAGCACCCGACGGTAGCGGGCAACGGCTTGGTCCACGTTCTCGAGTTGCACTTCGTAGACCTGGGCGACGCGCAAGCCGAGCTCGACCAGCCGCTCGGGCTCGCTCTCGAGTCCGTCCAGCTGCGAGTCGTAGAGCTCCGCGACTGCCGGCCAGCGTTCGATCATCATCGCCAGCCTCTCGAGCGACCCGAGCGACTCCTCGTTTTGCGAATCGAACGTCACCGCGCGCGCGTAGGTGTCGAACGCTTGGTGATGGTCCGCCAGGTTCTCCTCGTAGAGCCGGGCGATGCGATGCAAGAGCTCGACCTTCACGAAGGGGTCGTCGCTGTGCTCCACCTGAACCTCGAGCACGCTGATCAGCCGCGACCACTCACCCATCGCGTCGTAGACCGGTTCCAGCACGCTGGCGGCCGCAAGCTGGGCCACTCGACCGCCCTTGATGCCTTCGAGGGCATCGAGCGTCGGAAGGTGATCGGGCTGTATGTTGAGGATGTCGCGGTACAGCTCGACCGCGCGATCGACGTCCTCGAGATGCTTCTCGTACAACTCGGCGATGCGGTACTGGAAGCTGACCGCCTCCGCGGGGTCGACCGTCAACTCGGCCTCGTGCGTCAACACGCTGAGCAACTCTTCCCAGTTCTCCGCGGTTTGATACAGCACGTCGAGCCGGCCAAGGGCCGACAAGTCATCCGGGTCGAGTTCGAGCACGCGCTGATAGGTGTCGATGGCTCGCCCGACGTCGTTCAGCTCGCGCTCGTGGACCGCACCGACCTGGTACAAGATCAGCTTCTTTTCTTCGGTGTCGAAGACCAGATCCGCTTTCTTGGAGTACACGCCCAACAGCTCCTCCCAGCGCGAAAGCCCTAGGTAGAGGTTGATGAGCGCGTCGATGCTCTTGATGTCCTCGGCGTCGATCTCGAGCACCTTCAGGTACACCCCGATGGCATTCTCGCGCTTGTCGAGGATCTCTTCCTCGAGCCCGGCGGCCTGATACAGGGCTGCCTTCTGATCGTCGACGTCTTCGAGTATCTCGGCTTTGCGCTGCAGAATCAGCGACATGTCCGCATAGCGCTCGGACGCCTGGAACAACGTCTGCAGCGACTCGGCAGCCGCCAAGTTCATGGGATCGATGCTCAGCACCTTGCGATACAGCTCGATGGCTCGTTCGATGTCGCGGACATCGTGCTCGAAGACGCGGGCCGCTGACGTGTAGAGCGCACTGCCCAGCTCTGGATCTTCCTGATCGCTCGCCAGCTGCTCGTAGACGCCCGCCAGATCTTGGAAGCGACCGGTGGCGCGCGCCAGGCGATCGATGATCTCTTGCGTCGGCTGGCTCGACGGATCGACGGCCAGGGCACGCGCGACCGTCTCGAACGCCGCGTTTACGTCACCCGCCGCGTCCTCGTACAGCTCGGCGATCTGGTGCAAGAGCTCCACCTTGCGACTCGGGTCGTCCGAGCGGCGAACCTGGATCTCGTGAACCCCGATGAGCTTCTGAAAGTCGCCCTGGTTGCGGTACAGCGGCTCGAGGATCTCCGCGGTCACGAGCGAGTGCGACTCGTCTTGGCCGAGGGCCTCGAGCGCATGCAACGCCAGCCGGTTCTCGGGTTCGCGCTCGAGCACTTGCCGGTAGCCGTCGATCGCCGCCTCGACCTCGCCCATCTGCTTCTCGCGCAGCGATGCCAAGCGCAGCATGAACGCGATCTGTTCGCGGTCGCTCTCGGCCAACCCCAGCTGTACTTCCAGGTTCTCGGCCAGGTCTTCCCACATCGACTGCCGCGTGAAGAGACCTTCGAGTGCGTGCAGCGCCACCTGACTCGACGGATCGAGAGACAGCACTTCGCGGTACGCCGCGATGGCTTCGTTCGGCTGACCCAGCTTCTCTTCGAAGACGCTGGCCATCTGCGCGTAGAGCGCCTCGCTCTCGTGCCCGTCCTGACTGAGCTCGATGCGCCGGCGGAAGACACCCACCAGCTCTTCCCAGTGCTCGTTCGAACGGTACAGCGCGTCCATCGCTTGCAGCGCCTCGGTGTCGCCCGGGTCGAGCGCCAGCACCTTTTCGTAGCTCAGCGCCGCCTCCGAAACGCGCCCGAGCCGTTCCTGGATCGAAGCCAATCGCATCCAGTAGTCCCGCGCGAGCTCCGGATCACCCAGGTCGGATGCAATCGACCCGTAGATCTCGATGAGCTTGTCCCAGGCGTTCGCCTGCTCCGCCAAGTGCTCGAGCTCCAGGCGAGAATCGACCAGCGAAGGGTCCGCCTTCACGGCCCGCGCTTGCGCTTCGAGTGCCAGGTCCACGGTGCCGAGCCTAGTGGCTGCGGTGTACGCGATCTTGCGCTGGAGCTCGACGGTGCGCTCGGCATCGTCGCTGGCGCTCGCCAGAATCTGGAGCGCCTTGATCAGCTTGCCCCACTCCTCACGCTGTTCGTAGATGGCCTCGAGGATGGCAGCCGCCTCACCGGCGAGGATGCCCGCCTCCAGCATCTTTTCGAGCGCGAGCCGAGCCCCCTCGTGGTCGGTGTTCAGGAACAGGATCTCGCGATAATTCTCGAGCGCCGATTGCGGATCGTCCAGATGATGGATCTGGGTCTCCGCCAGTCGGAACTTCAGGTCCACGAGCAGGGCTTCGTGAGCGTCGAGTTCGATGCGCTTTCGAAGCACCTCGGCGTAGGCATCCCACGACGCCGTCTGCAGGTAGAGGCGGTCGAGCGCTTCCAGCGCCGTCCCGTCGGTAGCGTCGTCCTCGAGCACCGCCGAGTAGGTTTCGATCGCGCTCGTAGGCTCTTGGATCTGCTCTTCGTAAAGGCGCGCGATTTCGTAGAGGATGACCTTGCGCGGCTCGGGGTCGAGCGTGAGATCACGACGCTTGGTGTAGACCTCGAGCAGGTCGCGCCAGCGCTCGGTTTGCCGATACAGGTGCTCGAGCGCTTGCAGCGCCAGTTCGTTGTCGGGCTCGTCTTCGTAGACCGCGCGGTACTCCGTGAGTGCTTCGTCGATGTTCTGCGTCTCTTCCACCAACACGCGACCGAGGCGCAGCCGGAGCGAACTGGCGAGGACCCCGTCACCAGCTTGCTCGGCACCTTCGATCGCCGATCGGTACGCGGCGATGACCTGCGACCAGCCGCCCGTCGCGGCCGCCGAGCGCTCCATGTCGAGCTGGCTCTGCTCCTCACCGGGAGCGATCTCGAAGGCTGCCAGGAAGCGTTCGAAAGCGGTGCTCTTGTCGTTGATGCGCGTCTCGTACAGGCCGGCGGCCTCGCGCAAGAGCCCGAGGCGCTCGTAGGGATCTTCGACGTGGGCGAGCTTCACCTCGATCGCGTTCGTCAGACCCTTGGGGTTGTTCGCCTGCTGATAAATGGGGATCAGGCGCTCGGCCGCCTCGAGGTTCTGGGCGTCGAGGCTCAAGATCTTTTCGTACGCCCGCGCCGAACGGTCGGGCTTGCCCTTCTGGGTCATCCACAGTTCGGCGACTTTCATCAGCATGCTGATGCGCTGCGCGTCGTTCTCGGCGCGGCTCTCGTTGCTTTCCAGCACTCGAATGAACTCGTCCCAGCGGCCCGTGTCGGCGTAAAACACCTCCAGGTCGTCCCAGCGCCCGAGCGTGACGTAGCGCTTCTTCAGCTGCTCCTGAGCACGGCGGTCGTCGGGCTGCAGCACCAGCAGCATCCGATAGGCCTCGGCGGCGCGGTGATCGTCCTTCAGCCGATCGCCCGCGACCTGACCCAGCTTCGTGAGGATCTGGATCTTCTGGCGATCGTCGTAGGTGATCTCGGCGAGACTCTCGAGCGCATCCGCCAACTTTTCGTAGTCGCGCGCTCGCTCGTAGAGCTGGCTGAGAGCGTTGAGGGCGTCGCCGTCTTTGGGATCGTTCTGGAGCACTTCCGCCCACAGCTCGATGCAGACCTCGGGCTTCTTCACCCGTTCGGTGGCCAGGTGGGCGATTTCGCGGAAGGCCGCGGTGCGCTCGGGCCCGGGCTCGAGCGCGTCGGCGCTGGCGCGCTTCAGCGAGATCAGCTTCTCCCAATCCCGGCGCTTCTCGTACATGTCGAGCAAGTAGCTGAGCGCTTCGGAATCCGTCGGATCGATCTCCAGCAGCTTCTCGTAGGTGCGCACCGCTTCGGCTTGGTTCGAGAACTTGTTCACGTAGAGGTCGGCGGCTTGACGATACAACTCGACGGACTCGAGCTTGTCGCTGATGGCATCGCCCAACGCTACGAGCGTCTTCACGAACTCGTGAGGGCGATTCCTGACCTGCTCGAGCTTGTCGCGTAGCTGGGCCACCTCGCCGGCATCTTCGACGCTCGCGCGCGCCGGGGGTGCTTCGGAAGCAGGCGCGGGTGCCGCCTTGGCGACGGGTACTGGCTCGGGCTCGGGCTCCGATTGGGGCTCCGACTCCGGTTGGGGCTCCGGCTCCGGTTGGGGCTCCGGCTCCGGTTGGGGCTCCGGCTCCGGCTCCGGTGCGGGCGCCGCAGCTCGCTGAGCGACACGCGGTGCGGCGGGGGTGACGACCGCACCGGCGAGCTTCTCGCCGATCTGCTGCTCGAAGGCCCGCAGCGCCGCGTGCGAAGCGTCGATCTGCGCCAGGCGCACGAAGAACTTCTTCGCCTTGATCAGGTCGCCTTGCTCGCGCCACGCGATCAGCCCGCCGCTCGCGAGCAAGTAGATGGCAGCCTGCCCGCTGCCGGATCGATCCGCGAGCTCGTCGGCGAGCGCCACGACCTTGTCCCACTCGCCAGCTTGGGTTCCAAGCGTGTCACGCAAGTAGGTAAACGCCGCTTCGCGAGCGGGCTCGAGGCGTAGCGCCTGCTCGAGGAAGTGTGCCCCGAGCTCGGCGTTGGAATGACCGAGCGCCCAACGCACGCCGAATTGGTAACAGGCTTCCGCCTTGCTCGCGGGATCGCGCAGGTCTTTCACCAGGGCTTCCTGCGTCTCCAGGATCGCGCTGGTACGGTCGGCCTCGACCAAGAGCGACTCGTAGAGCGCGGCAACGCTCACGCTCGACGGATCTGCGCCGTAGGCCTGCGCCAAAATGCCCTCGAGTTCGCTCGGAGCAAAGCGCCGCGCGATGCGCGCCGCGCGCAAGAAGAACTTGGCCTTCTCCGCCCCGCCGCTCGCCTGATGGCCGCTGCGCAAGAGTCCCCCGATGCGATCCTGCCATTCGTCGTCGCCGAGCTGCACGTCCTCGAGCAACTCCGGGATGTCGCCGGGTTGCCCGTCCGCGTTCTGCAGCGCCTTGGCGTACGCTTCGGTGGCCCCCTCGTAGTCTCCCTGATCGCACAGCACGTCGCCGAGCGCTCGGTACAGAGTGCACATCCGGGTTGCGTCACCGCCAGCCTTCAGCTCGAGGCGGATCAGCTTCTGCACCATGTTGAACTTGCGCAGCTCCCAGTAGATGCCACGGGCCTCGCCGAGCGCGTTCACGAGCGCGGGGTTCAACTTGTAGGCATCCTGAAAATGCTTCAGTGCCTTCACACCCTGCAAAAACTGCTTGTGCAGAAGCTGCCCCAAACGCAGGTGCAGGTCCGCCTTGACGCTAGCGTCCTCCGCAGTCTGAATTGCTTGCTCAAGAACTGCGACGACTGCTTGCCAGTCGTGTTGGCTCGCTAGTTGATTGACTCGATCTTCTAGATCCATGCTCCCTCGGGCAGACCTCGGACGGGATGAATGTGGGTCCCCCGCCGCCGCGTGAATAGCGCGCGGAGCGAACCACGAAATACTGTTGACAAAAGACAAGCCGGCACGTGGGGTTCATCCCCACGCGCCGTAAATGAAAACCCAGTTGCTTTGGGCGCGAGTTGCAAGTTGCTTTAGCTTCCCAGCCTTTGAATTAGACCACTGGCAGTTGCGCACTGCTCCTTGAACTTGGCTGCGTTGCCGCCGCGACATGCGCCCTTCGTGAACTGATTGAGAAGCCGTACCGCCTTCTCCTTCTGAGGTGGCTCCATGACAGCATAGGTGCTGCCCAGGTTGAAGGAAATCTCGGGGTGCCCCTCGCCTGCGACCTCTTTGGCCTTCTCCATGGCGGCGACCATCGAAGCCTTGTCATCACGAGCTTGGGCGCTTTGGAACAGCAGAATGTACATGCCGTAAAGTGCCTTGTCGTTACGCTCGTTACCCGGCGGAACTAAACGGGTGCCCTCTTTGAGCACACCTTCCGCCTGCTCATACAGCTTGAACGTGTTATACGCCTCTGCGAGGGGTGGGTAGAAGTACGGCACGGTGGGATCGTGCTCGACCGACTTGGAATAGTTGACGAGAGCCTCTTGCTCGTTGTCCGTCCAC
Source organism: Polyangiaceae bacterium (assembly GCA_025937785.1). GTDB lineage: Bacteria > Myxococcota_A > Polyangia > Polyangiales > Polyangiaceae > JAICQQ01. Next base: position 10,968 of record JAICQQ010000151.1, read on the forward strand.
CACATGGCCTCGCCGAGCTCGTGGTAACACTCCGCGAGATTCGGATCCTTCTCGATGCACTTCTTCAGCGGCTCTTTCGCCTGCTCGTAAGCATCGGGGTTGCCGTTGCGCGCTTGCTGCATCAGCGCGAAGCCTCGCTTGTACCAGTAGTTCGCGAAGTCCGGCGCCACTTGAACGGCGCGCGCCAACGTCGAAGCGAGTTTGTCCCAGTCCTCTTTCTTCTCGTAGGCTTTGGCGAGCTTCCACAGGATCATGTGGTTGGTGGGGTCGAGCTGTATTGCTTGCTCGTACTTCTGAATCGCACCTTCCACGTTTACCTTTACGGAACGATCACCCTCATTGGCCAGATTGATGGCCTCGATGTGATCTCGGCTGCAGCCAGCCATGGTGAAGACAAAGCCTGCTGCCAGGCTGGCGAGTTTTGCGGACTTCCACAGTTTCATCGCGGGCTCACTCTTTCTGAAATGACGGCACCCACCAGACCGCGCAAGACGGACATGGCGCCTGAGGTTGGGACGGGCAAAAGCCAAAAATAAGAGACCACATGGCCTGTTTCTTGTAAGACTCGCGAGCACTGCGACAGCGCTTCGAAGCGCCCTGCGAGTGACTCGAGCATAGGCGGACGCGACCCTTGAAGTAAAGCTGCAACTAGCACCGATGCGCCCACTTCTCCGGCGTTTGCCGCCTCACACTTAAGGGGTCGATGGTCCGGCGACCGCGCAAACTGAGTGGCCTGCTGCCGTTCCCGACATCACCGCCGTACAGCGCACAAACGCCGAAAGGCGCGTCACCCGCAAGGTGATGCGCCTTTCTTCTTTGGCCGGTCGCCCGCGCTCGGTGGAGGCGCGGGCTCCGCGCCTGCGCCGTACCCCAAACGGGGCGCGGCGCAGCGCCACTCCGATCAACCCGGAGCGAACATGATGGGATACACGACCGTGACGATACCGCCTTCGGGTTGCGGGAAGCTCAGGCCGTAGTACGCCGAGATCACACAGCTCACCACGCCGCTATCCGGCAAGTCCGACCCGCCGTTGGCCACGTTCGACACCGAGCCGTCGCGACCGATGACGAAGCGAACCTGCACGCGACCCTCGAGGTTCGGGTTGCGGGCCAGGCCCTGCTCGTAACACATGCGGAAGCGCCCGTAGTTCTGGCGCACGATGCGCTGGATGACTTCCGGCGGCAAGCGTCCGCTCACCGTTGTCGCACCCATACGCACCTTGGGTGCCTTGGTCTTGTGCGAACCACCCAGGCGGCCATGCCCGGCCCCGAAGCCCTGCCCGGTGCCGATGCCGGCGCCGTGGCCGAGCGTACCGATGTTACCCAGGCCGATGCCCTCGCCTCGACCGCCGCCGCCTTCGCCGATGCCTGACAGACCCAGGCCGCCGGCACCGAAAGCGTCGCCGATCTCGTCGCCCCACATGTTACCGCGGGCGCTGATCTCATCGGTTCCGAGCGAGGTATCGCGGCCCCAGGGCGCGGTGGGAGCGTTCGGATCGCCCGTAGCGCCGGCGTTCAACAGACCGATCATACCGAACTCACGCGCCTCACGCAGGGCTGCTTGGCGCGCGATGTGGGGATCCGGGTTGTCCTTGGGGCCCTGGACCGCGTAGCGCTTGTTGGTCGCCTTGGTGGTCGGGTTACCCATCGAGCCTTCTTCACCTTTGGCTCGAGTTCCCGTTCCGCCTTCTTTGTTGTCGGCTTGTTCTTCGACGACCTCGGTCTCTTTTTCTTCCTGCTCGCGTTCGGCAGCGGCCTTCAGGTACTGCTGAATCAGATACAGCTGATCCTTATCGATGTCCTCATCGTCCGTAAGGCCCAGAGGCGGGACGAAGAAGGCCATGGCAGCGATGAAGGCACCGACCGAGAGGAAGGACAGCCCGAAGTACATCGCCACGTTCCAGTCGACGCCCGAGGCTACGCCGTGGGCGACCGGCTTGCCGGCGTTGACCGCCGCCACCTGAAACACGAACCCGTTCAGCTCGATGCGGGCGCGGGCACCGTTCGGCAGGGGCACCTGGTGCCCACCACTCACCTCGGGGCTGGGCTGTGCGCGCGTGCGCGCTTCGTCGACCGTCATCCGCGGTTGACCCGCGATATCGATGTGACCGGTGGCGCCCGGCGGCAGTACGACGGCCAGCGACGCTCGGTCGCCGACGACGATGGGCATACGCGTGGTCCCGAGCTTCTCGCTGGGAATGAAGAAGTCACAGGCGAAGTTCTTGCCCGCCTCTTCGCCCACGTAGAAGTTCCGCGGTGGAGCCAGATGCGAGACGTGCAGCACATTGGTGTCCCACAGGATCATCACCTCGACCGCCGGCACGTGCGGTAGCTCCACTTCGTCGGGCATCACGTCGGGACCGCTCTTCACCAACGTGTAGGTGTAGGTTCCGGGCGGCGCGTCGTCGCGCACGTGCAGATGGCCATGACTGGGGCCAGCTGCGCCCGCAGCAAACGGGTTCAGTGGGTTCACCCCCTCGAAGGGGCTACCTCCACCGCCGCCAAACGGGTTCGAGGGCGCTTGCGCGAACGGGTTCGACGGCGCCTGCGCGAACGGATTCGAGGGGGCAGCGGCAAACGGGTTCGAGGAAACCGGGGTCTGCATCTGATGTGCTGCCATCGGGGCAGCCATCGCGGGCACCGCTGCGACACCCATCTCCGCCCCCGGAGGGTCCGCGCTTTCGAGCACGATCTTGGTGCCGCCCACCTGGATCTGATCACCCACGTGGAGCTTGCACTTGTTGACCCGTGCCCCGTTCACCTGCGTACCGGGCTCGTTGCCCAAGTCGATCAGGGTGATGTCTTCGAGGCCAGCCACCTCGATCACGGCGTGCATGCGGGAAGCCAGCTCATCGTCCACCCGCAAGTGGCTCTTGGGGTCTTTGCCGACCTTGACGATGTCTTGCGTGACCATCTCGCGACGCACGAGAACGTCCCCTTGATAGAGACCGAATGTCAGAACCGCTTTTGCCATGCTTTGGTTTCCTTGCGCCTCGTTGTGCGAGGCTATGAATCAACCCGACCGCTCGCTGAGCGCAGTCGATAAAACTTTTGAGGGAGTCAGGCGCTGGAGAAGCGCTGGCGCTCGGTGCGCTGAATAGAGAAAGGGAGGCCCTGAATCAGAAGGGCGCTCAGATGTTCTCGACCGACTTGAGCATCTCGGGCACGAAGGACGTGCGGGGCCGAATCAACGTGGTTCGGGCGGCGCGGGCGCGCACCTTGATGGTGGCGTCATTCGGTCCGAAGCCACCGGCGTTCAACGGATCGTCGTCGAACGAGTACCCGTAGTCACCGGAGTCTTCCTTGGTTTCTGTCACCTCTTGAGCGAAGAGAGCGGGAGCCACGAGAAGCGAAGCCGAAGCAAGTCCGGCAGCCAGCGTTAGTTTCATCGATCGGGTCATTGGAGCCTCCCTGGAAAACTTTCGTCTTATTACAGTGCTATTGTACTTTCGGCCCGGGGCACCGTCAACCAGCAAGCTCCGGTGAGCCGACGATTCGGGGAACAAACCGGCCTGGCGAAGTTGGACAGGGCACCGGAACCAAAGTTCCCAACAAATCGACTTTCAGTCTGAATCTTTTTCTCGGGCCTCCCGCTCCCGCGCGACACGCAGAAAGCCGCCATTGGGGAAACCGAGCCTGCGGCGCTCGCCCGCTGGAATCTTTCGGGAAAGCGCCGCAGTGGTGGAAACCGTCAGGGCTTCTTCTTCTCGTCCTTCTTCGGCGCTGCCTTCGGATCTGCCTTCGCGTCCGCTGCTGGTGCGGGTGCTGGATCGGGCGGAGGCGGCATGTTCTTCTTCGCCTCTTCGCCCTCCTCGATGAACTTGATCGTGTCCTCGATGTCCTGCGAGCGGTCCTTGGAGCGCTTGACAGCCTCCGCGAACACCTCGTCGCCCCCCGCCTTTGCGATGAACTCTCGGTATTGGTTCGCGGCCTTCTTCAGCACGGGGATCGGCTTGTCGCCTGCCCGCTTCGCGCGGAACTCCTGCGTGAGAATGGCTTCGTTGTAGTAAGTCTCCGGGCGATCCGGCGCGATCTTCTTGCACTCGTCGAGGTGCTCTTGCGCCTCTTTGACGGCTGCGTCGAAGTTCGAGTCGTTGACCTGACCGCGGATCGCGAGCGCGAGCCCGAGGTGGGCTTCGTAGTCCTTCGGACGCAGGCCGAGCGCCTTGCGGTACGCGCCTTCTGCCTCGCGGAAGCCGCGGAACGTGAGGTTCACGGCACCGTAGTTCATGTGCGCCTCGAAGAACTTGGGATCGAGCTGCGACGCGCGACCGAACGACTTTACCGCTCCGTTGTAGTTCTTGAGCTGCACCATGATCAGGCCGACGGTGTTGTGGAGCGGCGCGTAGCTGGGGTTCTTCTGCAAGCCCTGCGACGCTACCAGCGCAGCCAGATCGAGCTGCTGCTTGTTCACGTCGAGCGCCTGCGAACCGGCGACCACGAGCGCGCCCCGGCGTGCCTTGCGACCCGCCGGCTTCTTGCCGCCAGCCTTCGCTTTGGCCTGCTCCATGTAATACACCGAGAGCTGGTTGGCGGCGGGCATGAAGCCGTCATCGATCGCCAGCGCACGCTGCAAGTTTAGCTTCGCGCACGAGAGATCGTCGTCGCAACCTGGGCCACTGGTCGCACCACCGCGCTGCATCTGCAGCGCCGCGAGGCTGACCAGCGCCTCCACGTTCTGGAACTTCGCATCACGAATGACCTGGTCCAGCTCACGGATCGCTTCGTCCAGATCGCCGCTCTTCTGGTACTTGTAGAGCGCGAGCTGCGCCTTCGCACGGTGGAAGCTGGCGTCAGCGTTCTGTGCGTTCTGAAACGCCTTCTGTGCCTCGTCGTCCTTGCCGCAGCGCTGATAGGAAAGCCCGGCATTGTAGATCGCGACGGCGAGCGGCTTGCCCCCGGCGCTCTCCTGCTCGCTCGAAGCCTTCATGAACTGGTCGGCGGTGGACTTGCACGAGGCGTCGTTCCAGCTGCTGCCCTTGTCATTGGCCTGAAAGCTCGCGATCGCCTGATCGAACGAAGCGGCGGCCTCCTTGCTCACTGCCTGGCCACCGTGGCTCTTGCGACCGCTGTCGTTTTCGGCCGAGATGGCACCCTTGCCGCCGCCAGCCGAGCCACCGCAGGCCAGCAACATCATGCTCAAGCCTACTGCTGTTAAGCCCTTGAAACCCTTCATGTTCTTCTTCTCCTTCAAATCCTTGGGAACGGGGAAGCCGGGCCGCCCGGCACGCGCGAGCGGCCCGAGCGGCGCCTACTGAGCCGCCTTCTCTTCCTTCTTCGGGGGAGGCGCCGCCTTGGGATCGGGGATCAGGGGCTCGCCACCCAGTCGGAGCGGGTAGGACTCTTCCTTCAGGGGATCGTTGATGTGGATCGGAGAACCTCGGAACTCGTCGATCAAGTGGAACTCGGACTTGTACTTGTCGGCGAGCCACTCCTCGCAAGTTCGGCTGAACTGGTCGAAGTACTGGTACTTGACGGAGTAGCCGAGGCAGATCTCGTACGCGCCCCGAGCTTGACCTTTGAACGGCTCGGAAGCGTCGTCCAACGCGCCGTAGTAGGCAGTTCGGATCTCGTAGTCGCTCTCCCACGCCTTGGGGATGGGCGCCGAACGGAAGTCGTCCACGAACTTGCCCCACATGTCTCCCACGCGGGAACCAGCTGCGATAACCCAGCGCGGCGGGGGTACCGGTTGCAGGTCGACGATCTTCTTGTACTCGGCGCTCACGCCTTCGATCATGCCCTTCTTCTTGACGTACCAGTCTTTGACCTTGGTGCCGATGTGCTTGGTGATGCCTTCCTTGTCCTTCTGCCCCTTGTACGCAGGGAACTCGTAGTCATCGACCTTCTTCTTCTCTTGCTCGGCGAAGTAGAAGAGCGCCTCGCCCACGGCTTCGAGTGCGCGACCTAGGCGGCGGGTCGTGCCGGCCTCGTTCTCGCCCTTGATGCCCTGGATCTCGGCCACGCCCTTGGCAGGATCCGACCAGAGCCCGACCACTTTCTTGTACTCGGTCTTCGCCGTCGCACCGCGGTTCGTCTCCTGGTAGGCGCGAGCTAGGAGCGCGTGCGCCTGGAGACGAACGTCGAGCGTCGCCTTCTTGTCGATCAGGCCCATGGCGCCACCCAGGTTCTTGGTGACGTTCTGCCAGTCCTTCTTCTCGCCGTAGTGATCCGCGATCGCGAAGGCGATCTGTGCGGTCTCTTCGGGCTTGCGCGCTCCGTAGTAGCGCTTGAAGGCGTCGGCGTCCTTGATGGCCTCGTCCTCCATACCTAGCCCTAGGCGCAGCACGACGGCGTCGGCGAGTGCCTTGTCCGCGAACTCGCCCTTGTAGGCGGTCTTGTCCGCATACATCTCGTAGTAGAATGCGGCCTGGTCGTAGACGGCGATGGCTTGGTAGTTACCGCCGATTTCGTAGATGGCCTTCTTGGCTAGCTCGGTCTCGTGCAGACCATACTTGTCGGTCAGCAGGATCTTGCGGGCCTGGATCGACTTCGCCAAGAGGCGGGCGGCCTGGTAGGCCTTCGCCATGTTGTAGACAATCTGATCCGCCTGCTCGCACTGCTTGGGCTTCTCTTTGTTTGCGAGAGGTCCTTCGCAGTAGGTGCGCCAAATCTCCAGGTAGGAGTCGGCGCCGTCCTTGTAGTTGTCGAGCGCGGCGGAGTAGTTGCCCTTCTCTGCCTGCGAGTCAGCCAGTTCGACCTTCTTTTGCGCGCCGAGACGCTGAATGTCGAACTTGATGCGGGTCAAGAGTTCGCACTGGTCCTTGTTGTCCTCGAACTTGGAGCCCTTGCAGTAGTTCTCCAGGAACAGCGGCACGTCCTTGCCCATGTCGTCGAAGCAGCTCGGCCGCGGCGGTTCGGCCTTGGCACCGAGCACGTTGACCGCTTCCAGGTAGAGCTGAGCGGCGAAGATGCCGGCGTCCTTGTCCGGGTGGTTCAGCGCGATGTCGCGGAACCCGAGCGCGGCTTCTTCCCAGTGCTGGGCTTCGAAGTAGATACGCGCGCGGCCGTACTTGACCTCTACGTACTGCTCCTCGGCTTCAGCGTCGCCCTTCGGAGGCTTGATGTAGCAAACGTAGCGGTTGAAGGCCTGGACCATGCCCTTCTGTTGCTCGTTCATCTCCTTGGGCTTGAACTTCTCCCACTCGCCCTTCTGAGCTTTGCGATCGTCCTCGCCAGCGCCACGCGGGCCTAGGCCCTTGCCCTGGCGATCGCTCTCGCCCTTGTACATCTGGTCGTACATCTTCTGGTAGCAGAGCACCGAAGCGTACGCGGCCTCGGCAGCGTTAGGTCCTTTCGGATCCTCGGCCACCACCGCGTCGAAAGCGGGGCCGCACTCTTCCCAGCGCTTGCGGAAGTACAGAAGGTCCGCCATCGCGTAACGAATCTTCGGCAACGTCGGCCAGTCTTCCTTGACGATGCGCGGGAACTCGAACTTCGCGAAGTCTGCGTTGGTGAACGTCTCGGTGACCTTCTTGTACAAGTAGGCCGCGAGGTCCATCGTCTTGCCGTCACCGGTGCCGCGAACGCCACCGCTGCCGACGGCTTCGAGGTGCCAGCTCATCGCGGTTTCGGCCAAGAGCTCCGCAGTCTTGTTGGCGCATTCGAGCTTCTCTTTGTTCGGCGACTTGCCTTCCCCGAATTCCTTGTAGATGCGGACCTGATTGTCGAGCTCGCCTTTGATGCGCTCCTTGTCGCCCGAGTAGGCCGCCTGCACCGCGGCGCTGACCTGGCTTTGGTAGTGGCAGTAGCGCTTGCCCTGGTCGCGACCCATCAGGTCTTTGTAGAGCTGAATGCCTTCCGGATAATGGCCGGTGTCGAGGTAGGCGAAGCCCAACTCGTTCAGCATGTCGATGGTCTTGTCGTCGGAGCCGCCTGTGTCGCCAGAGAGGGGCTTGAAGAAGTTGTACGCCTTGTTGGGCGCGCCGCTGATCGCGTAGACCGGGATCAGGTCGCGGCGGGCCGACTTGGCGAGTTGCTTCGCGTTCGGCAGGTTGCCGTGGGTCGTGCCGTACTCGATCACCTTCTTGAACTCGTTCAGCGCCTCGGCGTACTCGCCCTTGTTCCAGTGCACGTACGCAAGCTTGTAGCGAGCGTAGCCGTACACCTTGTTCTTCGGCGCCGGGTACTTCACCACCTCGCGATACGCGGCCCCAGCCAGGTCCCACTTCGAGGGATCGCCCTGGGCTTCCTGGAAGAACAGTTCGCCGAACGCCAGGTACGCGTTCGGGATGTACTCGGACTTGGGCGCCTTCTCGATGAGCTCGTAGTACGTCTTACGAGCATTCGCGAGGTCGCCGGCCTGCTCGTATTCGTACGCGAGGTAGTACAGCACCTCGTCGGTCTTCGAGTAGTTCGGATACTCGGTCTTCATCAGCTTGTAGTAAGCGATGGCCTTCATCCGGGCGGCTTCTTCGATCTTCTTCGCCTTGGTGGCTTCACTACGGTGCTGCGCAGCGTTGCCCTTCTTCTTCCTCTTGGCGTCCTGCGCTTTGATGTCGGACGCGATCTTGTCGCGCACCGCGGCCGACTCGAGTTCGACGTAGGCTTCTGCCAAGCGCCGGACCAGTTGCGGTCGGTCGCCGGACTTCTTCGGGGTGCGCTTGAACAGGCGCTCGAGACCCTGAATTTCGGTGATCAACAGGGCCCGGGCGCGTGCTTGCAGGCGCGTCTTCCGGGTATCGCGCTCCGCGAACTTGCTGAGGTTTGCCGCGTCCTGCGGCTTGGCCGCGTCCTGACGGTCCTTCTTCTTCGGCGGCGGCGGCATGCTCTTGAACGCCGCACCGCGCTGCTTCTTCGCGTCGAACTTCGCGGGCCCGCCGGGGCAGGCCGCGATGTTGTCATGAGCCGTCTTCGAAATGCACTCCGAGCTCATTTGGCCCGGGCCACTCGACTCGCTCTTTGCGGCCCCGGCGTCCACCGAGAGCAGCAAGGCTCCAAAAATTACTGAAAGGATGGTTACGCTCTTAGCGTGCATCTGAATTACCTCCCACACGCGGATTCGACGACCTG
>JAICQQ010000362.1 GCA_025937785.1 Polyangiaceae bacterium
CCTGGAGTTACACGGTGAAAGGCGCCGTCCACGTGCCGCCGGTGGTACTGCCCAACGGAGCAGTGGTGGTGGCCACCCGCCTGAACCTCATCTATGCCATTCGGCCCAACGGTCGAAAGCTGTGGGTCTACCGTGTCCCCGAACCGATTCAAACCCCGATCGTGAGCAGTGACAGGGGCACGTTGGTGTTCGGTGCCGGCTCCAACCACGCGTACGCGGTCTCAGCGCTCGGAGGCCTGGTTTGGCGGGTAAAGCTGCCAGCGCCCGTGACCGAGGCCGTCCATTTGCATAAAAACGGAACTGTTTTCATCGGTACCGAGCGCGGCGTCGCCAACTGGCAGGCACCGACTCGGCAACAGCTGTGGGAGAGCCCTCCGGTGGAAAGCTTCCTGAGAGGGGATGGTGCCGAGGGGCTTGCGCCGATTTGGCTGGCATCTGGGCGTGCGTTCAGCTCTCATGGCCCGATGGAACTGGGCGACGGTCTTCGCTTCGGGCGGCTGCTGGCAGAGGGCGGTCAGCTCCTCAGCACCCGCACGGAGCTGCAATGGATCGGGCCCAAGGGCGCGATCGTGCGCACGGTCGCGCTCGGCGCGGAGCCGAGCGCAGCCCCGTTCGTGGGTGCGAACGGCGAAATCTGGATCCCGACGGTCGAGGGCACGCTGCTCGGGGTCGACGCAGGGGGGGCCGAAGCCCGCCCGGTGGCGCGGCTGGGCTTCAGCCCGGTATCCGCCGTCGTGTCCGACGGGGCGGAGCAGATCGTGGCGGCGACCGGCGAGGGCATCGTGTGTGGTGTTTCGCGCACCCGTCTCGGGTCTCTCCCTTGAAAGGCAAGTGCGGGTGAATCTCAAGAGCAAGTTGAGCACACTCGGAACGCCGCTTCCGCCGCGGGTCGAGGCGCCGCCATCGACCTTGGCCACGCTCGAGTTGCTGCGGCAGCGCATGGCCGAAATCCTCGCGCCCCATCACGGCTGTCAAGTCGCCGAGCCGAGCCCGCCGCCCCTGTGGGAAATGCCCGGCCCCCAGGGCACCGAAGACTTTAGTGATTTGCCTTTCGTGGTGGAGACCACCCCGCAGGGCACGCTCTGGCGCCGGCAGCAGGTGCTGCCGCCCTCCAGCCATGTAGGGCGCATCCCGCTCGAGGCCGCGCGCGACGCCAGTGGCGAGATGCTGGCGTTGCTGGCACTGTGTCCTGAACTCGCTGAGTGTTCCCTCGAGCAAGCGCTGTTCCTCGATACCGAGACGACGGGGTTGGGCGGTACGGGCGCCGTGGCGTTTCTGGTGGGGCTGGCCTGGTTCGAAGCGTCCGGTCAACTCGTGCTCGAGCAACTCTTGCTCCGAGAGCCGGCCGACGAAGGCGCACTGCTCCAGCACCTCAGCCAGCGCTTCGATCGGGCCAGCATGCTCGTGACCTACAACGGCAAGACCTTCGACATGCCGCTGCTCAGCACCCGCTTCGTGATGAATCGGCTGGCGGCCCCGCGTGTTCTTCCGCACCTCGACCTTTTGCACGTCGCCCGCCGGCTTCACAAGGCCCGGTTGGGGCAGTGCCGCTTGGTATCGCTCGAGAGCGGCGTGCTCGGCTTCGAGCGGGGGCCGGACGTGCCCGGCGAAGAGATCCCTCCACTTTACACCCACTACCTGAGAACCGGGCAGGCCAGCGTGCTCTGGCCAGTCGTTGAGCACAATGCGTGGGACGTCATGAGCATGGCCGCGTTGACTGGCCTTTACGGTGAGCCGGTCGAGGCCCTGCACGCCGACGACCTGATCGGTCTAGCGCAGACGTTGAAACGGGCCGGTGCGCTGGCGCAGGCCGGTGAGGTCGCTGAGCGCGCCGTTCAGCGTGGGGCCGGACCGCGGGCTCGCTACGTGCGAGGCAAAATTGCGAAAGCGCGTGGCGACAAGAATCGAGCGCTCGCAGACTTCGAAAGTCTCGGTGACGAACTCGACGATCCCGCCTTGCGCTTAGAGCTGGCGAAACTCTACGAGCACCATGTCAAAGCCCCCTTGCAGGCGTTGAGCATGCTCGAGCGCGGGACCGGGGAGTCGCTCGCTTCTGCTCAACGACGTCATCAACGTTTGACGAAGAAGTACATGAAATCGATAACATTTTGCGAATCGAAATAGGGATCTCGTAGGCGCCGGCTTCGGAGCGCAACGTGGCCGAGTTCCCGAGCGCGGCAGGGTGCCGAAAGAAAGCAGCCGAGCTGGACGCTCGTCGTTCAGTCCGGCTTGAGCCGAAACCAGCCTCCGGGCGTCAAACATCTGGTAGAGGAGGCAGCATGGCTTACGACCATCGATCCGTCGAGGCGCGCTGGCAAAAGTACTGGGACGACCACCGGACCTTCAAGGCGGAGCGACGCGCCGGCCACCCGAAGTACTACGTGCTCGACATGTTCCCATACCCGTCCGGAAGCGGGCTCCACGTCGGTCACCCGGAGGGCTACACCGCGACGGACATCGTGGCCCGCTACAAGCGCATGCGGGGTTTCGATGTCCTGCACCCGATGGGGTGGGATGCTTTCGGGCTTCCGGCGGAGCAACACGCCATCAATACCGGGACCCACCCCGCTCAAACCACGGCCGAGAACATCGCAGTCTTTCGCAAGCAGCTGAAGTCGCTTGGGTTCGCGTACGACTGGGAGCGAGAGGTCAATACCACCGACCCGGACTACGTGCGCTGGACCCAGTGGATCTTCTTGAAGCTCTTCGAGAAGGGCCTGGCTTTCCAAGCGGAAATCCCCGTGAACTGGTGCCCGGCGCTGGGCACCGTGCTTGCGAACGAGGAGGTCATCGACGGCCGCAGCGAGCGCGGCAACCACCCGGTCGTGCGACAGCCGCTCCGCCAATGGCAGCTCAAGATCACCGCCTACGCCGATCAGCTCGAAGCGGATCTGGAGGGGCTCGATTGGCCCGAGACGAAGCGCAAGCAGGTCGAGTGGATCGGTCGCAGCGAAGGGGCTGAAGTCGATTTTCCCGTCGTAGGGCGCGAGTTCGCGCTCACCGTGTTCACCACGCGCCCCGATACGTTGTTCGGCGCCACTTACATGGTGATCGCGCCGGACCACGCCAAAACCGCAGCCTTGGCCACCGCCGAACACGAGGACGCGGTGCTCGAGTACATCGCTCGCACCGCGCGCAAGAGCGACCTCGAGCGCATGTCGGCCAAGGAAAAGTCGGGGGTCTTCACCGGAAGCTACGCCAGAAACCCGCTGAACGGTCAGCAGATCCCCATCTACACCGCGGACTACGTGCTGGGGGCCTATGGCACCGGCGCGATCATGGCGGTACCGGCGCACGACACGCGCGACTTCGAATTCGCGCAGAAATTCGGACTACCGGTGGTCGAGGTCATCAGCCCCGACGGCAAACAGCGCGCGGAGCTCAGCGAGGCGTATGTGGGGGAGGGGAAGCTGGTGCACTCCGGCCCCTTCACGGGCCTGCCCGCGCTAGAAGCGAAGAAGACCATTACAAACTTCCTTGAAAAACAAGGGATTGGAAGGCGACACGTCAACTACAAGTTGAGAGATTGGGTGTTCTCCCGCCAGCGCTATTGGGGGGAACCGATCCCGATCTACTTCCCGGTCGACACGCAGGGCGATCCCACGGCCGGGGATCCGTACACCATCGACTACGGCCGGCCGCTCGCGGTCGCAGAATCCGAGCTGCCGCTCCGCTTGCCGGAGCTCGAGGACTACAAGCCGGGCGACGACCCGCAGGGGCCGCTCGCCCGAGCCCTCGAATGGCGCTTCTTTCAGAAGGATGGTGCCTGGTTCGCGCGCGAGACCAACACCATGCCGCAGTGGGCCGGGTCCTGTTGGTATTACCTGCGCTACCTCGACCCGAAGAACACGAACCAAGCATTCTCGGAGGCGGCCTACGACGCCTGGATGCCGGTCGATCTCTACGTCGGGGGCGCCGAGCACGCGGTGCTGCACCTGTTGTACGCGCGCTTCTGGCACAAGGTCCTGTTCGAGCTCGGCGTCGTCAAGCATTCAGAACCATTCAGTAAATTGGTGCATCAGGGCATGATCCTGGGGATCTCGTATCGTTGGTACGCCGTGGTCGATCCAGCGGGGAACCTGCTCGAGGCGCTGGACGGCGACAGCGATCGCCCGCAGAAGGCCGGCGACGGCGAACTGCGCGACAGCAGCACGGGCGGCGCCGTCGAAACACGTTGGGTCACCGAATCGCAGGTGGAAATGCGCGATTCGAGGCCCTACTTCCCGGGCGCAGGGGTATTCGTGGTGCCCATCGCCGAGAAAATGAGCAAAGCCCGCGGAAACGTCGTGAATCCCGACGAGGTCGTCGAGCAATTCGGTGCGGACAGCCTGCGCCTTTACGAGATGTTCATGGGCCCGCTCGAGCAGACCAAGCCTTGGCAGACCAGCGGGATCCAGGGCTGCCGGCGTTTTCTCGACCGCGTCGAGACCATCGCATCACGACCCCTCAAGGACGCTGCTCCCGACGACGAGACGAACAAGCTACTGCACCGCCTGGTGAAAAAGGTGGGCGAAGACATCGAGGCCTTACGGTTCAACACGGCCATCAGCGCGATGATGACCTTCGCGAACCACTTGCAGGCTCAGGACAACCCCTCACGGGTTGCCATCGAACGGCTGCTGCTCTGCCTGTCGCCCTTCGCGCCCCATCTCGCCGAAGAACTCTGGGATGGCCTGGACGCCATGCGGGAACCCGCGACCATCGCCGATGAGCCGTGGCCAGACTTCGATCCTCGCCTGTGCGTGGACGACGAGATCGAGTTGCCGGTGCAGGTGAACGGCAAGGTCCGGGGTCGCATCGTGCTCCGCCGCGAAGCCACGGAAGATCAAGCTCGGGCCTGCGCACTGGCTGACGATCAGATCCAGAAGTTCTTGGCGGCCGGTGAGCTGCAGAAACTCGTCTACGTTCCCGGTCGGATCCTGAACTTGATCATCAAATGAGCTCGCTCCCCAGCGTTCAGCCTGCGCGGGCGAGCATGTCGTACCGTCGTCCAGGTGAACGGCTGTCCGGATGTGGAGAAGGTGTTGTTTCCCGTGAAACTTGGCGCCTAAATCTAAGCAAGTTCAAAAGAAAATGCGTCAATCGACAGGCTGTGTCCAATCTGGGGACGGCTGCAATGCTCGCGCTCAGCTGCGGGCTATCCGGGTGCGGCTACGAACCGGTGTATTCGACGGAGCGCCCGGAGATCCGGCTGACAGTGCATGCCGCGCCCTACGGCGCCCCCCACCTCGAAGCAGTGGCGGCGACGGTCAGTGGCGTGCGGCGTAGCCTGTCGAGCGCGGGCGTCCTGCGCCCCGGCGACGGTTATCCCAGGGTCGTGGTCGAAGTGGTGCGGATCGACGAGCGAGCGGCCGGGGTCGTTGCCGCGGATGCCGCCGATGGGGAAGCGCGTCCTACCGCGCGCGCAGCCGCTTTGGGCGTCGTCGGGCGTGCTTGGATCGAGGAGGTAGAGCGGGGGCCCCGTACGCGAGACACGGGCGACGTGCGCCGAACCGCGACTTACGCCGCAGGACCGACGACGCTGAGCGAGCAGCCCCGGTACGAGGCGGCTTTGCGAGGTGCGGGTCACGCTCTCGGACAGGCGCTCGGGCGTCGCATCCTCGGTGAACCGGAGACTACCTTCGAACCGCTCTGAGACCGTTGCGTCGACGGGGTGAGGGCGACGGCAGCGTAGCCCGACGGGCGACTCGTGTCCTGTCTTCGTAGTTCGTCCCGAAATTCGTTCGGCGCGGCCTCTACGAGGCCGCTTCGAATTTCGACTCCGTCCTAGGGCCTGTCCCTGAATTGGACGATGGCCCCGTGAACGTGAACGTAAACGTGCCCGTGCCCGAAGAAGCGCAACCGATGCCGAGGTGGGGCCGATGGCTGGAGCATGACGCTCGATCATGAGGGATTGGAAGTGTATCA
>JAICQQ010000137.1 GCA_025937785.1 Polyangiaceae bacterium
CTCGCCGCCACCCAGCTCCTTCTGGATGGCCTGCATTTGCTCGTTTAGGTAGTACTCCTTCTGCGTCTTCTCCATCTGCTTCTTGACGCGCGAACGAATCTTCTTCTCGACCTGCAGGATCTCGATTTCAGCCTGCATCAACTCGTAGAGGCGCTCGAGCCGTTGCTTGGCGTCGGCCATCTCCAAGAGACCCTGCCGATCGGACAGCTTGATGGTAGGCAGGTTGGCGGCGATGGTGTCGGAGAGCTTCGACGGGTCGTCGATGCTCTGCACGCTCATCAAGACTTCGGGCTGAACCTTCTTGTTGAGCTTGACGTAGACCTCGAAGGTGCTCTGCACGCTTCGGATCAGCGCTTCTACCTCGACGTCACCCACCAGGGTTTCGTCGATGGCGTCGGCCTCGACCATGAAGTAGTCGCGAGTCTCGAGGTAGCGCTTCACGCGGGCGCGCTGGCGCCCCTCGACCAGCACCTTCACCGTTCCGTCGGCCAAGCGCAGCAGCTGGACGATGGTGCCCACGGTGCCGACCGGATAGATGTCTTCGGGGTTCGGATCGTTGGTCTTCGCGCTTTTCTGCGCGGCAAGGAAGATCTCCTTGTCGCGAGCCATCGCCTCGTCGAGCGCAGCGATGCTCTTCTCGCGCCCTACGAAGAGCTGCGACACCATGTGTGGGAACACGATGATGTCTCGGAGTGGCAGCGCCGGCAGCGGGCGACGCGCAGTGGTGCCTGGCTTGTCGTTGGTGTCGTTTTTGAAAAACATCTAAAGGGGTGCGACGTCAGCCGACGCCGGCCTCCTTGTGATAGACGATCAGTGGCGGTTCGCCGGCCATGATCGTTTCGTCGCTGACGACGACTTCCTTGATTCCGCTCTTCGAGGGGACCTCGTACATGATGTCGAGCATCGCCTCTTCCAGGATCGCACGCAGGCCGCGCGCGCCGCTCTCGCGTTCCAGCGCCTTGCGCGCCACCGCGTTCAAGGCGGCCTTGGCGAACTTGAGCTTGACGCCGTCCATCTCGAACAGCTTCTGAAACTGCTTCACCAAGCTGTTCTTGGGCGTCGTCAGAATGTCGACCAGCGCGTCTTCGGTGAGCTCGTGCAGCGTGGCCAGCACCGGGAGGCGCCCGATGAACTCGGGGATGAGCCCGAACTTCAGCAGGTCTTCGGGCTGCACCTGCGCCAAGAGCTCGCCCAGCTTCATTTCCTTGCGGCCCTTGATGTCGGCGCCGAAGCCCAGACGTGATTGGCCCAGGCGGCGCTGGATGATCTGATCCAGGCCCACGAACGCCCCGCCACAGATGAACAGGATGTTGCTCGTGTCGATTTGCAGGAAGTCCTGCTGCGGGTGCTTGCGGCCACCCTTGGGCGGCACGTTGGCGATGGTGCCTTCGATGATCTTGAGCAGCGCTTGCTGCACGCCTTCACCGGACACATCGCGCGTGATTGAGGGGTTATCGCTCTTGCGGCTGATCTTGTCGATTTCGTCGATGTACACGATGCCGCGCTGAGCGCGTTCGACGTCGTGGTCGGCGTTCTGCAGCAGCTGCACGATGATGTTCTCGACGTCTTCGCCCACGTAGCCTGCTTCAGTCAGCGTGGTGGCGTCGGCGATCGCGAACGGGACCTTCAAGATCTTGGCGAGCGTCTGCGCCAGCAGCGTCTTGCCGCTGCCGGTCGGCCCGAGCAGCATGATGTTGCTCTTGCCCAACTCGACATCGTCGCTCGCGACCTTCGAGTCGATCCGTTTGTAGTGGTTGTGAACGGCTACGGACAGGATCTTCTTTGCCCGGTCTTGGCCGACCACATAGTCGTCGAGGATGGCCTTGATCTCGGCCGGCTTCGGCATCGGATCGGAGCCAGCGGTCGGCTCGTCCTTCTCCACCTCTTCTGCGATGATGTCATTGCACAGGGCGATGCATTCATCGCAAATGTAAACGGTTGGACCGGCGATGAGCTTCTTTACTTCCTTCTGCGACTTTCCACAGAAGGAACAGCAAAGGTTACCGTTTGAATCGTCGCGCCGTCTCTCCAAGTCAGCACCGTGTCGGGCTACGCCCGCCTATCACTGCGGACCGAAACCCGCTTCTCTGGTTTTGCGAGCCAGAGGCCCGCATCGTAAACGTGCAAATTTCGTGAATTCTAAAACTCACGGGGACCCGTCGCAAGAGAGCGGCACCGTCGAAATGGCGCGTAAGGGTCTTCCGCTCGTTTTTGCGAGAATTTCTGCCACACCGCCGGAGGTTGGACGGGCTTCCAGCGGGTGGGCAAAAGACTTACCCCTCGGAACGGACCTTGGTCTTGTGTTCGAAGATCTCGTCGATGAGGCCGTATTCTTTGGCTTGGGGTGCACCCAGGTAGAAATCGCGCTCGATATCCGCTGCGATGATGTCCCGCGGCTTGCCGGTGGACCGGACCAGGATATCCACCACGACTTCCTTCATCTTCATGACTTCGCGCGCCTGGATTTCGATGTCGGTCGCCTGACCTCGGGCGCCGCCGAGCGGCTGGTGAATCATGATGCGCGAGTGCGGCAGCGCGTAGCGTTGCCCCTTTTGGCCCGCCCCGAGCAGGATGGCGCCCATGCTGGCCGCTTGCCCGATGCAAATCGTGCTCACCGTGCAGCGCACGTACTGCATGGTGTCGTAGATGGCGAGACCGGCCGTGACGACGCCCCCCGGTGAGTTCACGTAAAGCTGGATGTCCTTATCGGGATCTTCGCTCTCGAGAAACAAGAACTGCGCGATGATGATGTTCGCCACGTCATCGTCGACGGCGCTCCCGAGGAACACGATGCGATCCTTGAGCAGCCGGCTGAAGATGTCCCAGGTGCGCTCGCCGCGGTGCGTCGTTTCGACCACGTGCGGATAGATCACGTTGGCCTGGGTGCGCTCGCGTTCGAGCATGGAAACGTTGCGCTCGAGTACCGAAATCGCCTGCGTTCGCGTCTCAGGTCTGCCCATTGTGCTTTGCCTTCCTCTCGATCATTCGTCTGTAATCTTGGCTTTGGCCTCGATGATGTCCAACACCTTGTTCTCGAGGATCATGCCTATCAGCATTTCGCGTCGTTTGGGATCGCTGTACTCGGCACGCACCTTGGCTACGTTCTTGCCCGTCTGCTCGGCGAGCTCTTTGATCCCCTCTTCGATTTGCTCGTTGCCGATCTGAAGCTTTTCTTTCTTGGCAATCTCTGCCATCAAAAGCCCAGCGCGAACCTTGACTTCGCTATCGGCTTGCACCTTTTGCCTGAGCTCTGCTCCGAGGCCGGTGACGGTTTGACCCTGGGCGCGCGCCCGCTGCAAAATCTCTTGTTCGGTCACTTTCATCTGACGCTGCACCAGCGACGGCGGGAGCGGGATCGGGTTTTTCTGCACGAGCGCGACGACGAGCCGCTCGGCCAGCGTGTTTTCCGCCTGCTCTTTCTTGCGGCTCTCTATCTGTTCGCTAAGGCCCTTCTTGAGATCGTCAAGGGTGGCGTAGTCCCCCAGATCTTTCGCGAACTCGTCGTCGAGCTCGGGCAACACGCGAACCTTCAGCTCTTTCAAGGTCAACTTGAAGGTCGCCTCTTGGCCGCGCAGCGTGGGGTGCGGATGGGCTTCGGGCATCTGCGCCTTGGCACTGGCCTGAGCTCCCACCTTGAGCCCTGACAGGGCTTCTTCAATGGTGGGGATCAGGCTGCCCGCGCCCAGCTCGACCTGAAAGTCTTGGGCGCCCGCGCCCTCGACGAGCTGACCGTTCACTTCGACATCGAAATCGATGGTCACCACATCACCCGTCTGCGCGCCGCGTTCGGCGTCGGGCGCTTCCAGCGTGGAGTTCTCGCGACGCAGCGCGCTGAGCTCGACCTCGAGATCTTCGGGGTCTACCGTGGTCTTCGGGCGCTGCGCCTCGAGGCCCTCGTACTCCACGCTCTCGATTTCAGGGATGATTTCGAAGCGGGCTTTGTAGGTAAACGGTTGATTGTCGACGAGCTTTTGCGGCTCGAAGGCGGGCGAGCTGATGGGCTGCACCTTCTGCTCGTTCACGGCTTTCGGAAAGCTATCGTCGACGAGGCGCTGCGCGACGTCGGCGGCTACCCGCGCACCGAACATGTGGGTCAAAACCTTGCGGGGCGCCTTACCTGGGCGGAACCCCCGCACGCGAGCCGTCTTGGCGACCGATCGGTACGCCGCGTCGACTTCCTTTTTGACCAAATCGGCGTCGATCACGACGTCGAACTCTACGAGAACTGGACTGAGTTTCTGGACGTTGACTTGCATCGAATGAAGGGGCTCAACTGCCACGCTGGCTGTGTGAGGTCAAGCTGCCAGTGGGCGAGCTCTACTTTGTCGAATCGCGGACAAAAAGACGCCCTCGCGGCAGGCAGACCGCAAGGGCGACTAGAGGCCCGGGAGGGCCACGAAAAACCATCAATCTTCGTCGTCGAGCTCTTCTTGTTCAGCTTCCCAGAGCGCGGCTTCGAAAGGGTCCATGTCGAATTCAACTTCGCTCTCCGGCTGTTCCAGGTCGTCGACGCTGAAGCCGATGCGCATGTTCGGGCGGATCGCGTCGCGCTCGAAGTCGGCAAAAGTGCGATATCCTCTCGGAAGTCCCATGGTGTTCTCCTTGGCTAAGCAATCGTCAGGCAGGTTTCTTGGAACGCGCCGCGCACAGGGCTGCTTCGGCCCCGGAGGCGGAGAGCGGTCGAATGGAGGCACGGGCTCGGCGAGGCGCAGGGACCCAGAATTGCTCTCGCAGGATGCGCTCTGTATTCTCCCAGCGCTGACTGTCCTGCAGGGCACCCCGCAAGCCCAGCTTGTGCTTCTGGGGCTTGGCGAGGCCTATTTTGTGTCCGCTGTTCACCTTTGACTACCCGCACCTACATCTGTTCACACAGTACGACATGGTCGCCGCGCCTCCAAGAAATCGCGGGGCGCTGCCCGCATTTCGATAAGGCCCGACGGACGGGGAACCGCGCGCCGATCCGTGCGATATAGGGCCAGCGCCAGCGCGCACTCACGGAGCTCATGGGTTACGCACCAAAAATCATCGCCATTGCCAACCAGAAGGGTGGCGTGGGCAAGACCACTACCGCAGTGAATCTCGCCGCAAGTCTCGCCGCCGCTGAACGGCGGACGTTGCTGGTCGATCTCGACCCCCAAGCCAACGCGTCGAGCGGCGTCGGCGTGTCGCCCGGCACGGTAGAGCGCACCATCTACGACGCGCTGATTGGCCAGGCTCCGTTGGCGGACGTGATCCGGCAGACGGGGATAGCGACGCTCGACATAGCCCCTTCCAGCCAAGATTTGACGGCCGTCGAGTACGAGCTGTTCGACGAAGAACGGGGGACGCACCTCCGCCGCGTGCTGCAAGCGGCGAGCGCGCAGAAGTACGAATACGTCATCATCGACTCGCCGCCATCGCTCGGAGTGCTCACGCTCAACGTGCTCGCGGCCGCCAACCGCCTGATCGTGCCGCTGCAACCCGAGTACTACGCGCTCGAAGGCATCACGTACCTGATGGCGACGGTCGATCGGGTGAAGCGCTCGCTGAACCCCGCCCTCGAGGTCGCAGGGATCGTGCTCACGATGTGGGACGGCAGAAACCGCCTGGCCCACCAGGTGGCGGCGGAGGTGAAGAAGCATTTCCACGTCTACGAGGCGGTGATCCCCAGGAACGTGCGGCTCAGCGAGGCTCCCTCCCACGGGCTGCCGGTGATCTTGTACGATGTGGGCAGCAAGGGCTCCCAGGGCTACCTGAGTTTGGCGCGGGAGGTGATCGATGCGGATCAAGAAACCGTCACCGAGGCAACGGCGTGAATAATCCGCCGAAGCGAGGCCTGGGCAGAGGGCTCGACGCCCTTTTGTCCGCGACCGCGCCGAAGGCGCCCACGGCCAGCACCGGTCAGAGCTACGGCGATAACAACGTCTTCAACTGCCCGCTCGACAAGATCGTCCCGCAGAAAGGCCAGCCCCGACAGCGCATCGACGACCAGCGCTTGGACGAGCTTGCGCAGTCGATCAAAGAGCACGGCTTGCTCGAGCCGCTGGTGGTGCGGCGCCGAGGGCAAGATCAGTTCGAGATCATCGCCGGCGAGCGCCGCTGGCGAGCGTCGCAGCGCGCGGGATTGCGCGAAGTGCTGGTGGTCGTGCACGACGTCTCCGCACAGAGCGCGTTCGAGCTGGCGTTGATCGAGAACGTCCAGCGCGAGGACCTCGATCCCATCGAATTCGCCGAGGCGCTGGATCGGCTGATCAAGGAACACGGCTACACGCAGGAGACCTTGGCCGGGCGCGTCGGCAAAGACCGTTCGACCATCGCCAACGCGCTCAGGCTGCTGCGGCTCCCCGCCGCCGTGCGCACCAAGGTCGTCGAGGGCCAGCTCAGTGAAGGCCATGCGCGGGCGCTGCTCGGCGCCCCCGACGAAGCTCAGCTGAGCCAGCTCGCCGACAAGGTCATGCGCGGCCGGCTGAGCGTGCGGCAAACCGAAGATCTGGTGCGCAGCGCCAAGTCGGGCAAGGCCGGCGGCAAACTGGGCAAGTCACCCAAGAGCGCCAGCGTGCGGGATCTCGAGACCCGGCTCGAGCGCAAGTTGGGCGCGCGCTGCGAAGTGCAAGACCGCGACGGAAAAGGTCAGCTCATCGTGCGCTACGGCAGCTGGGACGAACTCGACCGCATCCTCGATCTGATCCTGTAGCCCCCGCGGCCTCGGTGCCCCCTTCCCCGGTCCCAGCGTTCCATCGGAAAACTTCACAGGAAGTCGTCGAAAATTCAGCATCAGTGAAACCCGCCAGTGACGGGAGGTCAGGGAGGACCTTTCGAAGCTACCCATCGCCAAGACCTCGAACCTACTGGTTGGAGCGGGGAGCGCTCGCCAGTCCCTGAGTCACCGCGGCAGCAAAATAAAAACAAAGCACTAACGCCCGCAATCCCGGAGGGGCGCCCTTCCCGATCTTCCCGACTTCCTGTGCATTTTCAGGAAGCAACGCGCTCCTCTGGCGTCCGCATCAGCCGGCGGCCGAGCGGAACGGCGGCTCACTTGATCTCGGCGAGGGCTTTTTTGGCGGCGGCTTCGAGGGGGGTACCGGCGCCGAGCTCCACGGCTTTGGCGAGGTGCGTCTTCGCGTCTTTCTTCTTGCCCGTGGCGAGATAGTGCCGCCCCAGGTAGTAGTGACCGGGCGCGAACTCGTCGTCCGCAGAGACGGCCGCCTGGTAGTCCGCGAGCGCGCCTGTCTCGTCGTTCATGCCGTGCCGGCAGGCTCCGCGGCGCACGTAAAGGTCCGGGTTCGGCTTCGCCTTCAGTGCCTTGTCCAGACCCGCGATGCATTCTGCGAAGGCGCCGAGCTTTCCGAGCATGTTGGCGGCAGCCCCGGCCACGGCGGGATCGGGACTCTGGATCACGCTCCGGAGTTCCTCGATCGCTGCCTCCTTCTTGTCGGCCTTGGCGAGCAGTTGGGCGTACTCGTAGCGGAGCTCGAGGTTGTCGGGCGACACGGCCACGGCGGCCTTGTAGGCTTCGAAGGCTTCCGGCTTGTCCAGCGCCGCCAGGGCGATTGCTTTGTTGGTCGAGAGCAGCGCGTGTTTGGGCGCGCCTTTGAGCCCGGCCTCCGCGACCTCGAGCGAACCGGCGTAGTCTTCGCGATCGAGCAGCACCGCGGACAGATTCACGGAAGCTTCGGTAAGCTTCGGATCGCTCGCGAGCGCCTTCTTGTAGCTCTCGACCGCAGCCTCGACGTCACCAGTGTTTTCTTGTGCGACCCCCAGGTAAAACGCGGCCTGGGGATCTTTCGGATCTTTCTCGTGCGCGGCCGTCAGGATCTCCTTGGCCTTGGCGAAGTCTTCGGCCTGGATCGCGTCGATGCCTTCTTGTACGGCCGAGCTCGACGCCTTGGCGACGCTGCCGCCACCACTCGGTCCTTCTTCATCGTCGAAAGCCGGAGGCGGCTCTTCCGGCGGAGGCGCGCTGCCCCCGCAGGCCCCACTGAACAGGGCGCACAGGGCACTCAGCGTAAAGGCACGCAGCTGGTTCGACGATCTCCGGGGGGGGGTATGGGAACTCATGTCTTGTCCGCCTCTTCGAGCTGACCAAGGGTGTTGAGGATGCGGTCTTTGATCTCTTGGACTCGATCGGCATCCGTAATCTTGGCGCCCGAAGAGTCGCAGACATAAAAGACGTCCGCCACCTGATTCCCTTCGGTATTGATTTTTGCGAGTGAGATGGTCAGGCCCTCTTGCTGCAGGGCGCTGGACAGCGCGAACAAAAGTCCGGGGCGATCGAGTGTGATGATTTCGAGCACCGTGTGGTTGCTGCCGGAGCGGTTGTCCACGAAAACGGCCGTCTGCACGGATGGCGCGGGGCGGCTATAACCCGACGAGCTGTCGCGTCGGCCGCGCACCAGCTCCTCGGCGGTGATCTCGCCCGACAGCACACGGCCCATGTCCGCCTTGGCTCGCTTCAGCGTGTTGGCCATCCCCCGCGAGCTGCCCGTGCCGCGTACCCAGAACAGATCGAAGGCGCGAGACTCCCCCTCCTTGGCAACGTAGGAGTAGATTTGTGCCGCCACCACCTTGAGGCGCGCCACGGCCAGCGCGGCGGTGATCACCGCCAAGAGGCCCGGACGGTCGTCCCCCACGAAGGCCAGCTCGACGTAGGGTTCGTCTTCGTCGACGATCATGAGGTCGAAGGCTTCGTTCTGAGCGGCCGCCGCGTGGCCGAGGTGGCGGGCGATGCTTTCCGGCAGGTTCGCGTGGAGGTAGCGCGGAGGCATGGCGTGCAGGAAACGCTCCACGAAAGCTTCCGGGATTTCCCTGGAGGTGAGCCGCTTCACTTCAGCCCGCACCTCGTCCGCACGCCCTTCGCCCCGCTTCTTGTCGACGCCCTGCAGCCGCCCCGAAGTGCCCACGTACAGGTCGTCGAGCATGCGGGCCTTCCAGCTGCTGAGGGCGGTGGGACTGGTGGTCCCCACGTCGGCGACGGTGAGCAAATACAACTCACGCAAGCCTTCGTGTCCGTGCACCTCGCGACTGAAGTTGTCGATGGTCGAGGGGTCGTCGATGTCGCGGCGGGTGGCCACGTGATACATGCGCAAATGCTTCAGCACGAGGTGCTGGATCTCGGGGATGTCGTGGGCAGCGACCCCGAGCCTGGAACAGATGCTCTCTGCCAAGTCGGCGCCGCGCTGCGGGTGGTTGCGGCCGCCGATGTCCTTGCCGATGTCGTGGAGCAGCATCGCCATGAACAGCACCCAGGGCCGCGCCACCTCGGCCGCGAGCCGCGACGCCAGTGCGGCCTTGTGCGCGAGCTCTCCGCGACACAAGCTGCGGAGCCGGTCTACCGCCGCGATCGAGTGCACGTCGACCGTGTACACGTGGTAGATATCGTGGTGGACCCGACCGACGACGGGTCGAAACTCGGGGATCATCGCCACGAGCAGCCCCACGTCGTGCAGCTCTTTCAGCACCGATTCGTCGCGGAGCTTGGTGCGTTGCACGACCCGAAGCAGGCGCCGGAATTGGGTGGCCGCCTGCGACGAAGCGCGCAGCCGCTCACAAAAATCCGGATCCGTCGTGGCGCGCGCTACGGCATCGCTCGAAGCACGATACACGCCCACGTCGCGCGCAACCGCTTCCCAGTAAAGGCGCAGCGCCAACTCGGGACGGCGCCCGAGCTCCGCCGGATCGCTCAACGCCAAGCTCTCCCCGATGAGCTTCAGGTCGGCGTCTACCGTCCGTTCGCGCGGCGCCCGCCTGGGCGGCGGCTCGGCGCGGCTGAGCAGCGTCTCGCGCAGACGAAAGATGGTGCGAGCATGCCGGTAGTACTCGCTCATCATTTCCTCCACCGCCCCGCCGCCCGAGCCGTAACCGAGATCGGTGGCGAGCAGCTCCTGCCGATCGAAGCTGAGCCGATCGGCGCGGCGCTTGGAGTAGTAATGGAGCAGGTTCCGCACCTTCCACAAGAACTCGGCCGCTGCGCTGAGCTCGCGGTGTTCGCCCGCCAGGAGCACGTCGAGCCCCACCAGCGCCGACGGGTCGACTCGCCAGCGCGCGCGACTCACCCAGTGGATGATGTCCAGGTCGCGGAGGCCGCCGTAGCCGTTCTTGACCTCGGGTTCGAGCAGGTACACGGACCCACCGTAGCGATTGCCGCGTTCGACCGCGTGCTCGGCGAGTTGCTCGATGAAGCGGGCGACGTTCTTTTCGCTGAACACCCCACGGAATGCCTTCTTCAACATCCGATCGGTCGGTTCTGCGTCGCCGGCAATCACTCGCCAGTCGAGCACGGTCGTCGCCGTGGGCAGATCGCGCTTGGCCAGATCGACCATGTCGCTGATCGTGACGACTTGGTGGCCGATGGAGAGCCCCGCGTCCCAGAGCGGATACAACAGCATTTCGGCGATGCCCTGAGCCCGCCCCACGCGCCCCGCACACAGCAGGCGCACGTCGAGGTCGCTCTTGTAACCCAGCCCTCCCCGGCCGTAGCTGCCCACGGCGGCCAGTGATACCGGGTGCCACTGCTTGCGGCGGGTCATGGCGCCCTTCACAGCATGGAACAGCGAGCACAAAAGCCCGTCGAACGATTTGGCGTGCCGAATGCTAGCCGCGAGTCCCGCTTCTTCGCCGCCGCTGGCGATCATCTCCTCGACACGACCCTGATGGCGCTGCAGGTAGATTCGGAGCTCCGAGGCCAGAGTTTCGGAGTCTTGGTCGAAATTTTCGGCCAACGGCAAGAGTGTGGTCATTCGCCAGCGAAGTTGGGTGGTGCTCGGGGGTCCGGAGCGTTACCGCTTATAGCGCAAACGCGCGCCGCGCGAAGCTTGTCACAGGGCTGGGCCACAAGCGAAATCTTCCCGCCCGCCCGAAATCCAGCGGGAAGCCGGCAACCATCCGGTGGGCGCCCTGGCGGCCCTGCGCCACCCGGCCCTAACACCCTTCCGGGCGGCCATCTGATGGTTGGGTTCCCCTGGGGGTGCCTGACGGCGCGCCCCCCCTGCCTTGGTTCGCCGGTGCCGTGTGCTACGCTGCCTGGCGGATGGTTACTCGGCGTGGTGCTTTAGTCACCCTTGGGCTTTCAGGAGCGGTGGCCTTGCTGCCCCGCATGGCGTTGGCGTCCGTCGCGCGAGCGATGAGCGTCAAAGATCTCACCGACAACAGTCGCGCGGTGCTGCTCGGCGAACCCGTCGAGGCCTATGGTGAGTGGGCGAAGATCGGCGAGGCGCGGCGCATCGTCACCTACACACGGGTGGTGCTTCGCGAAGCTGTCGTCGGTAACCCAGAGTCGGAGATCATGGTGCAGACCCTGGGCGGGCGGGTCGGCAAGATCGGACAGGTCGTGCACGGTGAAGCCGCGTTGCGGTTGAACGAACCCAGCCTGCTTTTCCTTCAAGATTCGAACACGGGCATCACGCGCGTGACGGCCATGGCGCAGGGCCACTATCGTCTCTTGAGCGACGCTCGCGGTGTCGCCCGTCTGAAGCTTAGCCCGCGTTTGGGCACGTTGCTCCCGAGCAAGGCCGCCGCGGTCGACCGGCTGCGCGACAGGACCTTCGCCGAGGCGCGCGACATCGTGCTCAAGGCCCTCCAGCCATGAAGAAAGTTACCGCGTGCTGGGTCGCGGGCGCCGCGAGCCTCGCCGCTTCGTTCTCGACCACGCCGGCCTTCGCGTTCTGCCGCACGACCACCTGCGACCCGCAAACCGAGTGCTCGTACGACGCTCGAGGGTGCACGACGGTCGGTCTGCCGCTGACGTGGAAAAGCGGCTGCGTGTCGTATTCGATCCAGCGCGACGCTTCTCCAGGCCGAGGTGTGGACTACGACACGATCCACGACATCGCCGAGCGTGCCTTCGATCGTTGGACGAACGCTGATTGTCGCGGCGGCTCACCTTCGCTGAGGACCTCGGACACGGGTCCAGTCAGTTGCGCCGAGCCCGAGTACAACTCCAATGACCCCAACGCGAACGTCATCATGTTCCGCGACACCAGTTGGCCGTACGCAGGCGCCAACGCCACGCTGGCCCTGACCACGATTACCTTCAACTACGACACCGGCGAGATCTTCGACGCGGACATCGAGGTGAACTCGTTCAAGACGCCGCTGACCACGAGCAACTCGGTCGTCGACTTCGATCTCGAGTCCATCATCACGCACGAAGCCGGGCACTTCCTTGGCCTGTCCCATTCGCACGTCGGCAGCGCCACCATGTTCGTCGAATATGAACGGGGCGACCTGTCCTTCCGCGACCTCGAAAGCGACGACGAAGAAGGGATCTGCGAGGCGTACCCGCCGAACCGCGATATCGGGGGCGACCAGTGCCGTCCGCGCCACGGGTTCTCGCCCGACTGCGCCCCCCCACCCGACGAAGGGTGCGCGATCGCCAACTCCCCGACGGGCTCGACGCGCGCTTGGCCGCTCGCGTTCGCGCTGGCGCTCGGTGTCGGCCTGCGTCTGCGGATCGGGCGCCGGCAGGCAAAACGCCCCGTTTGAGTTCGCATTCATGGCAGCACCGGGCGCGCCATACCTGGTCGTAGCCGGCGAAGCCTCCGGGGACGCGATGGCGGCGCGCGTCGTCGGCCGCCTCGAGCAGCGCGCGATCGGGATGGGCGGACCTGCGCTGGCCGCAGCCGGGGCGGAGCTCGTGGTCCGCGATCTCGGCCTCGCCAGCATGGGGCCCATCGGCGCCCTGCGCCGCGCCGGGCGCCTGGGGCGTGCCTACGCGCGGCTCCTCAGCTGCGCGTCGACCGCGCGCACCCGCGTCGCGCTGCTCGTCGGCTTCAGTGCGTTCAATGCGCGCCTGGGGCGCGAGCTCCGGCGCCGCGGCAGTCGGGTGCTCTGGTACTCGCCACCGCAGGTGTGGGCATGGCGCTCGGCGCGGGTCAGCCGACTCGCCCACAGTTGCGACCGCGTGGCGCTGCTGTTCCCTTTCGAAGTCGCGTACTGGCGCCCGACCGCTGTCGACGTCGAGCACGTCGGGCACCCTGGCCTCGAGACTCGCTACGAAGCGCGCAGCGAGCTGCGCCGCCAGCTCGGCCATCAAGCGCGCGACCGGGCCATTGCACTGTTGCCGGGCAGCCGGGATGGCGAAGTGCGCCGTACGCTGGAACCGATGCTCGCCGCGGCCAACTTGCTGGCAGCCCGCGGCGCCGTGCCACCGCGTTGCTCGCTTCTGCTCGCCGAGAGCTTGTCGCAGGACGTTCAGCGCTGGGCACGAACGTTGGCTCAGCGCGCTCGCATCCGGGTGCTCACCGGTTGCGCCAGCCTGCCCGCCTTCGACGCGGCGTTCGCCACCAGCGGCACCGTCACGCTCGAGTGCGCACTTGCGGAGGTACCGCCGGTGATCGTCTATCGGACGGATCCGCTGACGGGCTGGCTTGCCCGGCAACTCCTCGAAACGCCCTACGTGGGCTTGCCCAATGCGATCTTGGGACGTCCGGCGTTTCCTGAGCTCTTGCAAAGCAGGATGAATGCGGCGACCTTAGCCGCCGAGATGCAGCACGTGCTCACCGAGCGGGAGCGGTATCGCGAGGATTGTCTCGCAGTGCGCGCTCGCACCCAGCGTCCGGGCGCCGCCCTCCCCTCCGAGCGCGTGGCCGGGTTGCTCGAATCGTGGCTGAGGTAACCAAGACACCGAGCGCGAAGCTGGGGCCGCGCGTCACTCTCGCGCTCGGGCTCTCGCTCGCGTTGCTCGCGCTCAGGCTGCACACGGCGCGCGGCGTCGGCTACGGCGATGCCGAAGCGCTCTATGCCTGCTACGCGCTCTACCCGCAGCCTGCCTATCTCGACCACCCGGGCTTGATCGGTGTGCTCTTGCGCTCTCTAGGACACGGCGCTGCCCCCGACGCAGAAATCGCGCACGGGATGAGTGCGCTCATCGCCACGCTCGTGCCGTGGCTCGGCGCCTTGGCAGTGCGCGCCACCGGGCTGCCTTGGGAACGAGCGGCCGGCGCGGTGATCGCATTGGCTCTAGTGCCCGAGCTCAGCGTGGGTCTGTTCGGGGTCACCCCCGATCTGCCGCTCGCCGTGTGCTGGCTGCTCGCGCTGGCGCTCGCCAACTACCTGCTCCGCACCGATCTGCCGGCTGCCCATGGCAAGCGCATCCTCTTGGGCTGGCTCGGTCTGGGCTTCGTCCTGGGCCTGGCCATGCTCGCCAAAGTGAGCGGCGCGCTGCTGGCTGCAGCGCTGTTCATGGCAACGATCCAGCGGCGCACCCGCGGCGTCTGGCGCAGCTTCGGGCCCTGGGGGGCGGTCGTGTGCTGTGCCATCGTCGTGGCACCGCTGGCGGGTTGGGAGCTCGCCAACGGCTTTCCGATGCTCGAGCACCGGCTCGTCACGACGCAGGCCGGCGCGGGCCTTTCGCTCGCGAACCTCGGAAAGTTCCTGGGCGGCCAGCTCTTGTACGTGAGCCCTCCTTACCTGCTGGCGGCGTGGACGGTGGGCAGGCACCTCACGCGACACCGGCGCCGCGACCCTGCGTCGACGGTGCTCTGGTGGTCGCTGGTCGTGCCGCTCATCGTGCTCGTGCCGCTGTGCTTGTGGTCGAACCGCGCGGAGCCGCACTGGATCGCGCCGCCACTCTTGGCCCTGGGTGTGCACGCCGCTCGCAAAGACATGGTGTCGCGGCGACTCGCCGCAGCCGCCCTCGCTACGGGCGCGTTGTTCACCCTACTGGTCTGGCTGAGCGTGAAGACGGACGTGGGCATCCGCTTCGCGACCTCGAGCATCGGAAAGGCTCTCGGCGGCTATGAGCCTCGCTACGACCTCACCAACGACCTGTATGCCTGGGGGCCGGGCAAGCGTCTGTTGAACCAGGCGGTCGACGACGTGCTGCAGAAGACGGGCCAGCTGCCTGCGGTCGTGGGTTCGCCGCATTGGATGATCTGTGCGCAGGCCCAGGTGGCGCTCGGCAAGCGCCTGGGCGTCGGTTGCAACTCCCCGGTCGCCACGGACTTCGAGCGCTGGACCCCCGCGGAGCGCTGGCGTGACGCTGCCACCATTTTGCTGGTTCAGGACAGTCGCTATCCCACCGACCTGGCCGCGGACTATCCTTCGCGCAGCATGACGCGCGCGTGGCGCACCCAGATCCGCCGTGCAGATCTGGAGGTGCGCACGCTGACGATCACCCAGCTCGACCGCTCGGAGGGCGTGGCGCGGGCGGCAGCTACTCCGCCGCCGAAGCGTCGCTAGCGTCGGGGGCCAGGCGAGCGCTCGGCGGCTGCACCGTGAGGCCGGCAGCGCGTACCAGCTCTTCGTCCTCGGAGGTGTCCGGATTGGGAGTAGTCAGCAAGCGATCGCCGTAAAAGATGCTGTTGGCTCCGGCGTACAAGCACAAAAGCTGCGCCTCGCGGTTCAGTTCGCTGCGCCCTGCGCTCAACCGCACGCGCGACCGCGGCATGATGACGCGCGCGACCGCGACCATGCGCACCAGCTCGAGCGGATCGATCGGCGGCATCGCTGCGAGCGGCGTTCCTTCCACACGCACCAAGGCGTTGATCGGCACGCTCTCGGGCTGAGGATCGAGGTTCGCGAGCTCGACCAGCATCTGGCAGCGGTCGTCGACGCTCTCGCCCATGCCGATGATGCCACCCGAGCAGACGGTAATGCCTGCGTTGCGCACCGCGCGGAGCGTCGCGAGCCGCTGATCGAACTGACGCGTGGAAATGATGCTCTTGTAGTGCTCGCGGGAAGTGTCCAGGTTGTGGTTGTACGCGTCGAGCCCGGCTGCTTTCAGACGCGCTGCCTGATCGGCGTTCAGCATTCCCAGCGTCACACACGCCTCGAGCCCCAACGACTTGACCCCCCGCACCATCTCGAGCACGCGGTCGAAGGCGGAGCCGTCTTTGACCTCACGCCAGGCGGCCCCCATGCAGAAGCGCGTCGCGCCGTGCTCTTTGGCTCGCGCCGCGGCGGCCAACACCTCGTCGACCTTGAGCATGGCCTCGCCCTTGACCGGCGTCTGGTGGTGGGACGACTGGGGACAGTAGGCACAGTCTTCGGGACAGCCGCCCGTCTTCACGCTGAGCAAGGTGCATAGCTGCACGGAGTTGTCGGCATGGTGGGTGACGTGCACCGAGCGCGCCCGATCGACCAGCTGGAACAGCGGGGTATCGTGCAACGTGCGCACTTCACTCAAGGACCAATCGTGGCGGATGTCTTCGACCATGGCTTCACGGGGTCTAGCCAAAGGCGGTCCAGGAGTCCAGCACCGTGTCGGCTCCAAAGCCAGATTTAGCGCCCCGGTGATCGCGGCTAGTGACTGATCGCCGCCCGCGCGGTCTCGCGATCGATGACACCCTCACGGACCAGGGCCTTGATGTGCATCTCGAAGGTCTGCATCCCGTACATTTCGCTGCCGCCCTCCATCAGCTCCTTGAGCGACGGGTTGCCGATGGGGCGCTTGATACTTTCGCGCACCGAGCCCGTGCCCACGAGCACTTCCGCCGCAAGCACCACACCCTGACCGTCGGCGCGCCGCAGCAACCGCTGCGCGATCACCCCCTGCATGGCGTCGCCCAGGCGTTCGCGGAGCTCGTCGGCGTTGCCCGCGCTCAGTGCGATGATGCGGTTCATGGTGCGGGCGACATCGGGCGTATGCAGCGTCGACAACACCAGGTGGCCCGTCTCGGCCGCCTTCAGCGCGATCTCCATGGTCTCGGCGTCGCGGATCTCGCCGACCTGAATCACGTCTGGATCTTGCCGCAGCGACGCGCGCAGCGCGCTCGCGAACGACTGGGTATCGAGCCCGATTTCTCGCTGGCTGATGGAACAGCGATCGTCCATGTGCAAATACTCGATCGGATCTTCGATGGTCACGATGTGGCGCGACAGGTTCTTGTTCATGTGCCCGATCATCGCGGCCAGCGTGCTGCTCTTACCGTTGCCGGCAGCCCCGACGCACAGCACCAGACCCCGGTCTCGTTCCGCCAGCTCGGCGCACACCGCCGGCGCGCCGAGCGCTTCGAGCGTCGGCACGTTGATCGGAATCACACGCATCACGATCGCCAAGGACGAGCGCTGCCGGTAGATGTTGACGCGGAAGCGACCGAGCCCGTGCACCTCGTAGCTGGTGTCGTACTCTTTCAGCGTATCGAGCGTCTCGAGCACGTCGTAATCGTGAATGATGTGCCGCGCGGCCGCCTCCGTGTGCATCGGCAGGATCTTATCGAGTCGGAAGAAGACCAGGTTTCCCCGCACGCGGGCGCCCGGTGGCTGGCCCACTTTCAGGTGAACGTCGCGCGCCCCCGCGGCGATTGCCTTCTGCAGCAACTGCTGCAGATACGCTTCCGAGGTGTACGGATTGTTCGGGTTGCCTGACGCGAGACCGACCACGCGTCCACGATCTTACCCCAAGTAGCACGGGCCCGTGACCCGGATTCGGGGGGCAGCTTGACCCCCAGCAAAATCAGAGCCGATTTGCCATCGCATCGATCACGTCGATCAATGTCCATCACCGCTGATCACGGTCGAGCGCGGCCGAACACGGCGAACACGGCGAACACGGCGAACACGGCCGAACACGGATCATCGCCGAGCGGCGTCGCGGTGCTCCAGCAGCAACCCCGCCGCGCTGCTCGCCAAGTCGTGGCGCTCGGGATCGAGACTCGGCAACTTGGCCAGGCGCTCCACCACCGGCAAACAGCCAGCATACCCCTGGGCAGCGAGCGCTTCGCGCGGCTCGGGGGGGCGCGCCACGATAGCGTGCAGCGAACGCAGCACCGCGAGGTTCGGCGCTGCGGGCTCGGCCGCGTCGCCCGCCAAGAGCTGACACAAGCGATCGAGGGCAAGCTCACCGTCGTCGGCGTGCGGCAGCGCCGCAAGCGCCGTCAATCCCACGCTGCGCCCGACACTCAGGCCCTCGAGCAAGCCGGTGGCTCCTTCCCGATTCGCAAGCCGCATCAGATCGATCTCGGCCCCCGCCCCAGCGCGCTGCCAGAGCGCATCGTCCTGAAAGCGATTGCGCCCCGCCGCCGCCCCAGGTGTCAGATTTAGCTTCGCGACCCGAGGCCGCGCTTGCTCCCGGCCTGCGGGGGCTTGCGCGCGCTCGGCGGCATCGTTGCGCCGACACCCGGGAGCCAGCGCCAGCACCAGCGGGCAAAGACCCGCCCACGCAACCCAGGCGGTCATTTTCAGCATCACTGGGTTGCTACCACAAGCGGCCCGGCAAATCCGTGCGAAGCTCCTGGGCAGCGGCACGACGACCGCTTGCCGCCAGGGTCCGATCGGTGCCAGAGTTGCACACATGGGAACGGGAACTCTGCGCATCTCCTACTTGGCATTGATTTCGGCGTTATTCATCGCGTGCGGCAAGGACGAGTCCGGCGGCTCGGATGATGACGACGATACGTCGACGGTGACCACGAACACCGCGACCAGCAGTCCGAGCACCAGCAGCCCGAACACCAGCAGCCCGAACACCACGTCCACGACGGGTGCCACCACGACGACCGGTAGTCCCGGCGGCTCGGGTGGTACGGGGGGCTCTGACGCCAGCGGCGGGTCGGGCGGCACGATGAACGTCGGCGGTTCTGCCGGCGACCAGGGCAGCGTGGGCGGTAGCGCCGGCGCGCCTGGCGGCTCGGGTGGAGGCGGCACGGTCGTGATCGAAGACGACTGCGGCTACGAAGCCTGCGGCGGCGACCTCGCCGACACCGACTGGCGCTACTCCCGCCTGTGCGTGGAAGAAGAAGCCCTGCTCGCTCCGTTCCAGACCTTTTGCGACAGCATCGGGGTCGTGAGCGCGGGGGGCGAAGTCAGCGGCACGATCAGCTTCACTGACGACAGCTTCACCCAAGACGTGACCTTCAGCGTCAACGGCGAGTTCGACGTCCCCGAGGCCTGCATCGTCGGCAACTGCGCCGTCGTGGGGCTCGGTCTCGCTGCTGCAGGCCTCACGGACGCCAGCTGCGTCGACGGCAGCAACGGCGGCTGCCTCTGCAGCGGCACCATGCTGGGCGAAAGCACCGCCTCCGGCGACTACTCCAGCGACGGCGACAACGTCGAGCTCGACGGCGAGCAGTCGAGCTACTGCGTCAGCGGCGACTCGTTGAAGTACACCGGCGAGATCCAAGGGGTCGAGTTCGTCTACGAAACCCTCTCCCAGTGATCGGGCGACTGCGTCCCCTCGCAGTCCTCTCCCTACCGGCGCTTTGGCTCGGCTGCAGCAGCACCTCTGACCCAGACGGCACGGCGAGCGTTGGCGCAACGTCGTCGACCCCCGCAACGGCGACCGCGACCGCGGCCGCGACCGCGACCGCGACCGCGACCGTGAGCTCCGTGCTGTCGACTGCGACCGCGCATTCGAGCGTGAGCTCGGTCTCGGCTGCGTCGTCGAGCGCCACCATTGCCTCCGCCACGAGTGGAATGGGCGGTGCAGCGACCACCACCACGGTCGCCAGCGCATCCGCCAACACCGCTGCCGGCGGGGCCGCGGGCAGCCCCCATACTGCGACGGGCGACCCAGGCACCACCGGGGGCGACGCCGACACCGGCGTCTTCCTCATCCAAGACAGCTGTAGCCACCAAGCCTGCGGCGGCACCATCCCAAACGGCGCGTGGCGCTACGTGCAGGCGTGCGTCACGACCGAGCAAGTCGTCGGCCCGCTCCAGTCCTTCTGCCCTTCCATCACCCTCGTGAGCTCGAGCGGCGAGCTGGCGGGCACGATCAGCTTCGACGACACGAGCTTCAACCAAGAGGTCAGCTTCAGCCTCACGATCGAGCTCGACGTCCCCGCCGAGTGCGACATCACCTGCCCTAGCTTCGCGGCCACCCTCGCAGTGATGGGCTTCCCGGATACGGCTTGCGAAGACTCGAACGGCGGCTGCCGCTGTGTCGGCACGGCCCAGGGTACCGACCCACGTTCGGGCGCCTACGCGACGGACGAGACCACCCTCACCCTCATGGGGCTAGGCGACATCGAAGCGGAGTACTGTGCCGGCGATAGCGCCTTCTCGTACGCGCCCCCGGTGATGCTGGTCCCCCAAGGCACGCCGATGGACGTGGTGTACGAAACCGTCCGCCAGTGATTCGATAGGCTTAGCGATTTTTCGACAAACTGGTGGTTGCAGAGCCCGGGCCCCCTGAGCTATTACCCCCGCCTCGCTGTCAGGCCCCAGCCAAAGCAGCGGGCCGGATGACCAAGGCCACCCCTTCGTCACCCGGAACGTCCGGGTAGCTCAGTCGGTAGAGCAGAGGATTGAAAATCCTCGTGTCGGCGGTTCAATTCCGTCCCCGGACACAGCATCAAAACAGCTGTTTTTCGTGTTCACTGAACAGCACCCGGGGACAGTTTCAGGGACAGTTACTCCCCTGAACGCTTGAGGGGCACCACGTTGGTGGGCCGCTCAACGAGTTCGGGGATGGCTTCGGACACGTTCGGGAACGGCTCGTAGTTCAGATCGGCGAGCGTCCGTGCCGCCCGCGCGTACCTCTGCCGCATGGTCGGCGTCAGGTGCCCGGTGCGGTCCGAGATCCACCCGTCGCCCCTGCCCTCGCGCATGGCCCACGTGACGAACGTCGCCCGAAGGTCGTGGAACCGCATCTGCTGGACGTTGTCGGCGCCGCCGAACAGCGTGGCCCGCTTCACCTTGGCGGCCTCGAGGTCGTCCCTCAAGACCCGTGCCTCGCGCTGCCTGGTGGGCACCCGAGGCACGATCGGCGAGTCGTCGTCGGGCTGGCCACGGTGCCTATGCCACGCCTCGAGCAAGGCCATCAGCGTCGCGTGCACCTCGAACAGCTGGGGCAGCCCGGTCTTGCTGTGCAGGCTCGTCAGCGTCCGATGGTGGAAGTCGACGCCCGACCACTTCAGCGCGTACAGCGAGCCCTTCCGAAGGCCCGTGAACACGGCTAGGGCGTAGAGCACCCGTCGCTCGATCGGCACATCCTGACAGCCAAGGAGCGACAGCAATTCGTTCGGGTAGAGGAAGCCGTAGAGCTTCTGGTCGTCGCGCCCTGGCCGCATGAACCTCTGAACCGGGTTGACCTCTCGAAGCCGCCCCGGGCGGATCGCCAGGTCGAACAAGCGCCGCATGACCTGATAGACCTGGAAGCGCGACGACTTGCGCCAGGCGCGTCCGAGCTTTTTGCGGGCCTTCACCTCGGCCTTCTGCAGGACGATTTCCACGTCCTGCTCGGTCACGTCGGCCACCGGCATGTTGCCGATCTCGGGGTAGACGTACGCCTTCAGCCGGTACTCGTCGTTCTTCGCGCTCGCCTTCGGCTTGAGCCCGTTGACGTCGCCGTGCTTGTCGTAGAGCTGCCCGCTCGTCCACCTCTCGCCGAACGCCTTCACCGTAAGTCGACGCTCGCTGATTTGCCGGTTCTCTTCTGCCAACTCTTTGGCCACGCGCTCCCGCTCTCGCTCGGCAATGTGGGCCGCAACCTCAGCGCGCCTCGCCTCGCTCATCGCCATGCACGTGCACTCGCCCGTGAGCCTCACCTTGCAGAGCGTGTACCAGGGGCGAGTCCCGTCGGGCAGGCTCACCCGGACATGCCAGTGGCCATTCTTCACGGTGATCGTGCCGGCGCCTTTGGTGCGAAGTTTTGGGTCTGCCATGGTGCTCCTACCCAAAAAGCCCCCTGGACCGAAGCCGAGGGGGCTGGACAGTGGGCATGGTAGCGCTACTCGCAAAGCGCCCGCCGCGCCGCCAGCGCGGTCAGGTTCCAATCCACCGTCGCTGGCCACTCGAGGGTGGTACCCTCGCCATCGTGAATCACGAGCAGCATGTAGCGCCCGTCGGCGCCGTTCTGCGAACCAGGTGGCCCGCAGTGGTACAGGTCGCTCTTGGCGGTCGGGTTGGGGCACAGGTCCGTCGAATCGATGAAAACGCAGCCATCAGGGATGACGGCCTC